>CAIYYI010000257.1 GCA_903930345.1 uncultured Verrucomicrobiota bacterium
AGGAGGCATTTCACATCCACTCCGGGGTCTCGTTCCAGGGCGTTGCGCAGGTAGCGGTATTCCCAGCGCGGCAGGCTGTCGATCACCAGCACCTTGAGCTGTTCGGTGCGCACCGCGATCCGGAAGTTCTGCTCGTTGTTGTCGGTCAGGTGCTCTCCTTCCACCACCGGGATGGAAAGTCGCAGGTTCTGTTCGCCCAGTGTTCGCGGTTGCCAGATCAGCGTGTCCTGCACCTCCCCGAAGGCGGGCAGGGTCAGCTCCCGTCTGGCCTCGGTGTTTTGGCCGGCGGCCAGGGACACGGTGGTTTTCACCTCGCGGGGCAGCAGGTTCTGGATGCGGAAGGGGATGCTGACCTGTTCTCCAAGCAGCCCGTAGGCGGGGGCGGAGATGGGATGCAGGACCAAATCCGGCAAGGCCGTCTCACTGCCCACCGTCACCGTGTACACCGGGATGTTGCGGGCCCGGTATTTGGTGGCTGCGCTCACGGGTGAGCCGCCCAGGTTGAAGTCGCCATCGCTCAACAGCAGCACCGCCTTCAGCCGGGCCTGCCGTTGCAGGACCTTTTCCAACGCGCCGTTCAGATCCGTGCCCTCCTCGGCGGCGTTGTTGCTCTCGGCTCCGGGCGGGGGCGAGAAATCCAGAACAGTGATACGCGCCTGTTTTTCCAGGCCTTTCCAAGGCTGTGCCTGGCGCACTTCGGCCAGCCACGCATCGCGCGCCAGCACCTGGTTGCCCGCGCCGGTCAGCACGTCCCGGGTTTTCATGCTGCCTGAGGCGTCCGCCAGCACCACCACTTCCGGCCGATCGGTCTCCAGCCGCGTGCGGACCAGCTCCGGTTTGAACAGGGTGAAGCCGATCAGGGTGAGGGTGAGGAGGCGCAGGGCCTCCAGCCAGCCCACGCCCCGGGTGGCACCCCGGCGGTGCCAGTTTTGCCAGCAGAACCAGGCGGCCACGCCCCAACTCGCCAGGGCAAGGACCACCACCAGTGGCGAGGCTGAGAAGTCCCAGCGAGTCATGCCGCCACCCCCTTGCGCACGGTCGTGCCGCCCGTGCGGACGGTGGTTGCCGGGGTCACTCTGATGGGCGGAGGCAGGATCAGGATGGCTTCACCCACCAGGAGCAGCAGCATCAGAAACAGGACTCCCCGCCACAGTTCCGATTGCAATTGGCCATCGCTGCCGCCCTTGTCCTCAAACAATTTGACATCCAGCTTGGCGAAGAGCGCCCGGGCCTCAGTGGCCCCCAGTTTTTCCGTCTCATCCTCCTGCGCGGGCCGGTTGACCGCCACCAGGCGTCCTCCGGTGCGATAAACCCCGGCCTGCACGCGCAGATCCTTGCCGGGCGGATCCAGGGAAACGGGGGTTTCGCCGGGATTGAGCCACGCGTTTTCACCGCAGGTGACCAGGTTGCCCCGCTGGAGGCGGGCGGCGCCCACCGTGAGCATGCGTTGCACCAGCGGCACCAGCACCAAGCCGTCCCGCAAATCCGACCAGTCGGCTGCCAGGCTGCTGCCGCAAAAGAGGATCTGGCCGCCGCCCACATTGGCCCGGGCCAGGAAGCTGCCGCCATCCTCGTAATTGGCCAGGGCGGTTTTGAAACCGCCCGGCGCCTGGCGTTTGGAGATGTTCAGCTCGTTCAAAGGCAGGCTCAGTCCCTCCTCGGTGCGGGCCAGCGGGCCATCCCGCTCCTGCCAGCGGTCGATGCTCCAGGATTTGTTCTCCGCTGCCGTTTCCGGTTCGCCCCAGGACAGTCCCAGCTCTGCAAACGTGCCGCTTGCGCCCGGGGCAAAACACACCATCACACCACCCGCTTCCAAGTAGGCCCGGAGGCTGCGTGCGACCGGACCCTGGGGCAGAGGCACCTGCCACAGCACCAGGGCGTAATCCTGCCAGCCAACTTCGGCCGCCCGGGCGGGGTCCGTCAATTCGGTGAGCTGGTTGGTGTCTCCGGGGATGGGTGCGGCGGCCAGTTGCAAAGCCCGGGCGGCTCCGCCATCGGTTGCCACCACCGCGGTTTTCAGTGGCGGCGTGGGGCTGTAAACAAAATAGGCCGTGTTATCCCGCAGGTTGGCGTCGGCTGAAAGTTCCACTTTGCCGCTGCCGGAGGTGGCCCCGGGATCCAGGGTCACTTTGTGGCGGTACCGGAAAGTCTGTCCCGTCACCTGCACCTCCACGGGCGATTGGCTGCCGTCCACCGTCACGGTCAGGGGGATGGTGGCGGCGGTCTCCGAACCGCGCTCAATGTCCAGCACCAGCTCCAGCTCCGGCGGGTTGGCGCGCGGCCGGCGCTGGAGGTCGCGCAGGGCCACGGAGATGTTTTCGGCGCGGGTGGTGGATTGCACGGCCAGCAGGCGCACCCGCACTGTTTGGGGCAGGGCGCCCAGTTGCGCGGCCAGCGCCGGCCAGCGGTCACTTTGGGGCTGCCAGTTGCTCTGTTGCAGGTCGGAGGCCAGCCAGATTTCCACCGTGCCCGGACGGGTCCGGTTGATCCAGTCAATGGCGGCCTGCACCAGCGCCGGAAAATCCGCCGCCGTATCGGAGGCGCGGGTGAGGGAGAGCCGTTCGAGATCCTCCGCCCCCGCGAGTTCCTGGGGCGTGCGCAGAGCGGAATCAATCAGCACCAGCCGGCTGACCCCGGCCAGGCTGCGGGCGGATTGGGCGAAGAGCCTGAGCGCCTCCTCCCGGCGGGTGGTGGTTCCCTCATTGAGCCGGTGCTCCATGCTGGGGGAACGGTCCAGAATCATGACAATGGCATCCGGCGCCGGGCGCAGCATCCAGCCCAGCCACCCGCCGGCCAGCGGACGGCTGATGGCCAGCACCAGCGCCGCCAGCGCCAGCACCCGCAAGGCCAGGATCAGCCACTGGCGCACCTTGGCGTAACGGGTTGATTTCCGGTTGGCGGAGCGCAGGAACATCATGGCCCCCCAATCCACTGAGCGATGCCGAAGCCGGTTGAACAGGTGGATGACTACCGGGGTCAGCGCCAGGGGCAATCCCCACAACAGGATGGGTTCCAGGAAGGTCATGCCTGTGTCACCGCTCGTTCCATGAGAAAAGTGCCCAGCACCTTTTCATAATCCTCGCTGGTCAGCACCCGCCGGTAATCCGCCTTGAACTGGCGGCACCCGGTGCCCAGGGCTTCCAGGTAATCCTGCACCTGCTGCAGGTACTGGGCCCGGATCATGGCCGGTTCCGCCAGGACACTGCCGGGGCTCTCCAGATCCACAAACCGGGTCGGCCGGTCAAAGGGAAATTCCAGTTCCTGCGGGTCCAGCAGGTGAAAGAGCGCCAGGTCGTGCTTTTGAAAGCGGAGATGCTGGAACGCGTCAATCAGCTCCTGGGCCGGGCAGAAGAAATCGGAAAAAATCACCACCAACGCCCGTTGCCGGATGCGTTCGGCCAGATCGTGCAGGGCGGTGACCAGTCCGGTTTCACCCGTGGGTGCCGCCTTGTCCAGGGTTTCAAACACGGTCTGCAGATGCGTGGGGTTCCGGCGCGGGGGCACCTCCTGCAGCACCCTGGCCCCCAGGCAAACCAGCCCCACCGCATCACCCTGCTGCACCGCCAGGTATGCCAGCGCGGCCGCCAGTCGGCGCGCATAATTGAATTTGGTCTCGCGGTCGCCCGCCTGGAATTTCATGGAGGCGCTGCAATCCACCACCAGGTGGCAGCGCAGGTTGGTGTCCGCCTCGAATTCCTTCATGTAAAACCGGTCGGTCCGCGCGTACACCCGCCAATCCAGCCGCCGGATGTCATCCCCGGGCACATATTTCCGGTACTCGGCAAACTCCACGCTGCTGCCCCGGTGCGGGCTCTTGTGGTGGCCCGTCACGGAGCCGACCATGGGAAAGCGCGTGCCGAGTTGGTGCTGCGACAGGCGCGCCAGCGCCTGCGGGTCAAGAAATGCTTTTTGAGTCGGCGCGGCCACGGCTATTTCCCGTTGCGGACTTCCTCAAGCAGCCGCCGGATGATGTCCTCGCTGGTGACGCCCTCGGATTGCGCCTGGAAGTTGGTCAGGATGCGGTGGGTGAGCACCGGGTGGGCCACGGCTTCCACATCCTCCATGCGCACGAGGTAGCTGCCGTTCAACACGGCGTGCGCCTTGGCACCCTTGATCAGGTACTGCACCGCGCGCGGACCCGCACCCCAGGTGACCCACTTGCGCACATAGTCGGGCGCCCCCTCCTCGCGTGGCCGCGTCAGCCGCACCAGGTCCACCACCAGGTTGTAAATGTGGTCCGGCACCGGCACGCGCAGCACCAGATCCTGCAATTGCGTGACTTTCGCCCCGTCCACCAGCGGCGTCAGCTTGCCGGGGGCCGCCCCGGTGGTTTCCCGGGCGATGCGCCGCTCCTCCTCCAGGGAGGGGTAGAGGACGTGGATCAGGAACATGAACCGGTCCAACTGCGCTTCCGGCAGCGGGTAGGTGCCCTCCTGCTCAATCGGGTTTTGCGTCGCCAGCACAAAAAACGGCAGCGGCAGGGAGAAGTTCCGGCCGGACACGGTCACCTTCTGCTCCTGCATCGCCTCCAGCAGCGCGGACTGCGTCTTGGGCGGCGTGCGGTTGATTTCGTCGGCCAGCACGATGTTGGCGAAGATCGGCCCCTTCACGAATTCAAACGCCCGGTGGCCCGGCTGGCTGGTTTCCTGGAGGATTTCCGTGCCGGTGATGTCGCTGGGCATCAGGTCCGGGGTGAACTGCACCCGGCTGAACTTCAAGTCCATCACCTGGGACAGTGAATTCACCATCATGGTCTTCGCCAGACCCGGCACACCCATCAGCAGGCCGTGCCCGCGGGACAGGATGCAGATGATGATCCGCTCAATCACTTCGTCCTGGCCGATGATGACTTTGGCCAGTTCCGTGCGCAGGCGCTGGTACAGCTCGCGCAGCTCGTCAATGGCAGCCACATCGTCGTTGGTCATGCCCGGCCCGTTGGCTCCCACCGGAGAGTTTGTTTCACTCATATAATCAATGGCTTGTAAACGTCCGCGCAAACTAGCGGTTGTTTCGGGGTGAAGCAAGGCGAAACCCGTGTTTCCGGGCTGGTTGGGCCGGCCCCACGCGGTACACCAGGAACAATTCCGCTCCCACCCGCCGCAGGGATTGCAGTTCCAACGGGCAGGCGTCTGCCAGGGAGGCCGCGCCGGTGCCTTCCGCCACGGTCGGCGCGGTGCGCCCGCCGAACACCAGGGGGCAGATGGTCAGGTGCAGTTCCCGCACCAGCCCCGCGCGGAACAGCGCGTCGTTCAATTCGCCTCCTCCTTCCGCCAACAAACGTTTCACGCGCCACTGGCGGCGCAGCCAGGCCAGGGTGTCCGGCCAGTCAATTTCCTTTTCACCACACACCCGCACCTCCTCCGCCAACTCGCGCAGCGCGGCCTGGCGCCGGCGCGGAGCCCGCTCGGTGGTGAGGATGATGATGGGGGAAAAACGCTGCTGAAAGATTGCCGCCTGCGGGTTGATGGTGCCGGAGCCGGAGACCACCACCCTCAGATGATGCTCGGCCAATCCGTGACGCAGGCGCTGCCGCCGGTATTTCGGCGCGCCGGGTCCGAGATGCACCTCGTCGCTGTCCACGGTCCGCGCCCCGCACATCACCGCGTCCGCGGTGGCGCGCAGCTCATACAGGTGGGCCTGGTCGCGGGCGCTGCCAAAACTGGAGATCGCCCGGTTGGCGGTGGCGATCTTGCCATCCGCCGTCATGGCCATGTTGAGGAACAGAAAGGGCAGGGCGGTTTTTTTCATAGGATCAGCATCGCGTCGCCGTAGCTGAAGAACCGGTACCGCTCGCGGATCGCCTCCGCATAAATGGCCAGCAGCCCCTCGCGGCCCGTTTCCGCCCCCGGCGCCAGGAACGCGCTCACCAGCATCAGCAGCGTTGATTGCGGCAGGTGGAAGTTGGTGAGCAGCGCATCCACCACGTGGAACGGCGCGGGGGGATGCAGAAAGATGTTGGTGCGCCCCGCGCCCGCCCGCAATTCCCCCGCGTGGGCGCGCGCCACGGTTTCAAGCACCCGCACGCTGGTGGTGCCCACCGCGATCACCCGGCCGCCGGCGGCGCGCGCCCGGGCGATGGTGGCCACGGCCGCCTCGGACAGTTCGTAGCGCTCCTCGTGCATGACATGCTCCGTGACGAGGTCCGCCTTCACCGGGGCAAAGGTGCCCGGTCCCACATGCAGCGTCACGCGCGCCAGGTGCGCGCCCAGCGCGGCGATGGCCTCCAGGGTTTCCTCGGTGAAATGCAGGCCTGCGGTGGGCGCGGCGACCGAACCGGGGGCCTGCGCGTAAACGGTTTGATAACGGGCACGATCTTCCGGGGTCACAGTCTCGCGCCCGATGTAAGGCGGGAGGGGTGTCTCCCCCAGCCGCTCCAGATCCACCCGCAGATCCGGGGTGCCGGTGAAACGCAGGCAGCGATGGCCCGCCGCGTTGATGGCAGTCACTTCGGCCACGATGCCGCTGGCCTGGCGATCCGGTGTGGCAATGACAATGCGCGTGTCCAGGCGCGCGCGTTTGCCCGGCCGCACCATCGCCCACCAGCAATTGGCCCCGGCTTCCTCCAGCAGGAGCAGTTCAAATTCCCCACCGCTCCGTTCCTTGCGGCCGCGCAGCCGCGCGGGGATCACCCGCGAATCGTTCACCACCAGCACATCCTGCGGGCGCAGCCAGCGGAGGATATCCCTGAACTGGTGATGTTCCGTTTGGTGGGTTGCCCGGTCATGCACCAACAGGCGCGAGCCGTCCCGGCGCGGGGCAGGGGACTGCGCAATCAACTCTGGCGGCAACAGAAAATCAAAATCCCGCGTCAACATGCTTCCTCTTAGGTAGCGGCAAAGCCCCCTGGTACCCAAGCAAAAACGAAGAGGAACCACTCTTCGACCCTGGATTTTGCCTTGTGAATAACTCTGCTTGGAACGTGAAAAAGCCCTCCTAAAAGCGGCTTTTAAATCTACGAAGAAATAACGAAGTAAACAGTGTGAAAAACTGCATATATTTCGCTGGTGAATGAAACCGCTAATCCGCAAGCACCTGTTAGACGTGAGTTAATGATTCAGGGCTGCCAAGATGCGAAAATTAGCGACAAAGTAAAAACTGTAACGATACATATTGCAATATTGTGATGATTACCCAATACTTCAACCTCTCAATGCCCTTGTGAATAACTTGTGCGCAACTACCTATTGCATCAAAGTGGGGGGAAGTGGTAGAAAGTGGGTCGTGGTGGCGAGGAAAGGGTCGAGTTCCTCACCCCCGGTGATAACATGTCAACAAACGCCTCAGAGCCAATTGTTTATCACTCCTGCTTCAAGCATGGGGTGGACGATAAGCGTCGTCTCCAAATCCCCGCCAAGTGGCGGATGGATGGCCAGGAGAATCGCTTTACGCTGATTCTTTGGCGTCGCGGCCCCCAGCAGGAGGCCTGTCTTCTGGCGCTTCCGGTGCCGCTCATGAAGGTGCTCATGGAGAAAATCCAAGCCATGCCTTTCTCTGATCCCAAAGCTGAGGCCTTGCGCCGTGTTCTGGGCGCAAACAGCGATCAGGTCGTCATGGACAAGTTTGGTCGCATTGGACTTTCCGAGTCCATGGCGGCTGCTGCTGGCATTGAGAAAGAGGCCGTATTGGTCGGCATGTTTGATCGATTCCAAGTCTGGAGTCCGCAGCGCTACGCCACCGCCGCATCTGCCGATGAGGCGGTGTTGGCCGATGCCATGGCGCTACTCTGAACACGGGCTTTCAAAAAAGCGAAAAAAATATGATAAAATATTTGACCGTTCGGGTAGAAAAAGGTAAGAAACGGGAAGCCACAAGTGAATTTGGTCGTGAGCTGTTTCTTTCTGGGTGCGCACCATGTCGGCAGGCATTGTCAGTCCGCCAGTTGTCTATTCCGGCCGGTATCAATACAAGGTCGATGGGAGCCGTCGTGTCATGCTCCCGGCCGATTGGCGCTCGCCCGATCCCTCGCAAAAACTGGTGCTCCTCCCCTGGCCGCTCGGAGCAGAACAATTCATTCTCGTCCTGCCGCCCGCCCGGTGGCTGGCCATGTTTGAGCGTCTTAACACCCTTTCCCTTTCCAGCAAGGAAGTCGCGGCGGTCGAACGCGTCTTGGGCAGCACTTCCGCCCATCTGGGTCTCGATGGCAACGGGCGTTTGTGCCTGCCCGAAGCCATGGCCCGGCAGGCTGGCATCACCGGCGAGGTTCTGTTCCTGGGCCGCCTCAACAAATTTGAAATCTGGCATCCGGAGCGGTACGCGCCGGTCCAGTCGAGCGATCAGCGCCTGGCGGTGACCGCCATCAATTCGATGAATTTATGAAATTTTCCAGTTTGCTTGCCGTGGGACAAAGTTTTCGCCGGGCCACTCCGGAAGGGCGTTACCGGGTGGAGGAGCTGCAGGCGCTGCCCCGCTTTGAAACGGCGGAGCGTCCGGGCTTCTCCTCGGTGGCTCCGGTGGCTGCTGCGCCCGCCCCCGTTCCGGCTCCGGTCCGGCCGGCCAATCTGCCGGTGGCCGCTCCGGTGCCCCGGCAGGCTACCCTGGCACCGGTGCTTCGTGCGCAACTGCCCGAGGTGCCGTGGTGGCGGCGTTGGTTCGCCCGCCGCGCGGAACGGCGGATGCCGTCCCCGGTGCAGACCGAGCTGCGGCTCGATGCGGTGAGGGTGGTGCGGAATGATTTGAGCGATTCGGAACTGGAAATTGTGGCGGCGCCGGTGCCGGCGCTGGCAGAGGAATCCCCCTTTGCCTCGCCTGCGGTGGCGCCGACCCCTGAGCAGCCGCTGCTGGCCGTGGCGCCCGCCGTGCCGGTGCCAGCGGCTGAACCGGGGCGCGGATGGCGGCGGTGGCTGCGGCGTCAGGGATGAGGATGGAATTGTGCAAACCGAGTTTGTCCACATTCCGGTGCTACTGGCCGAGGTGCTGGCGGGGTTGAGCCCCCGGCCGGGTGGCTGGTACGTGGATGGCACGGTGGGGGGCGGCGGGCATGCGGCCGCGATTTTGGAGGCCAGCGGCCCGGATGGCCGGCTCTGGGGCGGGGATCAGGATGGGATGGCGCTGGCGGCGGCGGGGAAGCGGCTGGCGAAATACGCCGGCCGGTTCGAGTTGCGGCGCGGCAATTTTTCGGAGCTGAGGGAGTGGCTTGGGCCGGGGAAGATGGATGGGGTGCTGCTGGATCTGGGGGTCAGTTCCCCACAGTTGGACACGCCCGGGCGGGGGTTCAGCTTTCAGGCGGACGGTCCGCTTGACATGCGCATGGATGATCGCTCCCGGGTGACTGCGGCGGAACTGGTCAACGGACTGGAACCGGAGGAGCTGGCGCGGATCTTCCGCCAGCTTGGCGAGGAGCCGCAGGCGCGTCGGATCGCTGAGCGCATCGGGCAGGAGCGCAAGTTGACGCCCCTGCGCACCACGGGACAGCTGGCGGCGCTGGTGGAGCGGATTTGCCCGCGCCGGGGTCAGCCGGTGCATCCGGCCACGCGCGTGTTCATGGCGCTGCGGCTGGCGGTCAACGACGAGCTGGGGGTGTTGCGCCAGGGGCTGGTGGCGGCGGTGGATATTTTGAGGCCGGGTGGTCGGCTGTGCGTCATTTCCTTTCATTCGCTCGAGGCGCGAATGGTGAAGGAATATGGACGGGAACAATGCCGCGACTACGATTATCCCGGCGAGGTGGATGTGCCAGAGTTGCGGCGGCCGTGCCCGCCCGGTTTACGGGCGGTGACGCGGAAAGCGGTGCTCCCGGGGGAAGCCGAAGTGAAGGCCAACCCGCGCAGTCGGAGCGCCCAGTTGCGTGTTTATGAAAAAGTTTAAATTGGCCAAAAACAGGCGTAATTCGGTGACCGCCGCCCGGATGGGCACGGCGATCAAGGCGCTGCTGGCGTGCGCGTTTCTCGCCAGCCTGGGCGTCGGCTACGCCTGGCAGAAGAACCAGATCCATGACCTGGCCCGCCAGATGGAAACCCGCGAGGTGCAGCTCAAGAAAATCCGGGAGCAGAACGCCAAGCTCGCGCGCCAGTTGGCCACGGTCCGGTCGCCCCAGTTTTTGCAGTCGCGCATCAACGAGCTGCGCCTGGGTCTGGTGCTGCCCCAGCCCGACCAGGTGATCCGGTTGGTGGAGGCCGAGGGCACCGTCGAGACGGCGCCGGCCGAGAGTTCCCGCGCCCTGCCGCCGACCCGTTTGTATGCCGGTCGTCCGGCCCAGCCGGAGGTTGTGCGCTGATTGATTTGCCGTCCGGTCCGCTCTGGTTGCAGATGGGGGAACATTGAAACTGGAGCGGGCCGGCGGCCCATGAGAAACATTATGGTTAAGGCCGTGGTATATCGGCGGCTCTGCGTGGTGGCCATCCTGTTGGTCCTCGCCTTGTGCGCTTTGGGCTATCGGCTCGTGGACCTGCAGGTGCTGCGCCATGACGAACTGTCCGCCCGGGCGAATGCCAACACCCGGCGGGCTTATCTCCTGGAGCCGCGCCGCGGGGAAATCCGCGATATCCGGGGCCAGTTGCTGGCCACCAGCCTCCCCGCCCGAACGATTTGTGCGGATCCCTCCCTGATCGGCCGTTTCCCGGCGGAAGTGGCCCGCACGATTGCCCCGCTGCTGCAACTGAACGAGGCCGAGGTGTGCCAGCGCCTTCTGCCCCGTACCCGGACCAATGAGGTGGGGCAGTTGGTCACCAACCGGTATGTGGTGCTCAAACGCAAGGTGACCCTCGACACCTGGCAGCAGGTTCAGTCCGCCATGGCCCGCCTCAAAGTGGGCGTGGACGAATCCCGCTTGGCCAAGCGCGACCGGGTCTTCTACCGTCAGCTCCGTCAGAACGCGATCTTTGCCGATCAGGTGGAGGATCAGTTGCGGGTGTACCCCAACCAGAAACTGGGCGCGCACGTGCTCGGCTACGTGGGGCTCCACGAGCGGGAAATCAACGGCCAGCGCCTGCTGGAAACGGTCGGCATGGATGGCATCGAGCTGATGCTCAACGCCCAACTGGAGGGGGTGCGTGGCTGGCGGGTCACCGAAAAGGACTCCCGCAACCGTGAGCTGGTCGCCTTCCGCGAGCAGGATGTGGAGCCCGCCGATGGCCTCAACGTGGTGGTCAGCCTGGATGCCGGCTTGCAGCACATTGTGGAAACCGAGCTGGCGGAGGCGGTGGCCAAGTTCTCGCCGATCAGCGCCTCGGTCGTGGTGGTGCGCCCGCGCACCGGAGAGATTCTGGCCCTTTGCACGCTGCCCAACTTCGATCCCAACGCGCCCGGCCTCGCCGCCCCGGACCAGCGTCGCAACCGGGTGATCGCGGACATCGCCGAGCCCGGCTCCACCTTCAAGATTGTGGCGGTCAGCGCCGCGCTGAACGAACAGACGGTGCGCATTTCTGACCGCTTTGATTGTGAGCACGGCAAGTTCGTCTATGCCGGCCGCCTGCTGCACGATTCTGGCAACCACGGCGTGCTGACCGTTGAGGAAATCATCACCGAATCAAGCAACATTGGCGCGGCGAAGGTCGGCATCAGGCTGGGCGAGCCGCTGTTGCACCGGTACATCCGCAGCTTCGGCTTCAGCACCCGCACCGGCATTCCGCTGCCCGGCGAGGTGTCGGGCATCGTGCATCCGCTGGATCGATGGAACAAGCTTTCCATCACCCGTGTGCCCATGGGCCATGAGACCGCCTGCACTCCCTTGCAGATGGTGATGGCCATGAGCGCCATCGCCAACGGCGGGGTGCTGATGCGGCCCATGCTGGTGGACCGCCTGGAGGACAAGGATGGCAACGTGGTGGTGAAGTACCAGCCGCAGGCCGTGCGCCAGGTCATCAGCGAGGCCACTGCCCGCCAGATGGTCGCCGCGCTCAAGACCGTGATCACCGCCAAGAAAGGCACCGCCACCAAAGCCGGCTTGGAGCACTACACCGTGGCTGGCAAAACCGGCACCGCCCAGAAGGCCGGGCCCGGGGGCTACATGCCGGGCAAATACTTCTCCTCGTTCATCGGGTTTTTCCCCGCTGACCGTCCCGAGCTGTGCATTTCCGTGGTGATGGATGAGCCCAAGGGCGGTTATTTTGGCGGCCAGGTGTGCGCCCCGGTGTTCCGCGGCATCGCCGAGCACGCGGCCAACCACATGGATATTCGTCCGGATATCATCAGGGAAGAGACGGGTCCTGAAACCGGCCCGGGCCGGGAGCCGGGCGGATTGGTGCCCACTCTGGCCCGCCGGAGCAACCCGTGAACCAGCGCATGCAACTCAAACAGATTTTGCGGCCGATGACCCTCCTGCGAACCGAAGGTTCGCTGGATCGCGAGATCACTGGGATTGCCTACGATTCCAGGCGGGTCACCCCCGGCATGGTTTTCATTGCCGTGCCTGGCCAGACGGTTGATGGCCATGACTATGTCTCCGACGCGATTGAGCGCGGCGCGGTGGCGGTCATCTGCGAGCGCAACGGATTCTCCTCGCCGCGGATTGCCAAGATCAGGGTGGCGGACGCCCGGGAGGCGCTGGCCCTGGCGGCGGCCACGTTCCATGGCCACCCGAGTGCCAGCCTCAAGGTGATCGGAGTCACCGGAACCAACGGCAAGACCACCGTGGCCTTCATGGTCAAGGAGATCCTGGAGGCGTCCGGCGTTCGCACCGGCCTGCTGGGCACCGTGCGCTACGAGGTCGGCGAGCGGGTCATTCCCGCCAGCCGCACCACTCCGGAGGCGCTGGAGGTGCAGCAGATGATGGCGCAAATGCTCCGCGCCGGCTGTCAGGCCTGTGTGCTGGAGGTCAGTTCCCACGCCCTGGAGCAGAAGCGGGTGCTCGGGGTCGATTTTGACGTGGCCATCTTCACTAATCTGACCAGGGATCACCTCGATTTCCACGGGACCATGGAGCAGTATTTCCTGGCCAAGCAAAAGCTGTTTCAGTCTGCTGCCAATGGCGGCAAGAAGCAGGCGGCGGTCATCAACATTGATGACGTCTCGGGCGGTCGCCTGGCGGCGGAGTCCGATCTCGAAATCCGGCTCACCTACGGCCTTTGCGAGGCGGCCCAACTGCGCGCCACCAAAGTGGAACTGGCGCACGAGGGTTCCCGGTTCACGCTTCAACTGCCCGGCAAAACCCTGGATTGCCGGATGCCGCTGATCGGCCGCCACAATATATATAATGCGCTGGCGGCCGCCGGGGCCGGTCTCGCGCTGAACGTGGAGCCTGCCACCATCCGTGCGGCATTGAACCGCCTGCATCCGGTGCCGGGCCGGCTGGAAGGCATTGCCCAGGGCCAGCCATTCAGCGTTCTCGTGGACTACGCCCACACGGATGACGCCCTGCTCAATGTCCTGACCACGCTGCGCGAAATCACCCCGGGTCGGCTGCTGCTGGCTTTCGGATGCGGCGGCAGCCGCGACAAGGGCAAACGCCCGGCCATGGGCCGGGTTGCCGCCCAGCATGCGGATTTCACGCTCATCACCAGCGACAATCCGCGCAAGGAATCGCCGGAAGCCATCGCCCAGGCCATTGAGGAGGGTTTCCGGTCCATACGCACCGAGGGGTACCAGGTCGAGCTTGATCGCCGCCGCGCCATTGACGAAATCATCCGGCTGGCCCGCCCGGGTGACACGGTGCTGATCGCGGGCAAGGGACACGAAACCTACCAGGAGTTCGAAGACACGGTGGTCCCCTTCGACGACCGCCTCTATGCGCGGGAAACCCTGGAAAACCTCGGCTTTGGGAGCGGACGTGACTGACGGACACTCCCGAGACATTGTGGAAACCCGCTCACTCAACTATTTCGCCGAGGCCTGCGCCGGCCGCCTGCATGGGGCGGACGCGCCGGTGCGGCGGGTCTGTTCCGACAGCCGTCAGTTGCAGGCCGGGGATCTTTTTGTGGCGCTGCGCGGCGACCGGTTTGATGGGCATGCCTTTGCCCGGGAGAGCATTCGGCGGGGCGCGGTGGCCGCCGTGGTGGAGACGGCGTGGGTGGCGCAATGCCCGGCGGCTGACCTGGTCGGTTTTCCGCGTCTGGAGGTGGAAAACTCACGCCGGGCCCTGGGGCGGATGGCGGGACGGTATCGCAATGATTTTGAACTGCCGGTGGTGGCGGTGGCGGGGTCCAACGGAAAGACCACCACCAAAACCCTGCTGGGCGCGCTGCTGAACGCCCAGTTCCCGGCCCTGGTCAGCGAGGGCAGTTTTAACAATGACATCGGGGTTCCCGCCACCCTGTTGCGGCTGGAGCGTTCGCACCAGGCGGCGGTGCTCGAAGCCGGCACGAACCACCCCGGCGAACTCGCGCCGCTGCTGGCGCTCATCCAGCCCCGCATCGGGCTGCTGACCAGCCTCGGTCCCGAGCACCTGGAATTTTTTGGCGGCATGGCAGGGGTGGTGGCGGAGGAAGGCTGCCTGGCCGAAGCCCTGCCCGCCCATGGCCGCCTGATCGCCGCCGAGTCCGAGTGGCTCCCCCCGATTCTACAGCGTGCCCGCGCGCCGGTTGCCATCGTCGGGCTGGGGGAAACCTGTGACTGGCGCGCGGGCGAGCTTCAGCCGGATGGGCAGGGGACCACCTTCACGGTGGCCGGTCCCGTGCCGGCGTTCAACGGTGTCTGGCGCATCGGCCTGCTGGGCCGGCACCAGGTGGTCAACGCCCTGCTGGCCCTGGCGGCGGCGGCGGAATTGGGCGTGGAGCCCGCGCGGGCGCGCCCGGCGCTGGCCCTTTGTGCCCCACCCAAAATGCGGTTGCAACCCACCGTGGTCAACGGCGTGGTGGTGATCAATGATGCCTACAATGCCAACGCGGCCTCGACCACGGCGGCGCTGGAGACCTTGTGCGGACTGCCCTGCGCCGGTCGCCGGGTCGCGGTGCTGGGCGAGATGGGGGAGCTGGGCGGCTTCGCGGCGGACGCACACGCGCAGGCAGGGACGCTGGCCGCCCGGTCGGGACTCGATTGTTTTGTGACGCTCGGGCCGCTGGCGGAACTGGCGGCGAACGCTGCCCGCCAGGCCGGTCTGGCCGCCGTGTACTCCTGCGCCTCCCTGGAAGAGGTGGGGCAACTGTTGCGGGATTATTTGCGGGCCGGGGATGTCCTGTTGCTCAAGGCCTCCCGCGCCGCCGCCTTGGAGCGGGTGGCGGGCATGTTGGACCCGGCCCCGCCCGTGGCGGCAACCGCCGACACCACCAGATGAAAACCGAAGATAAACAACGCGCCCAAAACCGCGCCCGCAGACTGCCGGCGCGGGCGGCGGCCCCGCGTGAGGCCGAGGAACGGATCGCCTTGGAGCTGGGCGTGCCCGCCTATTGCGCCCGCCTGCTGAGCGAGCGCCGGTTGCGCTTCCTGGCCGGGGATTTTCCGGCCACGATGACGCGCCATTGCGATTAGCGAAATCTTTTGCCATGCTCTATCTGATTAGCCAGTCCATTTTGGATGCTGCGGATCATACGCCGTGGGAGCCCTACTGCTCCTGGCTGCGGCTGTTCAGCTACATCTCCCTCCGCAGCGCGGGGGCGGCCGTGACCGCGCTGGCGCTGAGCTGGTGGCTGGGGCCGCACATGATTGCCTGGCTGAAACGGCTGAAGTTCGGCCAGGATTATGTGGACAAGGCCGAGGATGCCGGGGGGCTCAGCAACCGCATCAACAAAAAGGGCACGCCCACCATGGGCGGACTGATGATTGTGCTGACGCTCGATCTGGCGGCGTTGCTCTGGGCCCGCTGGAACACGCACATTCTGCTCACCGTCCTCTCCATCGTGGTCCTGAGCGGACTTGGTTTTTACGATGACTACACCAAAATCACCCGGCAGAACTCCAAGGGAGCCGCCAGCAGCCTGAAGTTGTACGTGCAGTTTATCCTGGCCGGGTTTATCGCGGTCTATCTCTGGCTGCTGCCCTCCACCAGCCGTTTGGTGACGGAGGTGATGGTGCCGTTTTACAAATACCCGGTCCTGATCGGCGCCACCGGGACCGTCGTGGGACTCATCATCACGGTGCTCTCCATCGTGGGCAGCTCCAATGCCGTCAATCTGACGGATGGGCTTGATGGGCTGGCGATTGGCTGCACGGTGATTGTCGCTTGTGTGTTTCTCGTGCTCACCTATGTGGCTGGCAATGCGGTCATGGCCCGGTATTTGCAGGTGGATTATGTCTCTGGGGCGGGGGAGCTGACCGTGGTGTGCGCCGCCATGATCGGCGCCGGCCTCGGTTTCCTCTGGTTCAACTGCCACCCGGCCCGCGTGTTCATGGGCGACACCGGATCGCTGGCCCTGGGCGGCGCGCTGGGCATCATGGCGGTGCTGATTCACCAGCCCCTGTTGCTGATCATTGCCGGCGGCATTTTCGTGATGGAGGCCGGTTCGGTGATCCTGCAGACGGCCTATTTCAAGTTTTCGCGCCGCCGTTACGGTGAGGGGCGCCGTATTTTCCTGATGACGCCCATTCATCATCACTTTGAAAAACTCGGCTGGTACGAGTCGCAGATTGTCACCCGTTTTTATATTTTGGGCCTGTTGTTCGCCGTCGTCGCCCTGGCCACGTTGAAGATTCGATGAGCATGGCCAGTGTGACAGAACCATGGTTGTGAAACATCAAACACCATCCTATCTGGAGAGCCTCGCCGGTCAGCCGGTGGCCGTGCTGGGTCTGGGCCTTAGCGGGCGGGCAGCGGCGGAACTGCTGGCCGGCGCCGGGGCGCGCGTGTGGGCCTTTGATGAGGCGGATACCGAGGCTTTGCGGGCCAGCGTGGCACCTTTGGCCGCGTTGGGTGTGACGGTTCATCTGGGTCAGTCCAGCCTGCCTCCGCAGAGCTATGCCTGCGTGGTCACCAGTCCTGGATTGCCTCCCACCAAGGGGTTGCTGGCGGCCGCGCTCCAGCGCGGACTGCCATGCCTGGGTGAATTGGAGCTGGGCTTCCGCGCCTGCACTTTCCCCAATGTCTCCATTTCCGGCACCAACGGAAAAACCACCACCACGGAGCTGATGGAACTGGTGTTGCGTGCGGTTGGCCAGGCCACCGTGGCGGCGGGCAATATCGGGCTGCCGCTTTGCGCGGTGGCCACCCAGGAATTGGATCGGATTGTGCTGGAAATCAGCAGTTTCCAGTTGGAAACCATCCATCGGTTCCGTCCGCATCTGGCGATTCTGCTCAATTTGACTCCCGATCACTTTGACCGCTACCCGGGCATGCGGGAGTACCTCCTTGCCAAAGCCCGCCTGTTTGAGAACCAAACCCCGGACGATTGGGCCATCGTCCAGCAGGAGGCCCTGGTTCAATTGCAGTCGTTGCAGGTTCCCTTGGCCGCCCGCCTGCTCACGTTTAGCGCCACCGCGCCGCAGGCGGACATCTATCTGGAAGGCACCCGCATTCTCAGCCGGAGACCCGAGTTTCCCGGTTTGCTTCTGGACCAGCGGGACACCCGTCTGCGCGGGCCGCATAACGCCGAAAACCTCATGGCGGTACTCGCTGCCAGCCAAGTGCTTGGGTTACCTATGGAAACCGTGCGCAGCGCGTTGTGCGGGTACCGGCCCGCCCCCCACCGCTGCGAGTGGGTGGCGGAAATTGCCGGGGTGCAGTACGTCAACGACTCCAAAGCCACCAATGTGGATGCGGTGGAGAAGGCCTTGCGCACCGTGCCCCCGGGGTTCCTGGGGTCAAACAATGTCTGGCTCATTGCCGGAGGGAAAGACAAAGGGTTTGGGTTTGATGAACTGATCCCCTGGCTGCGCCAGCGCGTGAAGATGGCTTGTCTGATTGGCGAGACCCAATCCCGGTTGATGCAGGCCTGGGGGGACCATGTTTCCTGCGCTCCCTGCGGCACGTTATCCGAGGCGGTTTTACGCGCTTCCCGACAAGCCGCACCCGGGGATGTGGTGCTGCTTTCCCCCGCCTGTTCCAGCTTCGACCAGTTTCGTAGCTATCAGCATCGGGGAGAGGTGTTTAAGAATTTGGTGGAAGACCTGAAAAGCACCACAGATAGTGGTTGCACTTCAGGCAAAACACAACATAATGAACCGGCCTCCATAGACGGAGGCCATAATCGAGCAAAGACATAAAGCTTTGCCGCGTGGTTTTTTGAGGGAAAACCACGCGGCATTTTAACAACAAAACCTCAAAAATGCGCCGCCCGCGCCAGAAGAAATGAATACTCCGAATCCATTGATGCCGCAAAGCTCACTGACTGACCAGAAGCCCCGCAACAAGTCCAACGTGTATATTGCCGTTTTTGCCATCCTGGCCCTCCATGTGGTGGTCTTGGGCGGCTTGTTGCTGCAAGGCTGCAAGGACCGGCCTCCGACCACGGAGGTCAACCCCAACAGTCTTCCGCCGCTGACCAATACCCCGCCGGTGGACCCGCTGGCGTTCAACCCCGGGGCCACCAGCAGCATTCCGGTGACGCCCTTTAATCCCGCCTCCACGGATCTCGTGTCTGTGCCCCCAGTGGTGGTCCCTGTGCTTCCGGTGGTGATTCCGCCTCCTTCGGTGCCAATGGTGGCCGGGGCGGAACACTTGGTTGCCAAGGGTGAGACGTTTGCCACCATCGCCAAAAAATATGGCGTCAGCGTGGACGCGATCACGAAGGCCAACCCGGGTGTCAACCCGCGCAAGCTGCAACTGAAGCAGAAGCTGGTCATTCCGGAACACGGCAATGGTGGCGCCGCGCCGACGGCTTCGCTGGGCATGGCGGTGCCGGATCCGGCCTCCTATGAAGTGAAGAAGGGCGACACGCTGACCAAGATCGCCACCAGCAACGGGACCACCATCAAACAGTTGCGGGCGTTGAACAGCCTCAAGACCGATCAGTTGAAGATCGGCCAGAAGCTCAAGGTTCCCGTGAAGGCGGCCACGCCGGTCATCGAACCCGCCCCCTTGGTTCCCTCGCCGGTGGCTCCGGTTCCGGTGGCGCCCACGAGCACCAGCTATGTCACGCCGCTGCCGGGCACCCCGGTGACGCGGTAAACGGTGGGCAGCTCCGGACGCCGGGCAACCTCGGCCTGGCGTCCGGGCTGGCACTTTTCCGAACCCCATCCACCCCCCCCCACTCATGCGCTTCGCCAGCACCCTTTTGATGGTCTGTGTGGCCGTCTTGCTGGCCCTTGGCATGGTGGTGCTGTACAGCGCCAGCATGTCCCAGCGCGGGGCGCATTTCCTCGTCATGCAACTGGCCTGGTGCGCCCTGGGCCTGGTTGCGTGTGTGGTGACCGCCAGCTTGGATTACCGGCGGTTGCGGCAGGTATCCTTCTTCCTGTACGGGTTGGCGGTGATCATGCTCCTGCTGGTGCTCGTGCCGGGCATTGGCATGAAAATCAACGGCGCCCGTCGCTGGTTTGATTTGAAGATCATGAATTTCCAACCCAGCGAGATGGCCAAGCTGGCCTTGATCATCATGCTGGCCCATTACGGCGAGCGATACCGCCGCCAGATGGGTGGTTTTTTGAAGGGATTGGTCATTCCTGGCGCGGGCATCGGCCTGGTGCTCGGTCTGATCCTGGCCGGCAAGGATTACGGCACCACGATGCTGGGTGGCGCGGTCTGCCTCGGCATGTTGCTGATCGCCGGGGTGCGTTGGCATTATCTGGTCCCCACCGGTTTGGTGGTGTTTGCCCTGCTCTGCGTGGCCATCTGGCATAACCCCGTGCGCCGGGCGCGCGTGCTGGCCTGGGTGGATCCCGTTGAGCACTCGGCCAGCATCGCCTACCAGGGCGAGCAGGCGAAAATCGCCCTCGGGGTGGGTGGCTGGTTTGGCCGCGGCCTGGGCAATGGCCGCCAAAAAGAGGGCTTTGTGCCCGAACACCACACGGATTTCATTCTATCCATCATTGGTGAGGAGTTGGGCCTGGTCGCCACGCTGGGTATTCTGCTCGCCTTTGTCCTGCTGGTTTCCGCAGGCATGTTCATCGCTTGGCGTGCGGAGGACACTTTTGGGCTGCTTATAGCGGTCGGCATCACTTTGCTGATTGGTTTGCAGGCGTTCATCAACATTGGCGTGGTCACCAGCGTGCTGCCCAACAAGGGATTGCCGCTTCCTTTCATCAGCTACGGCGGTTCCAATCTGCTGGCCATGCTCAGCGGCGTCGGCCTCCTGATCAGTGTGGCCCGCAACTCCAATGAATCGGCGCTGGTGACGACGGATGCCCCGTCCGCCGACGCCATCCCCTCGGCCATCCTGTCCTAGCATGACTGCGCGCCCCAAAACCCTGATTGCCATTGCCTGCGGCGGCACCGGTGGACATCTGTTCCCGGGCCTGGCCGTGGCGCGGCAATTGCATGATCGGGGGTGCGATATTCTGCTGTTTGTCTCGCCCAAGGATGTGGACCAGGAGGGGGTGCGCAGCACGCGGGATATGGAGGTGGTCACCTTGCCGGCGGTGGCTTCCGGTCGCGGTCGCTGGCTGCGGTTTGCCCGGGGCGCGATGTGTTCCTGGCGTGATTCCGCCTGTCGTTTTGCCCGGCAGCGTCCGGCGGCGGTTCTTTCGATGGGAGGCTTTACCAGCGCGGGTCCGGTGCTGGCGGGGCGGCAGGTCCGTTCCGCCCTGTTCCTGCACGAGTCCAACACCATCCCGGGGCGGGCCAACCGCTGGCTGGCCCGCCTGGCGACCCAGGCGTTTGTCGGTTTTCCCTCCACCGCCGCGCTGCTGCGGTGCGGGCGGGTGTTGCACACCGGCACCCCGGTGCGCCCGGAGTTTCAGTTGCTCAATCCGGGGGAATGCCGCGCCCGGTTGGGTCTCCATCCGCAGCGGCCGGTCCTGCTCGTCATGGGTGGCAGCCAGGGTGCCAGCGGCATCAACGATCTGGTGCTGGAGAGCCTGCCGGAGTTCCAGCGGCGCCTGCCGCAGTTCCAGTTCATTCACCTGACTGGCTCGCGGGATCAGGCCCGGGTGGAGGCCGCCTACCAGGCTCGCCAGATCCCGGCTGTGGTCAGGGCGTTTTGCTCGGAGATGCCGCTCGTCATGAGCGCTGCCACCGTGGCGGTGAGCCGTTCCGGGGCCTCCTCTCTCGCTGAGATTGCCGCGTTGCGCCTGCCCGCCGTGCTGGTGCCCTATCCTCACGCCGTCGATAATCACCAGTATTACAACGCCCAGGCGCTGCTGCGGGCGGATGCCGCCCTGGTGCTGGAGCAAAAGCATGCCGATCCGGCCTCGCTCCTGCGTCTGGTGGAGCCGTTCGGGGACGATTCCCCGGCCCGGTTGCGCATGGCGGTGGCGCTGGCCGCTTGGCATTGTCCGGACGCGGCCGCCCGGGTTGCCGAAGCCGTGCTGCAGCATCTGGATGTTTTTCGAACCCCGTTGCGGAGCGCCGACATCCCGGCCCAACTGCGCTCCGGAGAGGAGGCGATGCTGGTCAAATGAGCCTCTCCACCCTTCAGGTTGATCATTTGCTGCGCCAGTCCGTGCCCGGAGCCACCGTGTACCTGATCGGGGTGGGCGGCTGCGGCATGAGCGGGTTGGGCCACCTGCTGCTGGACCTCGGCTACCGCGTCGTCGGTTCCGACCTGCACGACAATCCGGAGGTGGAGCAGTTGCGTGCCCGCGGGGCGCATGTTTTCATCGGGCATACCGCCGGGCAGATCAACGCCGCGCGGCCCGTCCTGGTGGTGCGCACTTCGGCGGTGCGGGAGGATAATCCCGAGTGGATGGCGGCGGCGGCGCAAGGCATTCCCGTGGTGCGCCGCGCCGTACTATTGGCGACCCTGCTGCACCGGCAGCGCGGCATTTGTGTGGCGGGTATGCACGGCAAGACCACCACCAGTTCCCTGCTGGCGTACACGTTGGAACAGTTGTCTGCCCACCCCAGCTACGCCATTGGATGGCAAGTCCCGCAGTTTGATCGCCCGGCCCGCCTGGTCCCGGCCCCGGATCCGTCCGCCCCTCCTTTCTTTGTCATCGAGGCGGATGAAAGTGATGGCACCCTGTGTCAGTTTCATCCCGAGCATGCCATCCTGTTGAATATTGACGAGGAGCACTTGGATCATTTCGGCACATTTGCGGACATTCAGAGGGAGTTTGAGCAGTTCACGGCCCAGGTGCGGGGAGATGTCGTTTACTGCGCGGATGATCCCCGGCTGTCCGCCCTCCTGGCAGCGCATCCCCGGGGGGTGACTTACGGCTACCATCCTATGGCCCAGTACCGCATCCTCAATGTGGAGTCGGGCGCGGGCGGGCGGGCCTCCCGGTTTGAAATCTGCTGCCGGGGCAAGTCCCAGGGCGTGTTCACCACGTCGCTGCTGGGGGCGAAAAACATCTCCAACGCCGCCGCGGTGGTGGCGTTGACGCTCCGCTTTGGTTTTTCTCCCGCCGCCGTTGCCGCCGCGCTGGCGGGTTTTCGCGGCGCCTCGCGCCGGCAACAGGAACTCTTTGCGGATGACGGCATTCGCGTGTACGACGATTATGGGCATCATCCAAGCGAGATTCGCGCCACGCTCGCGGCCGTGAGGGCGCTTGGATCCCGGCGTTTGCTGGTGGCTTTTCAGCCGCACCGCTACACCCGCACCCGCCTTTTGATGCGCGAGTTTGCCGATTGCTTCACTGGCGCGGATCGACTGTGGCTCACCGATATCTATCCCGCCAGCGAACCACCCATTCCCGGGGTGACCAGCGGGGTGCTGGCCCAAACCATTCGCGAGGGCGGCCAAACTGTCGAGTACGTCGCCTCCTTTGCCGAGTTGCAGGAGCGTGTGGATGCCGAATTGCAGGCGGGAGATCTGGTTTTGTTTTTGGGTGCGGGAGGGGATATCACCCGGGTGGCGCACCAGTTGGCCGAGCGGTTGCGCCAGCGTCATGCGGTGGGGCGGACGGATGGCGGGGCGGCGTCCGCGGGTGATCGTCCGGCCGCCCATCGGGAAACCGTGCTAACCACCGTTGTGTGATGAGTTACCCTGAATCAATTGTTGGCGACTTGCAGTCCTGCCTGGACGAGGGGGGGCTGTTGCTGTGCCGCGAGCCCCTGGCCAAACGCACGACGCTGCGGGTGGGTGGGCGAGCCGATTTCCTGGCCGAACCCGCCACGGAGGCCGAATTGGTCCGGTTGGTGCAATACTGCGGCACGGCCCAACTGCCCTGCCGGGTCATCGGCCGCGGGTCCAACCTGCTGATTGGTGATGGCGGTGTGCGTGGCCTGGTGATTTGCCTGGCCCACCGGCATTTTTCCCGCGTGAAGGTGCGGGATGACGTGCTCTGTTGTGGCGCGGGCGCACGCCTGAAGGAGGTGGCTGGGGTTGCCTGCAAAATGAACCTGGCGGGCCTTGAGTTCATGGAGGGTATCCCGGGCAGTGTGGGTGGCGCTCTGCGGATGAACGCGGGGGCCATGGGTGCCTGGGTTTTTGACGTGGTGGAGCGGGTGAGGTACCTGGATGCCGCCGGCCTGGTGCATGACATTCCGGGATCGGACGCCGGAGCCAGGTACCGTTGCTGCCCGCTGCTCGTTTCCAACATCGCCTTGGGGGCGGTGTTCAAGGGCAGTCCGTCGTTGTCTGCGGAAATCCGCCGCAAGATGGACGAGTATTCCCTCAGTCGCTGGCAGCGCCAGCCGCGCGAGCCGAGTGCCGGTTGCGCTTTTAAGAATCCGGAGGGCATCCCCGCTGGCCGACTCATCGATGAGCTGGGGTTGAAGGGCATGCGGGTGGGCGGGGCGGTGGTTTCCCAGGTGCATGCCAATTTCCTGGTCAATGACGGCTCCGCCACGGCGGCCGATTTTTTCGCGCTGATCCGGTTGATCAAAACCCGGGCCCGCCAGGAGCGCGGCATCGAATTGGAAACCGAGATTGAAACCATGGGTGAACAGGCTGGCTTTCCGGTATGATTGAATCATGGCACATCGCGGTGCTGCTGGGCGGATCCTCCGCCGAGCGCGAGGTTTCGCTCCGGTCCGGGGCGGCCGTGGCGCGCGCTTTGCGCTCCCTGGGTCACCAGGTGGGCGAGGTGGATCCCGCCCGTCCGGGCTGGTCCCTGCCCATCGGCACCGAGGTGGTGTTTCTCGCCCTGCATGGCACATATGGCGAGGATGGCACCGTGCAGCGCGAGTTGGAGGCCCTGGGGATGCCCTACACGGGCTGTGATCCCGAGGCCAGTCGGGTGGCGTTTGACAAGGCTTTGACCAAGCAGTGTTGTCTGGCGGCGGGGGTTCCCACCGAGCCTTTCCTGGTGGTGGATCACCCCGGCGCCCCGTGGCCCGCAGGCTGGGAGGCGCCGGTGGTGCTCAAGCCGGTGCGGCAGGGCTCCAGCGTGGGCCTGCAGTTTGTGGACCGGCGCGAGCAGTGGGCTCCCGCGTTGGCCGAGGCGCTTCGCTTTGATTCCGCAGTGCTCGTCGAGCCCCGGATTTTCGGCCGCGAAACGACGGTGGCGATTCTGGATGGGCAGCCGTTGCCAGTGGTGGAGGTGCGGCCCCGGGAGGGAGCCTACGATTATCAGAACAAGTACACGGCTGGCGCCACGGAATACCTTTGCCCCGCCCCGTTCGGACCGGCGGTGACGGCGGCAATCCAGGCGGCGGCCCTGGGCGCCTATCACGCGGTGGGGGCACGGGACTATGCCCGGGTGGATGTCATGGTGCGGGCGGATGGAGGCCCGGTGGTGTTGGAGGTCAACACCCTGCCGGGCATGACGGAAACGAGTCTTTTCCCCAAGGCCGCCGCCGCGGCGGGCCTGGGGTATGCCGAAGTGTGCCACCGGATGGTGGCGCTGGCCCGGGCGCGCAGCCGGAGGGCTGCCGTCCCGGCCGCTGATCGGCGGGATGTCAAACTTGGTGTAACGCAATAATCGGATGGGCTTTTGGTTTACAACGAAAGCGCGCAATCGCCGTTTTGAGCGCGAGCATGTGCTGGACGTCAAGCTGAGTTCGCGCCAGATCAACACGGCGCGCATGCGCCTGGTGTCCTGGGTGCTGGGCGTCAGCTTCAGCGCCTTCATCCTGGTTTTCCTGCTCTGGCGCGGCGGCTCTTGGATGCTTGACCGGCTGGTGTATGAAAACCCGTCGTTTGCCATCAAAGTCGTGGATGTCCAGACGGATGGAGTCATCACCGTGGACCAATTGCGCCGCTGGGCCGGGGTGCATATCGGGGACAATCTGCTCGCCATGGACCTCTCCCGCGTCAAACGCGATTTGGAGCTGGAGCCGATGGTCAAGTCTGTCTCGGTGGAACGTCTGCTGCCGGGCACCCTGCGTTTGCGGGTGAACGAGCGGGAGCCGATGGCCCAGATCCTGCAACCCTACGCCGGCCCGGGCCACGAGCAGATACTCTACACGCTGGACGATTCCGGTTTCATCATGCTGCCGCTGCGCCCGGCGCAGCGCTCCGTTCAACCTTCCACCAACGACTGGTTGCCGGTGTTGACCGGGGTGAACTACGCCGAACTCACGCCCGGCCGCCCCGTGGAGTCGCCCCAGGTGCGTGCGGCCTTGCGGCTCATCGCCTCCTTTGAGCGATCACCGATGGCCGGACTGGTGGACTTGCGCTGGATTGACCTCTCCGCGCCCGATGTGCTCCAGGTCACCACCGGGCAGGGCTGCCGGGTGACATTCGCCGCCAGCCAGTTGGAAACCCAGTTGCGCCGCTGGCGGTCGGCCCATGATTTCGGCCTTCGTCGCGGCAAGGCCGTCGCGGCCCTTGATCTGTCCGTTGCCAACAACATTCCTGCGGTTTGGGTGGAGTCATCCTCCCTGCCGCCCGCCCCTCCCAAGCCCCTGCGGCCCTCCCGCACCACCAAAAGGAAAAATGTTTGACTCATCTTCAGTGATTGTCGGTCTTGAAATCGGCACCTCCAAGGTTTGTGCCGTCGTGGGCGAAGTCAACGATGCCGGCACCCTCAACCTGATCGGGGTCGGCCAGTCCCGCTCGCGGGGCGTGCGCAAGGGTGAGATCGTTGACCCGGAGAAGGCGGCTGAGGATGTCCGCCTGGCCGTGGTGGAGGCTGAGCAGATGGCCGATTCCGAGATTCGAAGCGTTTTCCTGGGGGTCACCGGTTCCCATGTGCGCGGGCTGACCAACCGCGGCGTCCATCCCATCGCTTCCGTGGACCGGGAGATTGCGGATGAGGATGTGCAGGATGTGATCCGCAATGCCAAGGCCATCAACCTGCCATCGGAAAACACCGGCATCCACGCCATCCGCCAGCATTTTTTGGTGGATGGCCACGCGGGCATCGTCAATCCGGCGGGCATGCTGGGCGCCCGGCTCGAGGTGGATGTCCATGTGATCCACGGCAATCACAACCGCTTCCAAAACCCCATCCGGGTTGTCAAGGGGCTGCAGCTTGAGGTGGAGCAGATTGTTTACAACGGCCTGGCCGCCTCCCTGGCCCTGCTGACCAACGAGCAGAAGGAACTCGGTGCGCTGGTCATCGATCTGGGCGGCGGCACCACCGAATACGTGGTTTACGCCGGTGGCATCATCAAGCACACCGGCACCCTGGCCGTGGGTGGGGATCATATCTCCAACGATCTGGCCTACGGCCTGAAAGTCCCGCTGGGCCGGGCGGAGGAACTCAAACTGGCGCACGGTTCCGCCGTGATGCCGGCGGAGAGCCGGGGCAAGACCATTCCTGTGAACAGCGAGATGGGTATCGCGGTGAAAAACGTCAGCCATGAGCACCTGCACCGCATCATGAGCCTGCGACTGGAGGAAATCTTTCAGTTGATCGAGGCTGATCTGGCGGAGGCCGGGCTGCTGGATTATCTGCGGGCCGGCATTTTCATTTGCGGCGGCGGCGCCCGCATTCCCGGCATCCAGGAGCTGGCCGAACGGATCTTCCAGTTGCCGGCCATGCTGGGCAAGGCCAACACGGTCAGCGGCATCAAGTCCGCGCTCGACCAGCCGGAGTTTGCCGCCGCCATCGGCCTTGTGAAATTCGGCTGTTTCCAGATGAAACGTCCGGGCCGGAGCGGTCTGGTAACGATGATGAAGAACGTGCTGGGACCCATTTTGCGCCGTTGAGCCAACCTCGTAACCTTCCATGCCATGTCTGACCAATCTTTGAATCCACAGCCGGAATCAGTGACCGCAAACATGCCCCCCGTGGTGGGTGCCTTGACCTGCCGGGTGCTTGGCCTGGGTGACGCGGGGTGTCACACCATCGAGTACCTGGCCAAAAACAGCCCCCCGGGGCTGACCTTTACCGCCCTCAACACCAGCGCCTCCTCTGCCCCGGTCACTGCGGGGGTGGACTTTCTGCTGGTGGGCAGCCAGACCACCCGCGGGCTGGGGGCGGGGGGCGATCCCGACCAGGGGCGCAAGGCGGTGGAAGAGAATCTGGCGCAGATTCAGGCGCTTTGCCAGGGGGTGAACCTGGTGTTTTTGCTGACCGGCCTGGGTGGCGGAACAGGCACCGGCGGGGCGCCTGTGATTGCCCGCGCGGCCCGGGAGGCGGGCGCGCTGGTGCTGGCGGTGGCCACTCTGCCGTTCGAGTGGGAGGGCGGGCGGCGCCAACGCCAGGCACTGCTGGGTCTGCAGCAGTTGCGGGCCGAGGCGGATGGGGTGATCTGCCTGCCCAACCACAAACTCATGAGCTTGGTGCATGCCAGCACCAGCCTCCAGGACTCCTTTGATATCATCAACGATTTGCTGGCCCAGGGGGTCTCCGGCATCTGGCGCATCCTCACCCAGGCGGGACTTCTGACGCTGGACTTCGCCGATCTTTGCGCCCTCACCCGGGGGCGTCATTCGGAGAATGCCATCGCCTTCGCGCAGGCCTCGGGTGAGCACCGGGTGCGGGAGGTGTGGGATCAGTTGCAGAAACACCCTTTGCTGTTGGAAGGGGAGGCGCTGGCCCAGGCGGAATCCGTCCTGGTCAGTTGCGTGGGCGGGCCGGATTTGACCATGGCGGACATCAACCGTCTCATGGAGCTGATGTCGCGCAAAGCGGAAATGGCCGACCTGAAACTGGGGGCCGTGATTGATCCGGCCCTGACCGGAAGTTTGCGGGTGACGGTGCTGGCCGCGCATACCCGCAACGACAGCACTCCGGCGGGCCGTGTGCCCCTTGCGCCAGAGCCCCCGGCCCCGGCGGTGACCCGGGAGGAGGAACGCTTTCCAACCCTGGCGGAGGCGGCCCAAAAAACGACCGCGCGGTTTGTGCCGCCTCCGCTGGGCCTCCAGGAAAGAGCCGGGCAGATGCTGCGCCAGCAACGCGCAGGCGGGCGCGGACGCAAGCGACAGGCCCAGAATATGCAGGGTCAACTGCCCTTGGAGGCTGTTTCCCGCGGCCGCTTTGAGCAGAGCGAGCCCACCCTGCACCAGGGCCAGGACTTGGATATTCCCACCTACATCCGGCGCGGGGTGCCGCTCAATTGAGCCCCAGATAAAACTCGCCTTACTTCGCCCGGTGGCATTTAATCACCCAGTTTCCGGGGCCTTCTGACTGTTCGTGATGCCATGAGCGAAGTTGAAAGCCAGGTTGGACTGCTGCATGACTGCCGGCAGATGATTGACCTGCTGATAAACCAGCAGGAGTGCCCGGTCGTCATCTGTGCCGGGCAAGGCACTGTCGCCGCCGCAAACCTGGGCGCCCGGGCCTGGGTTGGCGTGGACCCCGTGGGCCGTGGGTTCGATGAAGTATTTCGTTTGTGCCGGTCGGATGGGTCACCCGTGACCCTGGCCGAATTGCGGGGGGGCAACAGTGGGGCCATGACGGTGATCTCTTGTTTGCCCGGCGGGGAAACGGTTGACTGCGATTGCTCCGTTCTCTCCCTCGAAACTCCGGCCGACCAGGCTCCATCCCTGTTCATCAGGCTGCGTCCCTCTTCGCGAGGGCAATCCAAGACCGACACCTCCACGTTTCTGCGGGGGCACATAAACGGCTTGTTTTCTGATGGGCCGGGTGTTTTGTTCTGCTGGCGCAGCAATGGATGTGATCTCACGGTCGGTTATATTTCCCGCAGTTGCCAGCAGGTGACCGGTTATGCGCCGGCGGAAATCCGCCATCACCCTGGCATGTGTCTGGCGAGTCTGCACCCGGACGATGTTGACGGCATCCGGGCCAAGTGGGGGGAACTGACGCACACGGACCGGGTGGTCTTTTCCGGTCGCTTCCAGCACCGGCAGGGGGTGTGGCACCAATTCAATGCGGAGCTGATGGTGGCACAGCGCCTGGCCGATGGGTTTGTGGAGTTGGTGGGTTTTGTTTACGACGTGTCCGATCTAAAGTCCGCCCAGCAGAGTCTGGTGCGCAGCGAATCGCAGTACCGTCTGCTCGCCGAGCATTCCACCGACATGATCTCACGCCACGCGGCGGACGACACCGTGCTGTTTGTCTCTCCGGCCTGCCAGACGTTGCTGGGCTATGCCCCGGAGGAGATGGTGGGATGTTTGGCGGGGCAGTTCATTCCGGCAGAGGACCACGAGGAGATATGGCGGAGCATCCGGGCCGCGCAGACCACGCGCGACTCCTTCCGGATGGAGATGCGCATGATCAAAAAAGAGGGGGCGTTCGTCTGGGTGGAGGTGGCCTTTCGGCTGTTGAAGCAACCCCAGACCGGGGAGTTGCGCGAGATCCTGTGCGCCACCCGCGACATTGGTCGCCGCCGCGAAATTGAGCAGCGGTTGCGCGATTCGGAGGCTTACCACCGCCAGTTGATCAACACCTTGCCGGACGGGGTGACCATCTGCGATTTGCAGGGGCGGATCACCTACGCCTCGCCTCGCGCGTACGAGATTTATGAGGCTCCGGTGGATTTTCCGATTCTCGATTCGAACATTCTCGACTGGACCCATCCGGACTGCCGCGCCAGCGTCCGAGCCACGGTGAAGTCCATTTTGCAGGGTGAGACCCCCAATGAACCACGTGTTTACAAGTTGTGCAAGCACACGGGTGGGCTGTTCTGGGGGGAATTGTACTCCGCCCCGTTGCGGGATGACCTGGGCCAGCCCAAAGGTTTGATCACCGTTTGCCGCGATATTTCCAAACGCATCACCATGGAGCAGGCCCTGGCGGATAGCGAGCAAACCGCCCGCTCTCTGCTGGATGGCAACCCGGGCCAGGCGATGCTGATCGGGTTGGATGGCACCATCATCCGGCTGAATGAATCCATGGCCCGCCAGTTGGGCAGCCGATTCGAACTTCTGGTAGGCACGGATATTTTCAATTACCTGCATCCTGACCGGGTCGCTGCCTGGCGGATGCACATCCGAGAGG
>CAIYYI010000258.1 GCA_903930345.1 uncultured Verrucomicrobiota bacterium
CCGGAACTGTAACGTTTCACAGGAGTATCAATGTATTTCTCCACCTCGGCAAAAGCGATGATTTCTTGCAACTTACTTCTGATCTCGGCCTTACTCATTCCAAGAATGGCACCGTTGAGGAAGATATTTTCCCGACCGGTGAGTTCCGGGTGGAAGCCGGTGCCGACCTCCAGGAGACTGGCGATGCGACCTTTGACCCGCACTTCACCGTGGTTGGGAGCAGTGACCCGGCTGAGAACCTTTAGAAGGGTGCTTTTGCCGGCACCGTTCCGGCCAATGATACCAAGGATCTCCCCCTGTTTTACTTCGAAGGAAACGCCTTTTAGAGCCCATACTTCGTCGTCGGCAAGCTCCGTAGGCGCTTGCGCCGACGAGATCAGAGATCGGTAGTCAGCGGTCAGAGGGGAACCAGAGGTCGGAGGTCTGACTTCTGACTTCTGACTTTTGACCGCAGCTCCGACTTTGGTATAGGGATCTTCCTTGCCACGGATGCGGTGCCACCAGCGGTTAAAATCGTGGGCGAGGGTGCCGGTGGAAAGCACGCCGAGTCGGTACTTTTTCCAAAGATCGTCAACTTGGATGACTGTTTCTGACATGGGGAAAAGGAGGGGTGGTTAGGAGTTAAAAAGGTTAAAGAGTGAAAGTGTTCAAGGGGTTGAAAAGCTAAAACAGTTGAACTGGGTGAAATGGTTCAAACGGTTAAATATGGCTTAAGCGGTTAAACTGGTTTAGCTTGGTTTGATTTTTAACCGGTATTGACCAATGAACACGAATTTGAAAACTAACCACGGACCACTGACGGCTCGGCGGGAGCCTCTCCCCACCAAAGAACAAAAAAGATGGAATTGGCCATTATACGGTGTCCATGAAGGTCTTCTCCACGTGGTTGAAGAGGACGATGCCGATGGCCAGGATGACAGCGGTGATACCGACGCTGCACGCCAGGTATAAGGGGCTGAACATTCCTTGGCCCAAAAATGCGTAACGGAAAGTCTCAATGATCGGGGCCATGGGGTTCAATAGCAGGATCCATTGCGCAGCCTTGGGGAAGATGGACATGGGGTAGATGACCGGGGTGGCGTACATGGCCAACTGCACGCCAAAGGAGACCAGGATCTGGAGGTCGCGATATTTGGTGGTGAGGGATGATATGATGATTCCGCAGCCCAGGCCCAACGCCGCCATGATCAGGACGAGGAAGGGGACGAGCAGCACGGCGGCATTCGGGTGGATGCTGGCCCCCTGTCCCCAGTAAAACAGGACGAAGGCCAGGAAGAGGGCGAATTGGATGCCGAATTTGATAATGTTGCTGATGACGGCGGAGACGGGGACGGTGAGCCGGGGAAAATAGACTTTTCCAAAGATGCCGGCATTGGCGATGAAGGTGCCGGAGGTGCGGTTGAGGCAATCCGCAAAGTAGTTCCAGCCGGTGACCCCGGCCAGATAGAAGAGGATGGGGGGCAGCCCATCCGTGGGAAGCTTGGCAACCTTCCCAAAGATGACGGTGAACAGGAGGGTGGTGAAGAGGGGCTGGATGAGGTGCCACAGGGGGCCCAGGATGGTCTGCTTGTACTGGGCCACGAAGTCGCGCCAGACGAACAGCATGGTGAGATCCCGGTAGCGCCAGAGGTCGTTCAGGTGAAGATCAAACCAGCCGGACTTGGGGCGGATGATCAGGTCCCAATTATCGGAGTTGGGAGCCGGTAGCTTGGAGATGGGAATAGACATGACAGTGGTTACTGGGAAATGGAAGATCAGAGACCGAACATCGTTAATCACCGAAACTCAGCGGCCTGATGTATCAACAGTATTCTCACAATTTGACTATTGGTGGGTTGGCAACCCGCAGTCGGCAGTTGGAGTGCTGGGGGTGAACAATCACTCGGCAATGGGAAGTGACTCGACCCTCCCGCCATCGGTTTCTACCGCTTATGAACCAGCTCTAGTGCCTCCCGCCAATGCGGCATGGCAGGAGCACCGGCCAGGCGCAGGAAACGCTTTTCAAGACGCGAATTGGCCGGCCGGGGGGCGGGGCGGGGAAAATCACGAGTGGTACAAGGAATCAACCCACGGGGCAGTTGCCATAGCCTGAATATTTCCTGCGCAAAACCGAACCAGGAGACCTCACCCTCGCAGGAGCCATGGAGGGTGCCCACCAACGGATGGTCCAGCAGGTAGGCAATCAGATCCGCCACCGCACCCGTGGAGGTGGGATTGCCGATCTGGTCGTCAACCACCTTCAGCGGCTCGGGATTGGCCTGCCCCAATTTCAACATGGCATGCACAAAACTGGGTCCGCCAGGACCATAGAGCCACGCAATGCGAAGAATGACATGATCCGGGCAGTGCTGGCGAATGGCCTGCTCGCCCGCCCATTTCGATTGGCCATAAACCGTCGTGGGAGCAGGGGTATCCCATTCATGGTAGGGACGGTCAAGCTTTCCATCGAAAACATAATCCGTGGAGAGGGCGATCAGGCGGGCACCAATGCGATGGGCGGCAATGGCCACATTGGCACTACCCAGGGCGTTGACCCGCCAGGCAAGATCAGACTGCGTCTCACAGCCATCCACAGCAGTCATGGCGGCACAATGGATAATGGCCTGGGGTCGAAAGGCGCTCACTGCCGCCTGCAACGCCACCGGATTGGTGATGTCCACCTCAGGCAAATCCGCTGCCAGAACCTCATGATCGGACAGGCGATGCACCAGGGTGCGCCCGAGCATGCCCTTGCCGCCGGTGATGAATAGTCGCATAAGGGTTAAAAAAAGCGATCTGGATTTAATCTTGCACCAGTCGCAATAAGTACTGGCCGTAATCGGTCTTGCCCAAGGCGGCGGCGAGTTGGGCCAACTGGGACAGGTTGA
>CAIYYI010000259.1 GCA_903930345.1 uncultured Verrucomicrobiota bacterium
CGTGCTGAAGTTGCCAAGCGGCTGCCTGGTGCAAAGATGATTTGTGGCACGCTCGATGACTTCGCGCGTGCAGTCCTTGCTGAAAACCCTTCGCTTCCTGTTGTTCGCGGCGATACGCCCGACACCTGGATTCACGGTTTGTTGTCGATGCCTGAAGCAACGAAGATTGCCCGTAACATACGTCCACTCGAACCGGCGCTTGACTCACTCGATACGCATTTGAAGTCGTATGGACTCAAGACCGATCCGTTGTCCAAGGAACTGGCCGACGCGTATGAAGGCAGTTTTCTCTATGGCGAACACACGTGGGGCATGAACGGAGAGTTTGGCGGCCGTCGGATATGGTCTCTTGAAGAGTGGAAAAAGAAACTCCCGATCGACCGTCAGAAAAGATTCCTCCAAAGTTTCGATGACCACGCCAACTATATTCGAGCAACGCAAACCATCGTCCAGCGGGAACTGAAGACGCGACTCGAGCAGCTTGCTAACTCAGTGAATGTCGAAGGTGAGCGCATCGTTGTCTGGAATGCACTCCCGTGGGTGCGCTCTGGAATTGTGGATGTCAACGGCAAGTGGCTGTATGCCGAAGATGTCCCGCCCAACGGCTATAAGACGTATCCATCTCACGCTGCCGCTCCGGCAATGCCAGTATTGAGCGATCCGCCTGGCGTGCTCACGACGCCGTTCTACACCTTCACCTTCGACCTCACACGTGGCGGCATTGCGTCGCTCATCGACAAGAAATCCGGACGAGAGCTTGTGGACAAATCTAGTCCCTACGTAATAGGCCAATTCCTGCATGAGCGCTTCAGCAAAAACGAGGTTGATCGGTTTTTCAAAGCGTACAGTCGGATGCCGGGCGGTTGGGCGTTAGATGATCTCGGCAAGCCAGGGATGCCTGAAGCCTGGTCACAGGCAAAAGCCTTGGGAAATGTTCACGCAACTGCGCCCGGCCAACCCAATCTAGGCGCGATGGGCAAGCCGGGCATACCGGAATCAGACTATCTTGCCACTACCCCCGCCAACTGGACTGTACAAATAAAACGCACCGCAGATACTGACATAGCTGTGCTCACGGCCGGAGATACTAAAGGCTTGGCAAAAGCCTACACGCTCACCTTCACCTTCTCCCGGCATTTAAATGCTGTTGACGTCGAATGGGGCGTGACGGATAAAACGCCAGACAAGATGCCAGAAGGGGGCTGGCTCTGTTTTCCGTTTGCAGTAAAGGATCCGCTCTTCACTCTGGGACGCTTGGGTGGACCGATCAATCCTGCGACAACGGATCTTGTACCTGGGGCCAACCGTCACCTCATGGCCATCTCCAGCGGCGTGGCGATGACCGGTTCGGATCAAAGCGGTATTGCACTCTGCCCTCTTGATTCTCCGCTGGTGAGTTTAGAAAAGCCCGGGTTGTGGTGGTGGTCAATGGACTTCATACCTAAAAAATCCACCGTCTTCGTCAACCTGTACAACAATATGTGGAACACCAATTTTCCCTTGTGGCAGGAGGGCTCGTGGTCAAACCGCGTCCGCTTCTGGCCGTTACTGAATGAGAAGGCGAGCGAGAGTTTAGCCGTTCAATCCATGGAGGCAAGGCTCCCCCTGCTGGCCGCATCAGCTAACAGCAAAGCAGGTTCACTCCCAGCAACGTCTACAGGACTCACGCTCTCGCGCAAGGGAGTGATGGTGACGGCCTTTGGTGCCGATCCTGACGGGAATCCAGGCACGCTCCTGCGTGTCTGGGAGCAGGCAGGGAATGCCGGCGCACTTCTCGTCACATTGCCGAAAGGCATGAAAGCGTTGAAAGCAACGCCTGTGAACCTGAGAGGTGTATCAACAGGCGAGCCTGTCACGATCAACGATGGCACGTTTACAGTGACACTCGGTGCTTATGCTCCGGCAAGTTTTGTGCTAGACTAGAAAAGTTCTGGAGACCCAACTATGAAGACGACGCGGATGACCGGCCTGATGCTTTGTATTTCCGTTGCTTGCTTAGCCGCGGACTATGACAAAACTTCAACGATACCGACAACCAAATCCGCCACTGAACAGGCAGGAGCAGCGAAGCCTGCTCCGCAGGGGGTTCAAAATGTCATCATCGTGTACAAGACCCATTTTGATATCGGCTATACAGCACGGGCGTGCGAAGTGCTTCACGAGTACCGCACGGAAATGGCGGACCGCGTCTTGGATGCCATTGACGTGAACAGCAAACAGCCCAAGGAGAACCAGTTTGTCTGGACGCTCTCGGGATGGCCCATGAAACAAATTCTCTGGGATGGCCAGACACCTGAACGCCGACAGAAAATCGAACAGGCGATCCGCGACGGCAATCTGACGATCCACGCCTATCCGTTCACCACGCACACCGAAACTGCAGAACCCGAAGATCTGGTGCGTGGACTCTCAATCTCGTCATCCCTGGCTCGAAAATATGGCCAGCCCCTCTCGACCTCCGCCAAGATGACCGATGTTCCGGGACAATCCTGGATCACGCCCACGCTCTTTGCTCACGCCGGGATCACCTTCTACCACATGGGAGGGCCGGTGGTGAACAAGTCCTTCAATCTGCCGCCCATCTTCTGGTGGGAGGGACCAGACGGCTCACGCGTCCTGACGCTCTATAACAACGGCTACGGATCATCTGCTTTGCCGCCTGCTAACTGGCCTTATAAGAGTTGGATCTACATCAGCATGACCGGCGACAACCAAGGGCCGCCGCCCCCCAACGTCGTCGCGCAGGATTTGGAGTTTTATAAGAAGCGCGGCATCACAGCCAAAGTCGGCAAGATGGATGATTTTGCTGAACTGATTCTCAAAGAGGACCTCAGTAAATTGCAGGTTGTTCGCAGTGATATTCCAGACCCGTGGATTCACGGCACCCTGAGCATGCCAGAGGCGTGTAAAGGAGCACAGAATAGCCGTCCGCAAATCAACGCGCTGGATGCGCTGACCACACTTGAGCGCTGCTGGGGACGCTACCGCGCAGACATCAGTCAAACTCTTGCTGAAGCCTATGAACAGAGCATGCTGTTTAGCGAGCACACGTGGGGCATGGCCAACCAGCACTATGTCAAACAACCCTATGGCAAAGGCTGGGATGAACTTTGGGCAAAGGGGTTACCACCCCAGTATGAAAAGATGGCTGAATCATGGAAGGACCACGCCGACTATATCGAGAACGTGAAACGTCTCGTCTCCAAACCCTATATCGACGCTGTTGAAACACTGGCCGACAGTGTCAATGTCGGCGGCGGCCGGATTGTCGTCTTTAATCCCCTCCCCTGGAAACGCGACGGCGAAATCGTCCTGAACGGATTCCATCTGGCTCGGGGCGCATCACTCAAACCTGTGGACGGCGGACCTGCAATCGCTTATCAGGGTGAAGGCCCTGCAGTCGAAGGCCCCTACCGCATCATGCGCTTTGTAGCCAAAGATATTCCAGCCATGGGATACCGGACCTACGTGATCTCGCAAGAGAAGCCTGAGCCGACACTCCTTGCGGCGGACGCCACGACGGGCGTGATCGAAAGCCCCTGGTTTAAAGCGACGCTCGATCCGAAGCGCGGACGCATCAGCAGCTTGATTGACAAGCGTTCAGGCCGCGAGCTGGTCGACCCGGACGCGCCCCAAGGCTTTGGCCAGTACTTCTATGAGCGCTTCGGCTATCAGGATATTGAGAACTGGCTGAAGAAATCCCTTTATGGACAATACCAAGCACACAAATTCTGCTTTGCCGCTTATGATATGCCCAAGGAGAGTGTCTATACGAACGCCCTGCCGGAGAACATGACACTGACCGTGGAAAAGACCGCCATCGATGTGAGCGCGACAATGACAGGCACAATCACCGGACCTGGACAACCGCAGAAGATATCCATCCGCATCAGCCTGCCTGCTGCCATGCCCGTAGCCGATCTAAAGGTCGCCTGGGACAAGCAGCCCGACGGCTGGCCGGAGACTGCCTGGATTTGTCTGCCGTTCAAATGTGACAACACTCGCTTCCGTTTGGGACGTCTCGGTGCTGACCTTGACCCGGCGAAAGACATGACGGTGGCGAATGCAAACTATTACAACCAGTGGGTGAACACAGGTGTCGCGGTCTATGATGAAAAGACCGGTGCAGGTGTGGCACTGTGTCCGCAAGATTCCCCGCTGGTCAGCCTCGGTGAACCGGGCGAGTATAAGTTTGAACCCCGCTATGAACCCAAGAAACCGTACGTCTATCTCAATCTCTACAACAACCACTGGCGGACCAATTTCGGAAGCTGGCTCGGTGACGGACGTCGCATGAGCTCCCATGTCCGCATCTGGGCCTTTGACCAGTTCAATTCCGAAGCGGCGCTCTATACGCCCGCAATGGAATGCCGAGTGCCGCTGGCGGCAGCGCGCTCCACAAGCCGCCCAGGCAAGCTAGCGCCCACCCAGGCAGGCATCACGCTCTCCCGCAAGGGAATCGCCCTGACGGCATTCGGATCCAACCCGGACGGTTCTGGCACGGTTCTGCGCGTCTGGGAACAGGGCGGCGTGGCGGGAACACTCGAAGTAACATTGCCGACGCTCTTTAAGACTGCACAGCCTGTCACGCTGCGAGGAGAAAAAAAGGGTGAAGCAATCGCAATCAAAGCAGGCCGGTTCAGCTTTCATCTTGGGGCTTATGCGCCCATGAGCTACATTTTAGAATAAGCGAGACCGACATACGATTGATGCTCTGTTTTTTTTGCTCTGCGCAATAAGTTATGGTATTGTAGACCGAATCTTTATGAACACCTTTGACTTCACCACCGTCATCGACCGCTCTCATACCGGAAGCTGGAAATATGAGGCCTTTGCCCCTGATGTGCTCCCCGTGTGGGTAGCGGATATGGATTTCCGTTCGCCGCCCTGCGTGCTGCAAGCGCTTCAACAAGCCATCGGCCATGGCATTTTCGGCTACTCAACCGCACGTAAGGAGCTGACAGAACTGGTCCTGGAGCGCCTTCGTACGCGCCATCATTGGCATGTCCAGGCAGAAGCCCTCGTCTTCCTGCCGGGACTTGTCAGTGCACTGAACCTAGCCACGCGTCTCTTACCGGAAGGCGCTGAAGTCCTTATTCCGACCCCCGCCTATCCGCCCTTTCTTTCCTGCGGGCCCCACCAGCACAAGACAACGATCCGCGTGCCGATGAAATGTGATGGGAAGACCTGGACGCTCGACTTCGAGGCCTTGCAGGCTGCTGTCACACCGAAAACCGCACTGCTCATCCTCTGCAATCCGCATAACCCGACAGGAAGATCCTTCACACAAGAGGAACTTGCGCAGCTCGCCCAGTTCGTCGAGAAGAATGACCTGCTTCTCGTGAGTGACGAAATCCACTGTGACCTCATTCTCAACCCGGCCGCCACGCACCGTTCCGTCGCCGCTGAATTTCCATCCATCGCCGCTCGCACCATCACGCTGCTCTCACCGAGCAAGACCTTTAACCTCGCAGGACTTGGATGCGCCTTTGCGGTCATGGAAAGCCCTGATCTGCGC
>CAIYYI010000260.1 GCA_903930345.1 uncultured Verrucomicrobiota bacterium
ACCATTACTTCCGGCTGAACCCGGATTTTGGACATGAAAACGCGCAATTTCACGGTAATAGGGTTTAATTCCTGGTGTGGCATTGCCTGGGCAGCGTCTTCATTGGGGATCGGCGATCATAAAAACCAGCAAGGAAAGCACTTGTGCAGCATACCGATTGCCCAAATCCCCAATTGCCCTTGGTTCGGCCCAGCTTTGGGAATTCCACGGTGGCGAAGACCTGGAACCGGTTGTCCACGCCAGCCTTATCCTGTTCCTCAAGGCCGGGAAAGCCCTCCATGTTGGACTGTCCGAAGCAGAGGAACAGGAAACGATTCGTTTGAAATCGGTCGCCTTCATGATGGGCCATGCGGCGTTCAGTGCTTCATGTCCTTGGTGGAATAGCAGAGCCAGTCTGGCATGGTGAAGAACTGGCGGCCGACGGCCTGATCGTGCCCTGTGTAGCAATACAGCGTGTCGCCTACCACGAGCACGGCCGGATCTGCCGTGAAGGTGTCTCGGAAAACCGGATTGGCCCCCGGCACAGGCTTCGTAGCCTTAGTCTCGGAATAGGGCACATCCACTTCAGCGGCGAAGGCCGATCCGGCGGCGACTGCCGCCAGCCACAGGGGCACGGCAGTCCGCAAAGCTGGCATCAAGATTCTGCGGGAACACCTCCCATGAGCCGCCTTGCCCTGGGATTGACGAAGTCGCTGAAGCAACCGATTCATGGCGTTTGCAGAGATTTTCGCTTGTTTGCTCAGGGAGTTGTGGTCTTGCCGGGAAGTGCCGTCGGCTTCATCAACCGCACGTCGAAGACGCCACCCGCAAGCCCCGTGGGTGCGATGAACCTGAAGGTCACGCGGCCATTCGTGGCGGTGGCAAGCACGTCCGCAGAAAGCGGGTAGTGTTTTTCAAAGAACTGGCCCCGACGGGAGCCGTCAAGGTGTTCGTTCGCCAGAAGCTTGCCGTTGGCGAGGACATCAAATCGTCGATCCCGATCCCAACCCGAGTAAGTGACGGCGAGGTCCACTGCCCGCTCGCCGCGGGTGTCGAGCGTGTATTGAAATGATCGTCCGTGCCGCCACCGGCGGCCTTCAAAAATGCCCGTCTCGATGCGCTCGCCGACCAGGTCATGCTCCACTTCTGATTGCTGTTCCCCCGGGGCAACGCGGTCGAGGGTGCTCGCGTCGCGCGCGACCTTGGTGTGTTCCTCGGCGGCCAGGTGTTCTTTCCTCGCGGCAAGTTGCGTCTTTGTCGTCAGTTGCCAATACATCTGGTAACGCGCCTCATGCAATCGGAAAAACGGCATGAGCGGCAGCCCCTCGGCTGCCGGAGGCTCGACGACCTCCGTGAGCCGGAAGTGCAGCGGCCCGGCAGCGGAATCCGGCTGGACGTGCCGGGGCACATCGCCAGCGCTGGCCAGCAGGACCGGAACGCGATCCAGCGGAACCAACGGGCCAGCGGCCACATGGCCCATGCGGCTGTCATTGGCATACAGACCCCGCAGATCATTGGTACCCGATGGCGCGGCCAGCACGATGGGGCCGCGCAAGATGGCCACCCAGTCGGAACCGTCCGGCAGCCGCTCCACGGTGGTCTCCATCGGAAGTTCCACTTCGACGCGATCCCCGTCCCGCCATACGCGGCGCAATGCAGCGTAGGATGAGGGAGTGGAAGCAACGACCACGGATTGGCCATTCACCTTGACCGAAAACGCCCCCCCCGCCACCCAGCGCGGGTGACGAATGTGGAGGGTGAACTCGGCGGGCCGCTTGAGTCTTAGCGTCAGCTTGGTGCGCGCTTCATCGGGAAAGGAGGTTTCTTGCCGGAGCGTCAGGCCGAGATTGGAGACGGTGATCTCGGAAGCGATGAAGAGATTGACGTAAAGCCCGTTCGTCGCCTGGGCATAGATGAACTCGCCATACCGGCCTGGGTTCTCTATGCCGGTGCCCACGCAGCACCAGAAGCCCTGGTCCGGCTGCGAATATACGCGATAATGCTGCGGACGAATCGGTGTGAAATAGACAAAGCCAGGCCGCTCGATGTTAATGGACGCGAGGATGTGATTGTAGAGGGCGCGCTCGTAGAAATCGGCGTAAGCGGCATCCGGCCGGGAGGCGAACAGTTGCTTGGTCAACTGGAGCATGTTGTAGGTGTTGCACGTCTCCGGGCCTTCGCGATGCTCCAGCATGCGGCTGAAATCCTTCGGGTCGTTGAAGTGTTCCGAAACACTGTTCCCGCCAAAGGCCAGACTTCGCCTGCCGGTAACGTTTTCCCAAAAGTAACGGGCGCCTTCATCGGCTTCTTGGTCGCCCGTGAGCGTGGCGATTCGTTCGAAGCCGACCACCTTGGGAATCTGCGTGTTGGCATGTTTGCCGGTCAGTTGGTCCTGGTGGCGATTCAACGGATCCTGCAGGGCCTTGTGGTTGAAACGCTGCGCGAGGCGAAGATACTTCTGGTCGCCGGTGATGACATAAATGTCCGCCAGCACCTCGTTGATGCCGCCATGTTCCTGGCCGAGCATTTGCTGCATCTGGCCATCGGAGAGCCTGGCGGTGACCTGCTCGCACCAATCGCCGCAACGAACCAGGATTTTGCGGGCTTGCGGGTTGCCGGTGAGCCAAAAGGCGTCCCGCAGGCCCGCATAAGTCTTGTGCAGATTATACCATGGGACCCACTTCCGATTGATGGATTCCACGCGCCCGGAAGCGATTGCCTTCCACAGTTCCTGACTGCCGGGAACGCCGCCGAGGTATCCATCGCTGGCAGCCTGCTGGCAACGCTCCAGCTCGGACACCGTGTAGTCCAACCGGCGTTTCAACTCACCTTCCGACGTATCCGCGCCGGAGGCAACCATGGTCGCCAGCGCCGAGAGGTAATGGCCAGCCGTGTGACCATCCAAGCCGCTGCTCTCCCAGTTTCCGTAGGGCTTGGCTTTTGCCTCCAGTCCGGCTTCTCGAAAGAAAGGCGCGAGGAGACGGTCGGGTTCAAGCGCCAGCAAATACTTCCGATTGGCTTTTACGGCATCGGCGAACGGACCTTCCAACAAACGCACCGAGGTCAACGGAGGCAATTGGGCAGGTGTTGCCGCGGCTGAGGGGCCGGCAGCTTGCGCCGCCAACGTCAGACAACAAGCAACCACGTGCAGCGTCAGGACAGACACCGCCGGAGAGAAGGTTAGAGCTGAACTCTTCATATCATTTGAAATACAACTGGAGCGTTTCGGCGAGGTAATGCCTGGCGTTCATCCACGTGTGCCCGCCTTCAGTCACCAGGGAATGGTGCTCAATGTTCTTTCCCTTCAGGTAATTGTCGAACTCCGCGGCCTGCTGGTAGAGGAAGTCGGCCTTTCCGACACCGAGCCACAGCAGTTTCAACTTCTTGTTCGTGGCTTTCGGGTCAGCGGCGGCGCTGGTGAAGTATTTGTCGAACACCTCAGGCGTCAGGTAGGCGCTGTAGGAGCCAATCCAGGCGAATTTATCGAGGTTTTGGACCCCGGCGAACAGCGACTGTCCGCCGCCGCGCGAGAAGCCGGCAATCGCGCGCTTCTCCCGGTCGCGGCTGACGCGATAATTGGCCTCGACGTAGGGGAGAATGCCGTCAAACAACTCTTCATTAAAGACTTGGTACATTTCAGCCGCTTGCGGTGACATGGGCGGCGGAGTGCCCATCATCATGTTGCCGTAGGGCATGGCGACGATCATCGGCACGGCTTTTTTCTGCGCGATGAGGTTGTCGAGGATGAAGTTGACGCGGCCCGCCCTGAACCAGGTCTCCTCGGTGTCGGTCGTGCCGCTAACCAGATAGAGCACTGGATACTTCTTCTTGCCCTCACGATAGCCCGGCGGCGTGTAAACGAGGAGCGGACGAGTGCGGGTGAGGGTCTTCGAGACGTAAAAGCAATAGCTTATCTCGCCATGCGGGACATCCTGAACCGAATGAAGCGAAGGCTGGTCGCCGGGTATGTCCACGAGACTGGCCTTGAAGCGTTCGTTCGGAAACAACTCCTGGTTGACCGGATCGGCGATGCCCACACCATCCACCACGAAGTTGTAGGGATACAGGTTCGGCCCGACCGGCCCGACTGTGATGCTCCACACGCCGCTCGTGTCGGCGGCAAGCGGTTGGTTGGTCTTCAGGAATTGGGCGCTCAACTCCACCTTTTTCGCGTTTGGCGCTTTGAAGTTGAAGGTCACCCTGCGGTCAGGATGCACCACTGGTGATTGGATTTGAGGTGGGCGCGGGCTCTGCGCCTGGGCAGTGACTGCAAGGGGAAGGCAGATCAAGGCGATTCCAGCGAGGCATTTTGTGTTCATGTTTAAGGGGTGACAGAGCGGGTCAGGGCTTCTTCCCCGAGACATCCATTTTCAGGAGCCCGAGCTGATAGGGCAGCAGTTCGTATCGCCCGCCACTGGACGGATCACGACCTTGGTAGAGCAGTTGGAGGTTTTTCGGGTCGATGGTCATCGTTTCGTCGTACCCGTCGCGAATCAGTTCTCCGTGGCTGATGTCGCGGGTCCAGGACTTCACTCCATCTTCGAAAGTGACATTGTTAATCCCGGCGAACGGGTTCTGGAAGGTGGTCGCACTCGGCAAGGGCGTCCAACTGCCATCGAGCCGGTCAGAGATCCACGCGCGATAAAAGCGAGCAGGGCCGATGGCCTCGATCAATGTCAGATAAGTGCCTGTGCCCTTGACCTTGCAAGTCATGCTTCCTTCAAAAACGTCATTTCGTGGGCCTTGAATCGCAATTTCCGGGTTGCTCATACCCTTGGGAAAGTCCTCAATTTTCGTCTGGCTGCGATACATGTGGCCGTCGTCGCCGGTGAAGAACAGGTAGGCGTGCGTGTCGTCGCAGATCACCCAGTAATCAATCCAAAGCCGTGGCGCGCCGGGGGGCTTGGTCGGGAAGAAGTCCATGGGCTTGGACCAAGTCTCCGGCTTGGAGAGATCGTCGGTGGTCGTGTACTGCGGCTGCTGCGACTGGAAAATCAAATACCACTTCTTGTGCGGGCGGAAATAGAACACATGCGGAGCACAGTGATACCCCCTCAAATTCGGATTCTGGTCAATGTAGTGGAGCTTGGCGTTGGGGGCCTCAGACCAGTCTTTGAAGTTCAGATACACCATGCTCCAGGTTCTGGCGGACGTCGAGTAGGCGGTTGCGTAAACATGCCACAGGTCGTTGTAGCGGACTACAGTTGGGTCTTTGATGGACACGATGTTGTGCGTTTCATCTGATACCGGCTTGATCAGCACGCCCGTGGATTTCCATTGAGGTGCCGTCGCGAAGGGCAGCTTGGGAGCAGCGGGTGCGGCCGCCGTGGTCGGTGCGGCCGGTGGGTGGTGGGTGGTTGGCTCGGCGGCGAGGAGTTCAAGCGCGCTGCCCGCCAGCAGCATCAAGACGGCAGAACGCGTAACGCTGGATTTATTCATTGTCATTGGTGGAATCGAGTTTGCAGGACAGGAGAACCTGGTTGGAGAGTTCAGTTCAAGGGGTGCTTCGGTGATCATCTACTTGGCCGTGGCGGCTTTCTTCGCCTCTGCAATAACGGCATGGAAGGCGGGCTTGGGTTGGCTGTTGCCGTCAAACAAGAGCGGCTTGCCGTTGGCCCGCCAGGAGTTCGCATCATTCGCACCCCAGAATGTGACAACCTTCACCGACTTGTCGTGCTTCAAGAATGCCTTGAAGAGTCCCGCGTAGGCCTCGGCCAGTTTTCGGTCGGCATCGCTCACCAATCCGCCCTGGGTGGTCGCGGCGTTGTTGGCAATATCCGCCCCGAAACTGCGCTGCCCACCCTGCGCGCTGTTGACGTCGAGTTCCGTGATGTGGATGGGCAACCCGAGCGTCGCTATTTCGGTCAGCGCCTGATCCATCGTCTCGAAGCTCGTCGAAACGTTGACGTGAGCTTGCGAGCCGATGGCCATGACCGGGATCTTCTGTGCCTGCAACGACTTGATCAAGGTGATAAGTTTGCGGCGTTTGGCCGGATTCTCCAACGAATAGTCGTTGTAACGGAGGATGGCATTGGGATCCGCCTCATGGGCGTATTCGAAGGCCTTCGCGATGAAGTCGGGCCCGATGATTTCCAGCCAGAGCGAGTTCCGCAGGATGTTCGTGCCGTTGTCTGAGAGTGCTTCGTTGACCACATCCCAGACCTTGATCTTGTCCTTGTAGCGGCCAACGACGGTGTGGATGTGATCGCGCATCCGCTGGAGCAATTCCTCGCGGGACGCGCGCGGTCCGTTGAATCGGCCAAAACCGCCGCCGAAACCGGGGCCAAATCGTCCACGCCCAATCCGGTTGGTGCCGGGAGCATTGGTGTTGGCAAAGGGGCCGGGCGCGGCGTTGGCGACGTTCGGGGGCGGATTCGTGCCGGCAAACACCCAATTGGGCGTCTGCGCATGCCAGACGAGCGTGTGTCCGACCAAATACATATTGTTGTTCAGGCCGAAGTTCACGAAGTCGTCGGCTGCGCGGAAATCATAGCCGTCGGCGCCTGTCTGCGGATGAAGGGATACCCATTTCATTTCGTTCTCCGCCACGAGTTGGTTGAACTGCGCCTTGACCAGAGCAATGTCTTTGCTGATTTGCTCCGAACTTCGGCGAAAGCCGGCGCCCGTCGCGATGTTGCGGTTGATGGCTGTACCAACGATGAAGTGGTCTTTGAAAGTGTCCTTGAGGGTGGGCGTATCGGCGGACTGGGCTGTTGCGCCAAGCGCAAACAGTGCCGCCATGAACCAAGTGGTGCGTTTGTTTGGAGGTGAGCTGGATGTATGCATGGGTGGGTGATTTTGATTTAGTGCACAGGTAGGATTGCCAGGAGGCGAACGGAACGTTTCACGGGTCAGGCCTATTTGAAGAGGCGCTGCGAGAACAGCCACAGGTTGTTCCGCCAGTGCGTTGCGTCGTGGCCGTTGCCGTCCACGTGCCAGACATGTGGCACCTGTTTTTCTTTAAGATAGACATGCATGCCCTGGCTGATGCGGATCAGGCCGTCCTTGTTGCCGCAGGAGATCCAGAGGAGTTTCAACTGTTTGGCGGCGGCCGCTGGATCGGGCACCAGCTCCGCCGGGCGCTTGGTATTCGGCGCGGACGAGAAACCACCCACCCACGCAAAGGTGTCCAGATGGCCCAAACCGAAGTTCAGGGTTTGACCACCGCCCATCGAAAGCCCGGCCAGGGCGCGGTTCTCGCGATTGGTGAGGGTGCTGTAGCGTGACTGGATTGCGGGAATAACGTCATCCAGCAGGTCGCGCTCGAACGTCGCAAATGCGCCCGCCGCCGCCATGCCGGCGCTGGCGCGATCAACTTTCTGCGCCCGCCCATTGGGCATCACAATGATCATCGGCACGGCTTTGCCGTCGGCAAGCAGGTTGTCGAGGAGGATTTCCGGATGGGCAAATCGCTGCCATTCCGTTTCGTCCCCACCGATGCCGTGCAGGAGGTAGAGCACGGGATACTTTTTATCCTTCGAATAGCCGGGCGGAGTATAGACCTGCATCTTGCGCGTGGTGCCCACTGTTTTGGACTCGTATTCGATCATCTCCAACTTGCCGTGAGGAATGCCCTCACGCGACTTGTCAATGCCGGACGGCGGATCGTCGAAGGCCGGTTTGTCGTCCGGGTTCAAAGCAATCGGCCCGCCAAAGCCACCACCACTGCGGCGGGGTTGGCTGCCGGCTCCCGCAGCGGGGGCTGGGGCCGTCCCGGAATTTGCGGCGGCGGCGCCCCGGGTGGCTTTGAATTCCGTCTTGCCGAAATCGCCCACTTCGCGCGTGAAAGCGATCTCCTTCTGGCTGATCTTTCCGGTATAGCGGATGCGCATTTCGCTGCCCTGAAAATCGAGCAGCTCAACAAAACTCAGCGTATCGCCCTTGACAGTGCCTTCCCTCAATTCTGCCTCGCGCTTCCGCTCGCCGACCTCCGCGACGGCCTTGCCGGTCAGTTTTTCGCCCTCCGTTTGAAACGTGAACAGATATTTTTGCACCCCTCGCGGGCTGGCAAACTCCGCGCGCCACTGGCCCGAAAGGTCAGCCGCGTTGGTGGCCGCCGTCAAGCATACGGCCACACTGCAAAGCAGGATCATTCCGTGTTTTCTCATAATTACTTTTCTTCAGGTTGGGTCTGTTTTCGCTGCCATAAATCATGGGCTATTGTCCATTCCAAAGATACGTCTTGCCCTTGGTCACCTTCACTGGGCGGGTTACCGGTCCGCAGCGCAACTGGGTCGAGGCGCCGTTGGGCGACCGTATTGCGGCTTCCACCAGTTTCCCGTCCTTCCATGTTATATCCACCTCGAATCCGCCGCGCGCCCGCAAACCTTTCACACGGCCGTTCGGCCACGCCTTGGGCAGCGCGGGCAGCAATTCAATTTCACCGACGCGACTTTGCAACAGCATCTCCGCGATGCCTGCCGCGCCGCCGAAGTTGCCGTCGATCTGGAACGGCGGATGCGCGTCGAACATGTTCGGATACGTGCGCTCGGGACTGAGGAGAAATTTCAATATTTCAAACGCATGATCGCCGTCACCCAAATGCGTCCACAGGCCGATGCGCCAGGCTGTGGCCCAGCCGGTGGCCCGATCCCCGCGAATTTCCAACGACTTCTTCACCGCCGCTGCCAGCTCCGGCGTGCCGCGCAACGTTATGTCACGGCCTGGATATAAGCCGTAAAGATGGGAGACATGGCGATGATGCCGGTCCCCGGCCTGCATGTCCCAATCCTCCATCCATTCCTGCAATTGGCCAGCGCTGCCGACCTGATTCGGCGCGAGCCGGGCGCGCGCGGTGGCCAGTTGTTTCCGGAAATCCGCATCCACGCCAAGTGACTCCCCCGCCTGGATGGTGTTGGCAAACAGATCCCGCAGGATTTGCATGTCCATCGTCGGACCGGCACAAACCGCGGCACCAAACGGATGGCCGTTCTCCGGTGAGATCGAGGGGTTGGTGACGAGCCATTTGTGCCCCGGATCCTCCTGCAGCGTGTCGAGGAAAAACTCCGCCGCGCCTTTGAGCACGGGGTAAATTCGCCGCAGCAAGGCCTGGTCGCCGCTGAACTCGTAGCGATCCCAGAGATGCAGACACAGCCAGGCGCCACCGCTCGGCCACATGCCCCAATTGGGCCCATCAATCGGCGCGGAGGCGCGCCAGAGATCGGTGTTGTGATGCGCCATCCAGCCGCGCGCGCCATACATCTTCCGGGCCGTCCGGGCACCGGTTACGGCAAGGTCCTCCACCATCGCGATCAGCGGTTCGACGCACTCGGCGAGGTTGCCAGACTCAGCGGGCCAGTAGTTCATCTCGGTATTGATGTTGATCGTGTATTTGCTTTGCCAGGGCGGATTCATGCTGTCGTTCCAAAGGCCCTGCAGGGTGGCCGGCTGCCCGCCCGGCCGCGAGCAACTGAGGAGCAGGTAGCGCCCATACTGGTAGTAAAGCGCCGCCAATTGCGGGTCGTTGCCTTCGGCAAAGCGCCGGATGCGCGCATCGGTCGGCAGCTTTATCGCATCACTCTGCCCGAGATCAATCGTTACGCGGCGGAAAAGCGCCTGGTGGTCCGCAACGTGGTTCGCGCGCAGTTTGGCGAAGCTTTTCTTGGCTGCGGCACCCAGATGCTGCTGCACGATGCGTTCGGGATCACCGCTGGCGTCGTCGAACTTCTTGAAGCTCGTGGCGGCGGTGATCAGCAGGATGGCCTCATTGGCATTGCTCACGGACACGCGCGCCGGTTCCGCCGTGATGCTGCCGCCCAGGGCCATGATCTTGACGCGGGCCTGGTATTTGAGCTGGCCCTTGATGCCGCCAGAGCTGCCGCCCGCTCCGCGCAGGACCAGCGTGTCGTTGCCGTCCGTTTCCACCGTCGCCGCCATCGGCGTTTTCATGCCGGCGAGGAAGGATATCGTGCCCGGCTTGTTCGCCGTGAGCCGCACGACAAGCACGTTGTCCGGCGCGCTCGCAAAAACTTCCCGGGTGTAACGCACGCCCTCGCTGGTGTAGCTGACGGTGGCGGTCGCCGTGTCCAGGTCCAGCTCGCGGCGGTAGTTCTCGGCGTTCGTCGCCCCGGCGAATGTCAGCAGTACATCGCCCGCAGTTTGATACGGCATCTGGCCCAGCGGTTTAGCCATGACCTTGGCGCTGATAAGCTTGGCGGCTTCCCGGTATTTGGCCTCGTTGATCAACTGCCGGACTTGCGGCAAGACCTCTTTGGCCTCGGGATTCACCGGATCGTAAGGCCCGCCCGCCCAGAGGGTGCCTTCGTTAAGCTGCAGCCGCTCCTGGCCGACGCCGCCGAAGATCATCGCGCTCAAGCGTCCGTTGCCAACGGGCAACGCCTCCACCCACTTGGCTGCCGGTTGGCCGTACCAAAGCAGGTTGGGATTATCGCCACCGGGCGCGGACATGGTCGTGGTTGCGGAAAATGCGGCCGTGATCACGAGCGCTGCCCATTTCAGGATCCTCAAGAGATTTCTCATTTCAATAGTGGTTACAGGTCGGGTTTGCCTTTGGCATGGAGCTCACGGACTTCAGCATCGCTCAATGCCCGGCTGAACAACTCAAATTCATCCAGCGCGCCGCTCAAATTCCGGATCAAGGCCGGAGCTGGATTCGGGCCGCTTCTTGCATTCCAGTTGCCCAGCTCGGCTGCACCGAGCCGCAAAGGAGGTCCTAATTTTAGCGCCTGGCGGGCAACAGGGGATCCATTCACGTAATGGACCACTTCCCTGGCCCTGGCATTGACAACCACGGCCACATTCAGCCACATCCCAAGCTTACTCAGGGAGAGCACGGGAGGGCTGGCCACGATCTGCAAGTTTCCGGAACCCTGCCCGAACACTGTCAGGCCCAGAACGCCATCGTTGCGGATCAGCCAGTGAATGGTTCCAGGCGCAAACCCATCGCACATGAACAGGGAGTTGAACTGCCGGTCCAGTCCCTTGACGCACACCCAGGCCGAAAGGGTCAAGGCATCGAACTCGCCTGGCACATCCAGGCGCACCCGGTCGTTGACACTTTGAAACTCCAACGCCTGCTTCTCCCGCCATCGGCCTTCGGCCCGCTGGCAGCCAACGATGGTGGCATCTTGCACGGACCGGTTGCTTTCCGCCGCGTTGCGGAGCATCCATTCCGAAGTGTTGAGGTTCTGGAACTCCAAGTGCACCACGAGCGATGGATCCTGATTGAGCCGCGCGTTGGCAACCTGCCACTGTTCATAGCGGAAAGCCTCGGAGGCCAGTGACCGCTCTTGAAACTCGAATAAGGAATTGAAGGCCAACGGGTTCGCAGCCATGAGGCGCAGTGGAGCCTGCTCCTGCGCCACGGCCGCCTGTCCCTCGCTCAAGGCCTGCTTCGCCGTTATTCCAGAAAGCACTTCCACCTTCCCTTTGAAAACGTGAACTTCCGTGCGGCCGTTGGTCGCTTCCACCCCGAACGCGGTTCCCAGGTCCATCACGTTGAGCTGATCGGTCTTCAGGCGGAAGCCACGCGCCGGCTGCGGCACCTCCGCGAGTAACCGTCCAATGGGACAAACGGCCTCGGTCGGGGAGATGATCTGCAGCTCCGTCGGACCCTCGATCACCACCCGCGCACCGCTATAAAAGACCACTTGCGCCAAGCCGGATTCCAGGTGAAGCCAGCCCGGCGCCAGGGCGCTGCCCACCCGGACGGGGGCTGAGTTCTGGCTCCAATGCGCATCCACAACGCGGGTAAGCATGGCCACTGCGGTGCTGGTGGCTCCGTTGCTGGTGGACGGAGGTCGCAACCACAGGCTCCAAACCCCGATGGCCATGAGAACGAGACAGGCGGCGAGCGCCACCACTTGGGCAGCCCATCTTCTGGTCGCCGTCAGACTCGGGCCTGGAGTGATGGTAGAATGCCAATCGCCCAAGATCATGACCGGTGTGAGCCCATTGGCGGCAGTGTTCGCCGCCTGGGCAAAGAGATCCGGATCAGATGCCAGCCGGGCGTGCAGCTCAATCCGCATCAAATACTCGTCCCGGGCGTCGGCATCGCTCTTCAGCAACCCATTCAAAGCGCGCATCTCGACCTCGGAGGCGGAGCCGTGGCACACGGCAGCCACGGCATCGTCGAATTCGGGAGAGGGAAAGGAGAGTTTCATGCCACCTCCGGTTCGGGCTGGTTTTCCACGCAGGTTTGGAGGGTTTGTCGGCTGCGCTGCAGCATCTTGTAAATAGCCGCCACAGTTTTTCCGGTGCGCCCGGCCAGGGATTCGATGTCGGCGCGCTCGTAGTAATAGGCATCAACCAGGGAGCGTTGCACCGGAGGCAGCTTGGCAAGGCAGGCTTCCAAGTGCTTCAAGCGGCGTTCAAACTCGGGCTGACGTGCCTGCCGCCGCTGCGCCAGCTCCTCTGCCAAACCGTGGTCCAGCAGGATTTGCCAGCGTTGGCGCTGCTCGATCCATTGGCGAGCCTTGTTCAAGGCAAAGCGACAGGCCCAAGGGGTAAACGGCTGGGTGGGATCATAGGTGTCGAACTTTTCCCAAAGCGCCAGAGCCGTCTGTTGCACAATATCTTGCGCATCAGTCACGTTTGGCACCAGCACCGCCACGTAGCGAAAGATCTCCCGCTCACTACGCAGAAACAGCGAAAAGAAACGCTGCTGAGTAGCGGTTGCATCATCAAGCCGACTATTGGGTGCTGCTGACATTCGTCAATCTCTACCAATACTTCCGACAAATGGCGAGTTTTGGACATCCAACGCGCGTTTTTTTCGCAGTCCCTCAGGTTCGCAAGCAAAGATTCAGTCTGCCGCAGAGACATGCCACCGCCAACAGGCGATGCTGGCGCGGCACCATGTAGCTGTGGAGCGGTTGAAACGGGTCGCAGGGGTTGCGCTGCCGAGCATGAAGCAATGCAAACAGAGACATTACCGGTGCCCTCCCTACCACCACCGGGTATGTCTGCCGATGGACCTCTTTGCAGCCTCCGACAGCCGGGAGAATACTTGGGCAGGTATTGGACAAGGAAAGCTGCTGGGCGTGGGATAAAACGCACTGTGATCTGAAATTGAAGTTTCCAGGCAGAGATTACGGTCCCCATCGTAAATCCAAATCTGGGAGGCATTCTCAATGAATACAAACCAGCCTGGGTGCGCTCTCCAATTTGGCACCCTGATGATGGACCTGGCTTCATAAGGTCCATCAGCTTCTTGCGGCTTCTGACCCACGAGGACCTGCGACGATTCGTTGCGGGTGATTTCCACTGTGTCGCCCGCGGGTGAGACCGCCACCCGCCAAAGCTTGTCAGGCGAGATGGTGGTGGTTCCCAATTCGGTAATGAACAGCGGCTGCGATGATGGCGGGGGTGCTACGGCTGGGGTTGGAGCGTGGTGCTGAGCCTTGGGCTGCGGGCGGATTTGAATGGTTGTGTTCCCTCCAGTGAGCAGGGATCGCAGCAGTACGAGTTCCACTCGTTGTGATTCTGCAATATCTCGCATAGGGCCGGACGCCCTGACCGAGAAAACAATGGTGCCCGCGAAGTTGGTGTCGGTCCGCCAACTTATCCAAACACCTTTGCGCCGCCAGGTGTCAGCAGAGGTTTCGGTGTATCCCTGGTTTCTCATGGCGGCCCGGAGATCATCGCATAGGCCTCTGGCGAAGTCTGGAGGCGGATACGCGCTAAATGTAAAGTTAACGCTCTCGGTGATCAGGTAGGACTCTGATCGAAAATGTGTGCAACCTGTGGCAAAAACGGCGACCATCACGAGCCCTCCGATTCCGGCCACTATTCTCTTTCCAATCTTCATACTCTTCGTGCCTCAGCATGGTTCTCCGGAATGCGCAGCGTCAAGTGCTGCGGTGTAAAGAACCAGTAAACGCAGATCGCAAATCGCCAGGGAGGTGGTGTGCCCGAAAGCCCTCAAACGGTTTGTGAAAGCTGGATGCGGTGCTGAGCGCGCCATTCCCCAGGCGGGGTGCCTTCCCAGCCTTGAAAGGCACGAAAGAAGGAGTTGGCATGCTCGTAACCGAGGAAGTAGGCAACCGCGTTGAGATCAACCGCGCTGTGCTCAAGGTAGTGACGTGCCAGTTCGTGGCGGGTATCCTCCAGCACTTGTTGAAAGGTGATCCCCGCATCCGTTAGCCGACGCTGGAGCGTGCGCGTGCTGGTGCCCATTTCCCGGGCGGTGAGGTGAAGGGTGGGGCGCTTCCCGGCCAACGACCGCTTGAGGGCGCGTTTGACCTGATCGCCCACGTCTGCGGTGGCATTGCGCTCTTGAAGCTCGGATTCCAAGTGGGCGCCAATCACCGTGAGCAGGTCGATGTTGTGGGTCACGAAGGGCAGATCCAGATCGCTGTTGCGAAAGACCAGCGCGTCGCGGCTGGCTTTGAAACGCACGCGGCATCCGAAATGGGATTCGAGCAACTCGCGATTGCGAACCGGGCGGGTCAGTTCCAGGCGCAGAGGAGTGATTCGGCCGTCAGTGCCTTGGCGACCGATGCCGAGAATCCAGGAAAGAACAAGGTCTCCCAGAATGTCGGGCTGGGGCTCCTGGGATTGAGGGTAGATGAATTCCACGGAAGCTTCATCCCGACTGGTGAGAACACGGATTGCTTGCGGACACGTCAACTGCTTGAAGCGGGCGATGCGGTGCAAGGCGTCGCGGAAGGACTGGCTGCAAACAGCCGCGACGGTGGCGGGGTGATAAAGCCCAAACCGTGGTTCCTCGCCCATTTTCAGGCCAATGGCGGGATCAGGAGTCATTTCCCGGACCGCATGCCAGAGGGCGAAGACTTGGGCGGTGGTGGCGTGGATTTTCTCCTGCTGAAAGAAGATATCCGGCAATCCAGCCCGACGAAGCAGCGCGGGAAGCGGGATCTTGAACTCGGTGAACCGCTGTGGCCACGCGCTGGGGAGGTGGAATCGGTCACTCATGGGTTCGAGGGACTGGGTTTAGCGGCCTCCAAAGCCAGGAGTTATGGTTTTCCCCTCTGATTTGGGAATCATTGTATTACTTCGCCTTCACATCGTAGCAGAACAGGACGTCCTGGTCGCGGATGTAGAGTTTGCCGTTGGCGATGACCGGGTGGGCCCAGGCGGGCAGGCGGGTGCGCTCAGGCTGATCAATGCGGCCTCGCTCGCGGTATTCCTTCGGGCTTGGCTCAATCAGCAGCACAGCGCCTTTCTCGGTGCGGTAATAGAGTCGGCCATCCGCGAAGGCGATGGAGCCTTTGCCGGCCGGGCGTTCGGGAACGTCGCGCCCATCCCAGAGGACGTTGCCGGTCTTGAAATCGAGGCAGATGATGTATCCGCCTTCGTTGCCGCCGTTGGAGCCGTACAGGCAGCCGTCCAGGACGATCACGCCGCCGTGGTGGCTCTGCATCTTGCGGGTGAAGTAAACCTCCTCGGCCTTGATTCCGCCATTCGCATCCTTTGCCAGTTTGACCGCTCCGCCGCCCGCCCCATAGGCCGAGGCGGCGAACACGAGGCCATCCTGATAAACCGGTGTGGAGCAGTTGATGCCCATGCCATTGGCCGCCCGGTCATAGCGCCAGAGGAATTTGCCATCGGCCGCCGCGACCCCGACGAGTCCCTTGGCGGTGAGCTGGACGTACTGGCGCTGTCCTTCGAAGTTGATGGCGATGATCGAAGCGTAGGCCGCTCCGCTCCCGCCGCCACCGCCAAACCCTCCGCGGCCGCCTCCGCCGCCCGTGGCGGGCTGCGGCAGGACTGCGGTGAGCCCGGCGCGGAATTTCTCCTCGCTCAAGGTTTCAGCCTTGTCGGTGTCCCACTGGTCGTACCATTTGGTGAAGGTGGCCTTGAGTTCCAGGCGGGTGAGCGAGCCATCCTTGTCGGCATCGGCGGGGGCAAAGAAGGCGGGTGCGGTGCTGCGGCTGGGGCGCCGTTGTCCCTGGGCTGATGGGTCTGGCGTCCCGGCGTTCTGCGCCCTTGGAACGGCGTCATAGAATCGCTCGGCGAACTGCTCGCCGGTGACCTTGCCGGACTTTTCTGGATCCAGGCGGTCAAACCAGGCATCGGCCAGGGCGATGAATTCCGCACGGGCCAGCTTCTGGTCCTTGTTGGCATCCGCCTGGGCAAACATTTGCGGCGCGACGCCGGCGGCGAGGGAAAACCCGCCGAAATTACCGGTGCCTCCGGCGGGGCTGCCGGTGCTGGCAGCCTCCCCGCCGCTGCCGGGGGGGACGACGGTTTTCCAGAGGGTCTTGCCCGTCAGCTTGTCGAGCGCCACCAGCATGGCATCCTGGGCGCCGGGGGTGCAGATGACCTTGTCGCCATCGACCAGCGGCGATTCGCGGAAGCTCCACATGGGCACGCGGCCGCCGAAATCGCGCGTGAGGCTGCGCTGCCAGATGATCTTGCCATCGCTGACCTGGAGGCAGGAGACATCGCCGCCCAGGCCCATGACATAGAGCCGCTCACCGTCCACCGTCGGCGTGCAGGCCGGGCCTTCCTTGCTCTGAGTCATCCGCTGGTTTACCGCTGGCCCAAGGCGGGACACCCACACGGGCTTGCCGTCCGCCTCGGATAGAGCCCAGACCACCTCATCCTCGCCGCGATTGGCCATGCCGTAAATCCGCCCGGCGGCGATGGAAGGGGCGCTGTCGCCGCCGCCCAGCGCGGTGGCTTTCCAGGCCAGGGGAGGACCATCCTTCGGCCACTCCTTCAGGAGGCCGGTTTCCCTAGACATGGCATTGCGATCGGGACCCTGCCACTGGGGCCAGTCGAAAGGCTGCGCCGGGGCGGCAAAGGCGGTTGCACCGGTCAGGGCCAGCGCGAAGCAACAGGAGTGGAGTACCACCGAACGGGGATTGGCTTTGGATGCAGACATGCCCGACGATAGATTTTCATTCAGGGACTGTCATTAGCAAAGCGCGCCAATCTGCTAACAAAACACGCCACCGGGCTCCTTCGGGTTCAGGATTTTGGCCAGGGGCGGGACCTTTGACCCTGCGTGTTCAGGCCTGGCGCTGACGGCGTCCAATGTTTGCTCAAAACTTGCCCCGATAAAGAAGTGGGGTGAATTCAAACGGTGGTTTAGGGCACCCCGTGTGCCAAGGCATTTACCGCTGGACGGTCCCGGCTCATTCAATCATGGTGATTCCGATGACGATGTCACATCGAATTCAGGCAAACTGGAATCTGTTGCTCGTTGGACCGGAGCAGCCGGCTCAAAAAATAATGGCATCGTTCTGAAATCCCCATGCCAACATCCTCGCGTTTCTTGGCCAGTCAGATAGGCGGCATCGCCTGCTTTATCGCACTACTGGGCGTTCTTGCTGCGTTGCCCGGGCAAGTGCCGGCGTCTCCCGCCGCAGGCGAAGGCAAAACTCTCGAACCCTTGAATTGGAGCGCCCGGGAGGATCACAAAAACATGATGGAGCAACTGGGCATCACCCGGCTGCGCCCGGGACCGAGCGGTCAACCCGGCACCCCCAATGCCGCCAACTACGATCCCGCCAAGGCAAACCCTTTTCCCAACCTGCCGGATGTCCTCACGCTCAAGAATGGCGCCAAGGTTGCCACCGCCGAGGTGTGGTGGCGGGCGCGACGTTCTGAAATCGTGGAAGACTTCGAGCGCGAGGTGATCGGACGGGTGCCCAGAAACGTGCCCAAGGTGACCTGGACGGTGGTCACGAACATCGCCGCCGGGTTGGTCGGCAACGTGGCTGCCACCGGCAAACGGCTCCTCGGCCATGTGGACAACTCGGCCTGCCCGGCGATCAACGTGGACATTCGCATGACAGTGGTGACCCCGGCCAGGGCTCAGGGTCACGTGCCCGTCCTCATGATGTTTGGCGGTTTCGGCGGTGACGGACTGCCGCGTCCGGAGGGATCTCCTGTGCCAACCAATCGTTTTCGCGAGTTTGGCGGCCCCTTCAAGGATCCGCCCTCCACGGAACAGCTTCTCGCCGCCGGCTGGGGTTACGCCACCATCGATCCGGGGAGCATCCAGGCGGACAACGGCGCGGGTTTGACCAAAGGCATCATCGGCCTGGCCAACCAGGGCCAGCCGCGCAAACCGGATGATTGGGGCGCGTTACGGGCCTGGGCCTGGGGTGCGGCGCGTGGTTTGGATTATCTCGAAACCGATCCCGCCGTTGACGCGAAGAAGGTGGGCATCGAAGGTGTGTCGCGCTTTGGCAAAGCGGCGCTCGTCACCCTGGCCTTCGAGCCTCGTTTTGCCATGGCCCTGGTCGGTTCTTCGGGCGAAGGGGGTGCCAAGCTGCACCGCCGGAACTTTGGGGAGGCGGTGGAGAGTCTTACGGCCTCGGGTGAATACCACTGGATGGCGGGCAACTTCCTGAAATATGGCGCAGCGGAATCCGCTTTTGGCAGCAAGAACGCCGGGGATTTGCCAGTGGACGCGCACATGTTGATCGCCCTGTGCGCACCCCGTTTGACGTTCATCAGCTATGGCATCCCTGCCCGCGGTGACGCCAATTGGCTGGACCAACCCGGCAGCTTCATGGCCACCGTCGCGGCCGGGCCGGTCTTTCGGCTGCTGGGAGCCAGGGACATTGGCGAAAAGGAGGACTACCTGACCGCGAAGATGCCGCCGGTGAACACCGGCCTGCTCGACGGAGAACTGGCCTGGCGCCAACACGACGGCGGCCATGAAGACCGCTCGAATATGAGGTATTTCATCGCCTGGGCCAGCAAGTTGCTCAACCACCCCCTTCCGGCGCAGGTGCCAGCCATTGACAGCCGACGGAATTCGGCCATCCAGGCCGTTCCCCGAACCGACCCCAATTCCCGCCTGGCCCACGAGCAGTTGGTGCAAAAGGCCAGGCAAGGAGGGATCGATATTTACTTTGTGGGCGATTCCATCACGCGCCGTTGGGGGACCAGTGATCCGCAGTACCGGCCATTGTTGGAAAACTGGAGGGCGAATTTCTTCGGGTGGAACGCCGCCAACTTCGGCTGGGGAGCGGATCGGGTGGAGAACATCCTCTGGCGCCTGCAGAATGGCGAGCTGGAGGGGGTGAATCCCAAAGTGATCGTCCTGCTGGCTGGGATCAACAATGTGGGGACCGAGCCGGGCAATGCCGAGCAGATTGAGGACATTGCCCAGGGGCTGAAGGCAATCGTCGCCGTATGCCAGGAGAAAGCCCCGGGAGCGACGGTCATTATCACCGGAATGTTCCCGCGCAACGACAGCCTGACCGTGCTTCCGACGATCCGTCAAATCAATCGGAAGCTCGCTGACCTGGCAGATGGCAAGCAGGTCCGGTATCTTGATATTAACGATCAGCTCGCCGATCGGGAAGGCAGATTGTTCCCGGGTATGATGAACGCCGATCAACTTCATCCGGCACTCAAGGCGTATCAGGTTTGGGCGGATGCCTTGAAGCCCATCTTCACGCAACTTCTGGGGCCTCCCGGCAAAGCGGACCATGCTCCTCCACCGACCGGCGATCCGAGTGCCAAGCGGTAGTTTTCTGTTGCCACTGGGGGTGGGGTGGGGGAAAACCTTGGGTGCCGATGCCAGGCAGCCGATGTGCGCCCCGGTTTCGCAAAAGCATGATGAAGTTTTCAACTGCCGTTATTTTCGACATGGACGGGGTGATCGTGGACAGCGAACCGCTGCACCTGCGCGCCTTCCAATCCGTCATGGATGAGCTTGGGTTTGGCCGTGATCATGGCATGCACTGGCCTGATTACATCGGGCGTTCCGATTTCATTCTCTGGCAGGATTTTGTCCGTCGGCACCAGCCGCCGCACTCGCTCCAGTCTCTGATGGAGAAGAAGCGGGCCAGGACGATTGCCCTTTTGCTGGAGCATCAGCCGATCTTTTCCGGCCTGCTGGAGCTGATCGGGCAGTTGTCCGGGCATTATGCCCTGGCGGTGGCGTCAGGGTCGGATCGACTGGTGATCGACGCAGTGCTTTCCCTGCGCGATTTGCGGCGTCACTTCCCGGTGGTGGTGAGCGGGGGGGAAGTGGCCCAGGGCAAGCCGGCACCGGATATTTTTCTGCTCGCCGCCCAAAAACTCGGCCTGGCTCCCGAGCAATGCTGGGTGATTGAGGATTCCCAGCCGGGGGTGGCCGCCGGTCGGGCGGCCGGCATGCGTGTGGTGGCGGTGGCCAACACGCTCCCGCCGGAGCAGTTGCAGGCTGCACACCATGTCATCCGGCAGTACGACGAGGTGCCCGCCCTCTTGGCGACCGCCCGCTGAGGTCCCATGCATCGCACGGAGATATTGGCGGTTGCCATCTTTGCCTTCACCTACCTCCTGATCAGCGGACGGCGGCTGAAGGTGTTGCCGCTCAACCGTCCGGCCGCCGCCGTGCTGGGGGCGGTTTTGATGGTGGTGTGCGGCGTGATGACGCCGGAGCAGGTTTACCAAGCGGTTGACTACGACACCATTGTTCTGCTGCTTGGCATGATGCTGATTGCCGCGTATCTTTCGTTGGCAGGCTTTTTCAACTGGGCGGCGGACTGGATTTTGCGATCAGCCGCCTCGCCGCACAAACTATTGCTCTACCTTGTGCTGACCTCGGGCATTCTCTCCGCCCTCTTGGTCAACGATACGGTTTGTCTGATGCTGACCCCCCTGGTGGTGGCGGTCATGGTGCGTGGCCGGCTGCCCTTGATGCCCTACCTGCTGGCATTGGCCATGAGCGCCAACTTGGGCAGCGTCTGCACGCTGGTGGGGAACCCGCAGAACATGATCATCGGGCACCTGTCCAAAATTCCCTTCCTCCAGTTCTCCGCCTCGCTCCTGCCGGTGGCGGTGGTGGGAATGCTGATCGAGTATCTGGTGCTCTCCGTGGGCTTTCGGCGGGTGCTGATGGCGGCCCGCATCACCCGGCCGGAAGGGGTTGCCCCGGTGATGGATCGCCGGTTGCTCGGACTCTGTCTGGGCACCCTCGTGGTGGTGTTTGCCGGCTTTGTGGCCGGATATAATCTGGCCTGGACCGCCTTGGCGGGCGGAGCCCTGCTGATGGTCCTGGCCCGGCGGGATACCCATGAGGTTTTGAAGCTGGTGGATTGGCACCTGCTGGTCTTTTTTGCGGCGCTTTTCGTGGTGGTGGAGGGTTTGAACCGGACCGGCTTGCCCGACCACCTGTATGACAGTTGGCGCGGCTTTTTTGGGCACACCGCCACGGCCCAGGCGTGGAACCTGACGTGGTTTTCCGCGCTGGGCTCCAACATATTCTCGAATGTCCCCTTTGTGCTGGTGGCGGGCAAATGGATCCCCAATTTTCTGGATCAACCGCTGATGTGGAAGACCATGGCCCTGGCCACCACTCTGGCGGGCAACCTGACGATCCTCGGCTCCGTGGCCAACATCATCGTGGTGGAATCCGCCCGCGGCCACGTGGAGGTGGGCTTCTGGGACTACGCCAAGTACGGCATTCCGGTGACGATCCTCTCCACGCTGGTCGGCGTGGTCTGCCTGCTCTGGCTGCGCTAAAAAAACAGGCCGGCTTTCGCCGGCCCGGGGTGAAAACCAATGGCTGGGTTCGCTCAGGGCAGGTCCGTGCGACCCATGAGATAGCGGTCGCACTCACGTGCGGCGGTCCGGCCCTCGTTGAAGGCCCAGACAACCAGGCTTTGCCCGCGGCGGCAATCGCCGGCGGCAAAGACTCCGGGCACCGAGGTGGCGAAGCGGTCGTACTCCGCCTTCACGTTGCTGCGGTTGTCGCGATCCACCCCCAGCTTTTCAAGCAGGGTTTGCTCCGGCCCCAGAAAACCCATGGCCAGCAGCACCAGTTGGGTCGGGCGAATCTTTTCCGTGCCTGGAATCTCCTCCGGCACAAACCGCCCCTGGGCGTCCTTTTTCCACCTGATCTCCACGGTGTGCACCGCCTTGACGCGCCCTTGCTCGTCGCCCACGAACTTTTTCGCCGTGGTGAGATACACGCGCGGGTCGCCGTCGAACATGGCCGCTGCCTCCTCCTGGCCGTAGTCCAGGCGGTAAACCTTGGGCCATTCCGGCCAGGGATTGTCGGCCTGGCGTGTCTCAGGCGGGCGCGGGAGGATTTCAACCTGGACGACAGACTTGCACCCGTGGCGCACCGAGGTGCCCACGCAGTCGGTGCCGGTGTCACCGCCGCCGATGACGATCACATCCTTGTCGCGGGCGGTGATGGGGCAGGCCGCGTTGCCCAACACCGCCTTGGTGTTCGCGGTGAGAAACTCCATGGCGAAATGCACCCCTTTGAGGTTGCGTCCCTCAATGGGCAGATCGCGTGGTTTGGTGGCTCCGGTGCAGATCACCACGGCATCGAATTCCTGCCGGAGTTTTTCCGCCGCGTAATTGACCCCCACTTCGGTGTTCGTGAGGAAAGTGATGCCTTCGGTGGCGAGCAGATCGACGCGGCGTTGGACAACCTTCTGCTTGTCGAGCTTCATGTTGGGAATGCCGTACATGAGCAGGCCGCCCACGCGGTCCGCACGCTCAAAGACCGTGACCAGGTGGCCGGCGCGATTCAATTGGGCGGCGGCGCTCAATCCGGCCGGGCCGGAGCCGATCACCGCCACCTTTTTTCCGCTGCGGTGAACGGGGGGTTCGGGCTTCACCCAGCCGGCTTCCCACCCCTTGTCGATGATCGTACACTCGATTTCCTTGATGGTGACGGGAGGGGTGTGAATGCCGACCGTGCAGGAACCTTCACACGGCGCTGGGCAGACCCGGCCGGTGAATTCCGGGAAGTTATTGGTCCGATGAAGCCGTTCAAGGGCTTCCCGCCACAATCCGCGATAAACCAGGTCGTTCCACTCGGGAATCAGGTTGTTGATGGGGCACCCGGAAGCCATGCCGCTGATCAGGCGGCCGGTGTGGCAGAACGGTATGCCGCAATCCATGCACCGGGCGGCCTGCTCCTTGAGTTTGCCTTCCTCCAAGTGCGTGTGAAACTCATTCCAGTCCCGGATGCGGGCCATTGCCGGACGATCCAGCGGAAGTTGCCGCAGGTAATCAATGAATCCTGTTGGTTTTCCCATGGTAATTCAGTTCTGTAAGGCGTTGATAGTGATGGTTGCCGCCAGCCGTTTAGCCGCCACCCACCCGGGCCAGGTCGCGCGAATTTTCCTCAAAGGCGACCATGATGGCCGCCTCTCCGCTCAGGCCAGAGGCCGTGACGCGCTCAATGGCCTGCAGCATGCGTTGGTAATCCCGGGGCATGACCTTGACAAACTTGGGCAGGCATTTGCTCCAGGCGGCCAGCACCTCGGTCGCCCTCTGACTGCCGGTGTATGCCGCGTGGTTGTTGATCAGGTGGCGAACTTCCTCGATTTCCTGAGCATTCTCCAGCTTTTCCAGGTTGACCATCTGTTTGTTACAGCGTTTGGCGAAGTCCCCGGTCTCGTCCAGCACGTAAGCCACGCCGCCGCTCATGCCCGCGCCGAAGTTGCGGCCCGTCGAGCCCAGCACCACCACCCGGCCGCCGGTCATGTACTCGCAGCCGTGGTCGCCCACGGCTTCCACCACAGCCTTCACGCCGCTGTTGCGAACGCAAAAGCGTTCCCCGGCCACTCCGCAGATGTACGCCTCACCGCCGGTGGCGCCATACAGGGCCACGTTGCCGATGATGATGTTCTCCGCTGCCGCAAACGAGGAGCCGACCGGTGGATAGACAATGATCTTGCCGCCGGACAACCCCTTGCCCACGTAATCGTTGGCATCGCCTTCCAGCCGGAAGGTCATGCCTTTGGGCATGAACGCCCCGAAGCTCTGTCCGGCCGATCCCTTGAACTTGATGCTGATGGTGTCTTCCGGCAGGCCGGCGGCACCGTGGCGGCGCGTGATTTCGCTGCCCACGATCGTGCCCACCACGCGGTTGGTGTTCTTGATTGGCAGGGTGGCACGTACCTTTTCGCCTCGCTCAATCGCGGCTTTGCACAGCTTGAGGAGGATCTGGTTGTCCAAGGCTTTGTTCAGCCCATGATCCTGCTCCATCTGGCAGTAGTGCCCCACGGTGGCCGGCACCTGCGGTTGGTAAAGGATGTTTGAGAAATCCAGCCCCTTGGCTTTCCAATGTTCCACCGCCTTGCGGACTTCCAGGCAGTTCACCTGGCCGACCATCTCGGACACCGTTCGGAAACCAAGTTCGGCCATCAGTTCACGCACTTCCTGGGCGATGAAGCGCATGAAGTTGACAACGTGCTCCGGTTTTCCGGCGAAGTACTTGCGCAACCGTGGATCCTGCGTGGCCACCCCCACCGGGCAGGTGTTTTTATGGCACACACGCATCATGATGCAGCCCAGCGCCACCAAGGGGGCGGTGGCAAACCCGAATTCCTCCGCGCCCAACAGGGTGGCGATCACGACGTCCCGGCCAGTCTTCAATTGACCGTCTGTTTCAACCACAATGCGGCTTCGCAGATTGTTCAGGAGCAAAGTCTGGTGCGTTTCCGCCAAGCCAAGTTCCCAAGGCAGGCCGGCGTGCTTGAGGCTGGTCAGTGGGGAGGCCCCCGTGCCGCCATCGAAACCACTGATAAGCACCACGTCAGCATGCGCCTTGGCGACACCCGCCGCCACCGTGCCCACGCCCACTTCCGCCACCAATTTGACGCTGATCCGTGCTTTGTGGTTGGCGTTCTTCAGATCGTGGATCAGTTCGGAGAGATCTTCGATCGAGTAAATGTCGTGGTGTGGCGGGGGGGAGATCAGGCCCACGCCGGGTGTGGAGTGACGAACCTTGGCCACCCACGGGTAAACCTTGCCGCCGGGCAACTGGCCGCCTTCTCCCGGCTTGGCTCCCTGCGCCATTTTGATCTGAATCTCGCGGGCACTGACGAGATACTGGCTGGTCACGCCGAAGCGTCCGGAGGCCACCTGTTTGATGGCGCTGTTGAGTGAATCCCCATTCGGCCGCGGTATGAACCGCGCCGGATCCTCGCCCCCGTCGCCGGTGTTGCTCTAGCATCCGATGCGGTTCATGGCGATCGCCATCGCCTCATGCGCCTCCTGGCTGATCGAACCGTAGGACATCGCCCCGGTCTTGAACCGCCTGGCGATGGTCTCAACGGATTCCACCTCTTCAATCGGCACGGGCTGGCGCCCGCCCTTGAACGTGAGCAAACCACGCAGCGTGGCCAGGTTCTCCGATTGGTCGTTGACCAGCGCGGAGTACTCCTTGAACAGGCTGTAATTCTCCAGGCGGACGGCCTTTTGCAGCTTGTTGATCGTCTCCGGATTGAACAGGTGGAACTCCCCGTCCTTGCGCCATTGGTACTGGCCGCCGGATTCGAGCACTTGCTGGCGCGCGCCGGATTTTGGGAAGGCGGTGCCATGCCGGAACTGGGTTTCCCGGGCCAGCACATCCAGGCCCACGCCGTTGATGCGGGAGGGGGTGCCGGTGAAGTACCGGTCCACCACCGTCTGGTTGAGCCCCACACACTCAAAAATCTGTGCGCCTTGATAGCTTTGGATGGTGCTGATGCCCATCTTGGAAATGACCTTCACCACCCCTTTGGCGGCGGCCTTCACATAGTTCTTGCAGGCCTTCTTGTGGTCCGTGTCGGTCAGGATACCCTGGCGGATCATGTCGTCCAAAGTTTCAAAGGCCACATACGGATTGATGGCCCCGCAACCGTAGCCGATGAGGAGCGCGAAGTGGTGGACTTCCCGGGGTTCACCCGACTCCAGCACCAAGCCCACGCGACTGCGTGTGCCGGTGCGAATCAGGTGGTGATGGAGGCCGGATACCGCCAGCAGGGCGGGTATGGGGGCCATTTCCGGGCTGATGCCCCGGTCGGAAAGGATTAGAATATTGATGCCCTTGGCAATGGCCTCGTCCGCCTGTTGAAACAGGTTGCGAAGGGCCTGTTCCAAGGCCGCTCCTCCGCCCGCGACCGGGTAGAGGATGGGCAGGATGACGGAGCGAAACTCGCCCTGCGCCACATGCTTGAGCTTGGCCAGTTCCTCGTTGCTGAGCACCGGGTATGGCAGCGTGATCATGTGGCATGTGGACGGTTCCACTTTGAGCAGGTTCGCTTCGGAGCCGATGAACGTCTCCGAAGAGGTCACAATTTCCTCACGGATGCTGTCAATCGGTGGGTTCGTGACCTGGGCGAAGAGCTGCTTGAAGTAATTATAGAGCAGTTGGGGGCGATTGGACAGGACAGCCAGTGGCGTATCCGTGCCCATGGAGCCCACCGCTTCCACCCCATCCTTGGCCATTGGCAGCAGCAGCATGCGCTCGTCCTCAAAGGTGTAACCGAAGGCCTGTTGCCGCTGCAGGACGGTCTCGTGCTCCGGTTCGTGCAAATCCTTCGGATCCGGCAGTGTGCTCAGGTCAATCAGGTGTTTGTCCAGCCACTTCTGGTAGGGCTGGGCGTTGGCTACCTGGCTCTTGATCTCATCATCCGCCACAATGCGGCCCAGTTCAGTGTCCACCATGAACATGCGACCGGGCTGCAAACGGCCTTTGGCGATGATTCGATCCGGGGCAATATCCACCACTCCCACTTCGGACGCCATGATGACCAGGTCGTCTTTCGTCACATAATAGCGGGAGGGACGCAGCCCGTTGCGGTCCAATACCGCGCCGATGCGGGTACCATCAGTAAAGGCGATCGAGGCTGGGCCATCCCAAGGCTCCATCAGGCAGGCGTGGTACCGGTAAAACGCCTTGGTGGCCGGACTCATGCTTTCATGGTTGGTCCACGGCTCCGGGATCATGATCATGGCCGCCTCGGCCAGCGAGCGGCCGGCGAGCACCAGCAATTCGAAGCAATTGTCGAACATGGCCGAGTCGCTGCCATCAGCACAGACGATCGGCAGGAGCTTTTTGATGTCATCCCCAAAGGCTTCGGACTCCAGCATCGCCTCGCGGGCACGCATCCAGTTCACATTGCCTCGCAGAGTGTTGATTTCGCCGTTGTGGGCCAGGAACCGGTAGGGATGCGAGCGTGGCCAACTGGGAAAGGTGTTCGTGCTGAACCGGGAATGCACTAGGGCTAAAGCGCTTTCCATGGCTTTGTCCGCCAGGTCCGGAAAGAAGGCGTCCACCTGTTCGGGCATCAGCATGCCCTTGTAGATCAGGGTGCGGCAGGAAAGGCTGCAGCAATAAAAGTCGCTGCACGGATTATCCTTGTTGTAGCGGATGGCATTCTCGGCCCGGCGGCGGATCACATACAGCTTCCGTTCAAAGTCCAGCTCGGTCTTGGCGGCCGCACTGCGTCCGATGAAAAGCTGGCGGACGGCAGGTTCCCCGCTTTTGGCGGTGTCGCCCAGGGTGCTGTTGTCTGTGGGTACGGTGCGCCAGCCCAGGAATTCCTGGCCTTCCTCCGCCACAATTCTTTCCACCGCCTGTTCGCACTCCAGCCGACGGATGTCGTCCTGGGGCAGGAACACATTGCCCACCCCGTAGCGCCGCTGCTCGGGCAGGGAGATATTCACATCGGCGCAGGCCTGCTTGAAAAACTTGTGGGGAATCTGGATCAGGATGCCGGCTCCGTCCCCCGTGTTGGCCTCGCACCCGCACGCCCCGCGATGGGCGAGGTTGGTGAGAATCGTGAGTGCGTTGCGGATGATCTCATGGCTGGCCTTGCCTATGAGATTGACCACGAAACCGACGCCGCAGGAGTCATGTTCGAACTGGGGATCGTACAGCCCCTGTTTGGGCGGCAGACCGGTTGGCTTCATGTTATGGTTCGGTGTCTGAACGTTCTGGTTATTCATTTAAACAACTCGCTCTTGGCTAGGTAACATTATCGGTGCCAACTGCAATCCAATTCTTTGCCGCCAGGATAGACGGTTAGGGCTGCCAACGCAGGCAGGGACAGCCGAGGAGAGGGGGGGGGGGCTGGGGCAGCCCGCATTATCCGTGTCGGGATCAGCCGCGCTTGCAGGCCGGACGGCAGCGCAAAACCAGAGCGCGCCCGGAGGGGGGGCTCCGGGTGCGGCTGAGGCATTACCATTGCTTGCGCTCATTTGGCATGATTTTTGGCATGATTGATGCGCGTCTGGCGGTTGCCAACGCAGCAACGAATGGGACAGCACCCAAAAATCGCGGGGTTTCTACCAGAAAAACCCCGGCGTGGGAATGGGAATATTTGTCAAACATGCACTTTATTTTGCCAAAGCAGCGCGGAGGTTTCGGTCAGGAGTTTTGCCAATAAGGGACCGGATTGGCTGGGTAGGGGTTAAAATTTGGATGGTCGGACGGTTATTGATGGGTGACCGAGCCTTGGCAGGAACTTTTTTTGAGTTGAAAATCCGGGGGAAATCTGCTCAGACTGGCTTCCGTCAACTAGCCATGAGTGTCCACGTTGCCCCACCACAAGCGCCGCGCCTGAACGAAAGTCAGCGCAAGGCTTTGATTAGCCTGCTGGCGGACGAGGATTCGGCGGTCTTCCAGGAGGTCCGGGAGAAGCTCCTGGGTTTCGGTCCCTTGGTGGTGGAGTGGCTCAAGCCGTACACGCTCAATTCCGATCCTGTCTTGCGGCGGCGCACGGTGGAGATCATCCGCCACTTCACCCGGCATGAAGCCGATAACGCGTTCCTCCTGTTCTGCCTGCATCAGGGGGAGGACTGCGATCTGGAGGAGGGGATCTGGTTGCTGGCCCGCACCCAATACCCGGAAATCAACCAGCAGGCCTACCGGGCGCTCTTGGATAGCCATGTGGCTGACCTGCTTCAGAAAATCGACCTGACCAGCCCCCCGCGTGAGTTTCTGTCCGGGATCAACGATTTTTTCTTCAACCACCTCGGTTACAGCGGCAACGAGAACAACTATTACGATCCGGATAACAGCTTCCTCAACCGGGTGATGGATCGGCGCACCGGCAACCCGGTCACGCTGTGTGCCCTTTACCTCCTCCTCACCCGCCGCCTGAGGCTACCCATGACCGGCATCGGGTTGCCCGGCCATTTCATCTGCCGTTACCAATCCAGCCTCGAAGAGGTGTATGTCGATGTGTTTAATCGGGGCCGCCTGCTGTCCAAGTCGGACTGTATCCGCTACTTGCAGCATACCCACCATGGGTTGCAGGAGGGTTTTCTGAGCCCTTTGAGTTCCCGCCGCATCTTGTTTCGGATATGTTCCAACCTGCGCCAGATCTTTCAGCAAACGGAGGCCTTGGACGAGTTGGCCCGCATGCAGCGGTATCTGGCTGCCCTGGCCCGTTGATGGGTGCCACTGCTGTCAATCCTGCCACCGAAAAAATGAACACCGATTTCTGCCCCCTTGTTGGGTGGGCACTGTCGCATGAGTGACAAGGTTCAATTCATAGGCTGCCAGCGCTGTGGCAATTGCTGTCGCGTGGAGGGCCATGTGCGGCTGCGAGATGCCGACATTGCGCGGCTGGCCGCCTTTTTGCAGCTTTCCGAGCCGGAGTTCATCCAGCAGTACACGGAGGTGGCCCGGGATCGACGCAGTCTGGTGCTCAAGGATCAGGCGAATAATGCCTGCATTTTCCTGGCAAACAACCAGTGCCGTGTTTACGTGGCCAAACCCCTCCAATGCGGTGGTTTTCCACTCCGCTGGCATGTTCCGGGCTGGGAAAAATGGTGTCAGGGTGCCCGGGTGATCCCTGTCACGCCAAACCGCAAGCAGGTTGACACCGCTTAAATGAGGGTGGGTGTTTGGGGCGGGTGTGTGGGGGACACGGCTTTGGGCCGCAAGGAGGGTGCCGTGAGGAGGGTTGACGCCCTGCCACTTGCACGGCAAACTTTACCTGTGCTGTATGGGCATGGTGCATGCTTGGAACGGTCGCAAATTTCAAATCATGAATTCAGACAACCAAACGGGACAGTCCGCAGCCGTAGCCTTGGAGCCGCTGCGCCGGGAGATCGACGCCATTGATGAGCAATTGGTGAACCTGCTGGCGGAGCGTCGGCAGCGGGTGCAGAAAGTCATCGCCCTTAAGCAGGCGAAGAATCTGCCGGTTTACCACCCTTCGCGGGAGGAGGATCTGATCTCCAAACGGCGTGAGCAGGCGTCCCTGGCCGGGTTGGATCCGGACCATGTAGAGGAACTGTTTCGCAGTGTCCTGCGTCAATCCCGCGTCAAACAGACCGCCCAGATTATCCGCACCGGGGTGCGGGCCGGAGCCAAGGTGTTGGTCGTCGGTGGGGCGGGGAAAATGGGTGGGTATTTCAGTCGGTGGTTCGCGCAATCCGGCTATCAAGTGCGCATTCTTGAGGTCGATGATTGGCCGAATGCAGCTGCTTTGTGCCGGGATATCGACCTGGCCTTCATCAGCGTTCCGATTCCCCAAACTCCGGCCATCATCCAGCGTCTGGCTCCGTTTTTGCCGCCCCAGTGTGTGCTGGCGGACATCACCTCCATCAAACAGGCGCCTGTGGATGCCATGCTGGCTTCGCATCCGGGGCCGGTACTCGGGTTGCACCCCCTGTTTGGCCCCATGACCTCCAACATGGACAAGCAAATCGTCATGGCAGTGCCCGGGCGTGATCCGGCGGCCTCGCAATGGCTGGTGGATCAATTCTCCAGTTGGGGCAGCATCGTGGAGGTTCTTTCAGCGGTCGAACACGATGAGATCATGAGCATCGTCCAGGCCCTGCGCCACTTTGCCACTTTCGCCTTTGGCCAATTCCTTTATCGGCGCCAGATCAACATGGCGCGGACGCTGGATTTTTCCAGTCCCATTTACCGGTTGGAACTGGGCATGGTGGGACGCTTTTTTGCCCAGGACGCCCCTCTTTACGCCAGCATTATTTCCGCCACCCCGGAGCGCCGTGCCATCCTTAAGGATTTCATCGCCTCAGTGGCGGATAACCGAGAGTTGTTGGAGGAGGGAAACACCGAAAAGTTTGTCCATGAATTCAAATCGGTGGCCGCCTGGTTCGGGCCTTTCTGCGACCAATCCATTCGGGAAAGCACCTTCTTAATCGAGAAACTTGTGGAGCGTTTCTAATCCTTGGTTTCCCTTCTCATGGCAGATTCCCAATTGCCCAGCCGTCCAACCGGTTGTCTGGATTCCTCTCAGGGCCGCCGAGGCTGGGAATTTTGTGCTTGTTTTGGGCGATGTCCTACGATCATGATTCTCCCATAGATGACTTCAGCGCGGACTGAAATATTAGCTCCAATTCCTCTGGTTCACCGCCTTCTCGACGCGTTGACGGAGCTGCTGATTTATTTCGGTATCGTCTTTAGCTCGTGGGCCTTCGGCACGACCAATGATTGGGCTGTCGTCATCATGAACGATGTGGGGTATGCGCTCGGTGGGCTTTTGGTGGCCAAGGTGGCTGTTCGCTGGGTGGTGGGTTATGGGCCGGCCCGATGGGGTGAGCATTGGGGGTGGAATCTTTGGCTGACGCGCATCCTTTTGGTGCTGTCGATTTTGCTGCTGGCCTTTTGCGGTATCAGTGCCTGGAATGCCAGGGCTAC
>CAIYYI010000261.1 GCA_903930345.1 uncultured Verrucomicrobiota bacterium
CTTCTGGGCCAGACTCAAACTAGAGTCTTGGTTCATTGGGGCCTTTTCCATCGGCTTTCCTCCAGCGATGGAGTTTGGGAGTGTCAGATGGGCCAGCCCAGGGTTTGGTTCGTTTATCATGCCGGGTTCCCTTCAGGTGCGGCTGAGGTTGGCGCAGTCCAAAAGCTGGCGCATGTTCCGACGGCTTCGATGAGCGCCAAGCGTCTTGGAGTGCGGCAGTCCTCTGCCGCTTTCGGTTGAACCATGATCGAAGCTGGAGTTGGCCCAATCACGCGGGCGCGGAAAAGACCCGGACCTTTCGACAGATGGCCCATACACCTACGAACCGTGCGAGGATGTGGACCCGATACCCGACTACGAGAACGTGCTGACCGATTGAACCACGCTAACCGGATGCGCCCTTGGCAACGGGCGGTGTCTGTCTCGCGACGTTCGTTGACCCCGCGCTCCGCAGCCAAGGTGCCCCGTTCCACGCACGGCATCCCACATTTTGAGCCCCGCACCGCAGAAACCGGCCCGCGAACAACTTGGAAATTGGGGGAAATCCCCGTTGACACCCCCGCCCCGCCTTTGTAGCGTCACAACATGCCCGGAGAAACCCGAAAACCAATTCTTCCTCACCCGCGCAGCGCTCAGTACGAGCGGGGGCGCGAAAAGCAAATTCCTATCAGTAGTTGGATGGAAAAACTACCTGGATCGAGAAGCACGCCGGCGGGTGGAAATGGGAGAAGGTCGCCAAGGTTGAAGTCGTGACCAGCGGCAACGAACTCATGCTCGCTGTTCCGCGTCAGGCGCTGGGCCTGCCGCCGGGCGACGCCGTGCAGCCTGATTTCAAGTGGTGGGACAACGCGCAGAAGCCCGGCGACATCATGGACACCTACCTGAGCGTCGACTGTGCGCCCGACGCGCGGTTTAATTTCCGTTTCACTGCCGCCCACGCCACCCGCTGATGAAAGTCAAAACCTGCATGTTGCCGGTCCTGTTGGCAATGCTGGCCAGTCTGGCCGGCAGCCTTTGCTCAACCACTGGAGCGCCGATTCCCGAGCGCCCCAACATCATCGTCATCCTCGCCGATGACATGGGCTACAGCGACACGGGCTGTTTCGGGGGAGAACTCAAGACCCCGGCGCTGGACCGCCTGGCGTCCAGCGGGCTGGTGATTCCACGATTCCACAACGGTGGCATGTGCGTGGTATCGCGACTTTCGCTGATGACAGGGCGCTGGTGGCCCTCGGCTCAGCGGGAGTTTGGCACACAGCGCATCCTGCCTGAGATCCTGCGGGAAGAGGGCTACCGCACCGCGCTTCTCGGCAAGTGGCATCTGGCCGGCCACCCGATGGACCGGGGCTTTGACCGGTTTTACGGATTTCTCGGCGGATTCGCGGATCATTTCAGCGGCAGTAAGGATTTTCAGAATGACCGCGCTCCGGTGCAAGAACAGGGGCCGGACTACTACAGTAGCGTGGCCTTTTCCAAAGCCGCCGCCGCGTTCATTGAGGAAACCCACGCGGCCAACCCCAAGCAACCGTTGTTTCTCTATCTCAGCTTTCAGGCACCGCACAATCCGCTCCAGGCACCCGAGGCAGACATTGCCCGGCATCGCGGCAAGTATCGTGGCGGCTGGCAGGCGATCCGGGAGGCCCGCTTCGCGAAACAGAAGCAGTTGGGGCTGGTTCCGCCACATGCCGTGCTTCCGGCCTATCCGCAAAACCTGCCGGATTGGAATTCTCTCTCTCCCGGGCAGCAAGACCTTGAGGATCTTCGCATGGCCACCTATGCGGCGATGGTTGAGGGCATGGACGCAGGAATCGCGCGCGTCATGCAAGCGCTAGAAAAATGTGGTCGCGCGGAAAACACGATCGTCATCTTTACCAGCGACAACGGGCCGGACTCGTTTTCAGTGATGGACAAGGCCTTGCTGAAGCAGGGCAAGCTGCCCGGAGACCGAAACTCCAATTTCCAACCAGGCACCGGCTGGGCCTACGCCACGGCCACGCCCTGGCGACTCTACAAGATCAGCCAACACGCCGGCGGCATCACGGCGGGCGGGATCGTGCACTGGCCCGCCGGCCTCAAACAACCTGGCCGCACCAGCGGAAGTCCGGTCCACCTGATTGATGTGATGCCCACTTTGCTCGACGCAATCGGAGCCGCGAAACCCTTGCCCTGTGACGGCGAATCCTTCCTGCCCCTGATCCGAAATGATCCATGGAGCCGAAACGACCCGATGTTTTTCCAGTACGCGGACAATCGCGCCATCCGCAACGGGTCGTGGACGCTTGCGGAAGTGGATGGAAAAGGCTGGGAATTGTTTGACACGCGCGAGGATCTGCTGGAATGCCACGATCTATCAGCAAGCAACCCTGAAATGGTTTCCAAACTGGCAACCGAATGGTTGAACTGGTGGAAACACCACAGCAGGAAGAATCGCTATCAACCCGACTCCACCAAAGACAGCCCGCACTACAGCCCCCAAGGCGATCGCGGATCGGGAAAACCCTACGTGCCATCTTCCATGAAAGGGTCGGTCCAATAATATATAAATCGCAGCCGGGTGGGGTGAGAAGACTGGCGACGACACTCCCGGGAAAGCCCATCCAAAGACACCGCAACCCGGCAGGATGCCAGCACGCCGCATCTGCGCATGAGTCCGCTGGTGCACCAACTCCACTTCCCGCCAAGTCACACGCGCAAACTCCTGGACCACATATTACTGCACTTTGGATTTCTGCTTTGTGCTTTCCATATTTCTGCTTTTCCCCCGTTTTCCCCACAAAATCCCCACGCAAGCATTTTCTAAATTAATTTTATGATGCCTCATGATACCTACTGATGCCTACTGATACCTTGTGATACCTTGTGATACCTTGTGATACCTTGTGATACC
>CAIYYI010000262.1 GCA_903930345.1 uncultured Verrucomicrobiota bacterium
CTACGGCAGGCAGGGATGCCTGCCACCACGGATGGTGCCTGCCATTCTTTGGTTTGGGCTGGATGCGTCCACAGACACGGGAAGTTGCCGCGAGAGATTGTTGCGAAGTGCGGGGGTGATTTGCTACTCTGCGGTGCATGAACGGCACAGTCACAACTCCTGCCGGTGCTTTGGCCAGTCCGCAGACGGACTGGAGTGGCGTGTTAACGGGCTGGAGAATCGGACAAACCCGCGGTGCCGGGGAAAAACTTAACCATGTCACAACCATTTAATCCCGTCCTTCCCACGCAACCGCCGGGTTTCTCCGGCTCCCGCCTGTTGCTCTCAGTCAGCTTGTGCCTGATCTTGGGCGGGGGACTGGCCGTCTGGCGCGCCGTACAGCGGATCGAGGCCGAGCGGCACCTGGCCCAGGCGTGGGCACTGGAGCGGGCCACCGCCTTGGAAATCGCGCTGAACCGTGCCCTGCTGGCCACTGACTCGATGGCGGCTCTGACACGGCAATCAGGGGGAAGAATGGCCAATTTCCAGCAAATTGCCGCAGGCCTCAAGATGGCCTATCCCGGTCTGGCCGTCCTGGAGCTGCAACCCGGCGGTATCACCACGGAGGTCTTTCCCCGCACCAGCCCAACCATCCCGGGCCACAATGTCGGGCAGGAGGCGGTCAGCCAGGCGGCGTTGAACTCGCGCCAGTTGATCGTTTCAGATCCCGTCGTGCTGCCCCAGGCCGGCCTGGGGGTGGTGGGCCGACGTTCCGTGTTTGTGCCGGACAACCGGGGCCGGGAAACCTTCTGGGGCTACGTCTCTGTTTCGGTGAGTCTGGGCGATATCGTATCCATGGCGCGTTTGAACACGCTGACGAACCAGGGGTATGAGGCCATGCTCTATGCTCTTTCCTCCACCACGGGGAAGCCCATGCTGGTGGCCCAATACGGGCAACCCTATCTCTCCTCCGCCGTGCTGCAACCGTTCCAAGTGGCGAATTTGCGGCTGCGCCTGGCTGTGGCACCCTCCGGCGGCTGGCTCCGGTGGACCCCGCTGTTGCTGGATTGCGTCGTGGTGCTCCTGGTGGGCGGTCTGGTCTGCCTCTTCCTGCAATCCCAGAATAACCATCAACACCTCCAGACGGCTCTGGCCGAGGCGAGCGCACACCTGGCCCGCACGCAGGAAGAACGCGCCCGAACCGAGGACCAACTCCGGCAGGCCCAAAAAACGGCCCAGACAGAGTTGCTGGTAGCCTTGGAGCAAACGGAGGGAGTCCACGCGCAACTCAAGGAAACCGCCCTTCATTGGCAGCAAAGCCAGCAGCGCACAAGGCAACTGGAAGCGGAATTGCAGGCGGCGGAGGAAACGGCCGCGAACAATTTGAAACGCGCCCGGGAAGCCGCCGCTGAGGAGGTCCGGGTGGCCAACGAATTGTTCGAGACCGATATCACGACGTTGAAGGCCGCCGCTGAAGCCATCCAAGGACGTCTGCAAGCGTCTGAAAACCAACTGGTCCAGGCGCATGAACACAGCACCGAACTGGAACGGCAACTCCAAGCCATCCAGGCGGCTCACTCCACTCAGTCCAATCAGCTCGCGACCGCCACCGAAGGTAACAGCGTCCTGCAAACCAGACTGCTCCTGGCAGAAACCGTGCTGAAACGTCAGGATGAGGAACGGGTCCTGACCATGCAGGAACTGGAGAAAGCCCGCGCCCAGGCCGAAGCTGGCGTGCAAAACCAGCGCCTGTTGGAACGATTGCAGGCCAAACTGGCCGAGACACAGGCAGAGACAACTCAAGACAAGAAGCAACTGGCCGTTTTGGAGGCTGAATTGGCCCGTTCTCAAATCCTGGCCGAACAGGTGAGCGCCACGCGGCAGGAAATGGATGCTCTGCAAGCCAAGCTGGCCGACGCCGAAGCCAGATTGGAGGCATTGGCAATGGCCCCCCCGGTGCCACGGGAGGAGCCATCCCCCACCCCACCATCAGCCGAGCCCGCTCTGACTGAGGATGACGTCCTCCGCCATTCCACCACGGCGGAAGAACCGGAAAATTGGTCGAGCATTGTGCCAGCAGCCGTGTTGACTGATCCATCCACCGAAGCCCTTGGGAGGTCGGAAGGTGAGCCCGACTTCACCCCGGATCCGGATGCCACCATTGAGCCCGACCCTGATCCCGAGCCAGAATGGCAACCGGAATCTCATTCCATGACGCCCCTTGGCGACGAAGAACCAGTCCACCTGACAGCGGAGGAAACGTCGGGCGATGCTCCCCCCGCAGAGTCGCCGGAGCTTGAATCGGCGGATCCTCCGTCTGCAAGTGAAGCCAAACCTGAAAAAAACCCGCGCCGACGCAAGAACAAAGACGAGAATCAGTTGAACCTGTTCACGGATGAGCCGAGCGTGGCGGAAGATGCCCCCGATGCGCCAGCCAGCCCCCCAGCCAAACCACCGGAAGAAAAGCCCAAGTCCGGACGCGTCGGGGGCTTGGACCTGCCCGCCTTTAAGAAAGCGGGAGGTCTGCTGGCCATGCTCTTGGCGGAAGGCGATCCCGGCGCACGGGAATGCCTGGCCGACAACCGCAAGACTGTGCGGGCCGGGTTTTTGCCGGAGGTTTTCGAGGATTTTGAAAAGCAGGTGAAAGGGAACGACTATCCGGTGGCGCTGGAGCTGCTGAAGAAAACCGGACGGCGACACAACCTCCACCTGTGAGGGAGGAACACTCGCGCCTGGGGAGCAAACGCCGCTCCCCGGCGTGAAAAAGGTTTTGCGGTTTGACTGCCGGATCAGGAAGCCTGCTCGACCTCGCCCAGGATTTTTTCGAGGTGGCGGTCCAAATCCATCAAGGATCCGGCGCACGCCGCGCGCTCGACCCGCGCCACCATCTCATCCGTCCAGGCTTCCTCCTCCACCTGTTCGTTGATGAACCATTGGACCATGACTTGGGCGGGATAGTCCTTGGATTCCAGGGCGGCCTCAAAAACCTGGTTCACGCCGGCGGTGTTGACCTGTTCCATCTGCTGCGCCGTGCGGGCAACATCCAGCAGGGAGGCAAACTGGGTTTTGGGAGCCGCCAGGGCTTGCAGTTCCGGCAGAACCCCGCGCGCGATCAGGTGGGCCATGAACTTGTCGGCATGTTCGCGTTCCTCCGCCACCTGTTTGCGAAAATAGCGGGCAAAACCCTTGAAATTCTGGTCCTCACACCAGAGCGCCATGGCCAGGTAGCCCTGGGCGGCCCCCAGCTCATGGTTGAATTGGCGTTGGATCTCGGCAAGCACGGTGGGTTTGATCGGTATTCCAGGCATAAATTGTAATCTTTCGTTCTGAACTCTAATTAAGCACAGTTTGCCGAATTCCGCTCCGCAAAAATTCAGCCATTCGCCGGTTGAATTCGCCCGGATAAGGTCAAAGCCGGAGGTCGATGGCATCCCGCTTGTCAAAAAGCGGCGTTGATTCTGCATTGCCAAACGAAAACGCCACGCCGACAATGGACTCATGAAGCCAAACCGGGATATACGGTGGTCCCACGCTGGAGCACTGTTGGCGTTTACCTTGATTGAGCTGCTGGTGGTGATTGCCATCATCAGCATCCTGGCCTCCCTGTTGCTGCCCGCGCTCTCCACCGCCAAAGAGTCCGCCCGGCGCATCAGTTGCGTCAACAACCTCAAACAACTGGCCCTGGCCCATCTGATGTACGTGGATGACGCCTTGGGCATGTGTTACCCCCGCACCCGCACCCCGCAGTGGATGAGCGGGCTGCAACCCTACTATCAGGATGTCAAACTAATGCGTTGCCCCAGCGACGACCCCGACCCGCGCGGCTCGCAACCCGCCTCGCCGGACCCCGCCATGCGCGCCCCCCGCAGCTACCTGCTGAACGCATGGAATGACTATTTTCTGACCGTGCTCTCGGCGGACGCCTTTGCGGTTTATATGAAGGCGGAAACGAACGTGACCATGCCGGAAAGCGTGGTGCGTTTCGCTTCCGAAACGGTGTTGTTCGGCGAGAAATCGACGGAATCCGGGCATTCGTACATGGACTTCATGCAAGGCAGCGGCAATGATCTGGAGGAAATCCACCAGACGCGCCACCAGAACCGGGGCGGAAAATCCAGCCGTGGGGGTGTGTCCAATTACGCGTTTGTGGATGGCAGCGTGCGCCCCCTGAAGTGGGGCAAGGCCCTGATGCCGGTGAATCTGTGGGCGGTGACGCCCATTTGGCGCACCAACAATCCGGCGCTTCTGCCGTAGGCTCAGCCTAATCTTCCGGGCGCAACTCCGGCATGCGCCAAGCCAGGGCGGCCGCCGGCAGCAGCAGGCACGCGGCGTAAAGCAGGGCCAGGCGGAAGCTGCCCACCTGCGAGAGCAGACCAAAAACAACCGTGCCCGCCGCCGCCGCCAGCCGGCCAAAGTTGAAGCAGAAACCCGCGCCCGTGGTCCGCAGCAGGGTGGGAAACAGGGGCGGCAGGTACATCGTGAACAGGCTGAACACCCCGGAAAAGAATCCCACCCAGGGAATCCACCGGACCAGGCTCTCCGGCCCGCGCTCCACCCCGAAGGTGCCCAGCATGGCCGCGCAAAAGCCCAGGCACAGCAGGCTCACCGCCCGGCGGTAACCCAGCCTCCGGGCCAGCGCGCCGGCGAAAAAATTGCCCAGCACCGAGACCCCGATGACAAAAAAGAACATCAGGGTGACCCGTTGCTCGGTGGCGGCCGCCGCCCAGCCCGCCCCCAGCAGCAAATTCCGCAGGTGTTGCGGGTACCAAAAGAGGAAGGCCCACCAGGCCGTCAGCGAACATGCGCACACGCTCAGGGTGAGCAGCGTCACCCGGGCGATGGGGCCACGAAAAAGCTCGGCAATTCCGGGCGGAGCCGTCGCCGGTTGCCGTCGTGCGGCATGCCACTCCTCCGGCTCCGGCACCCGGCGTCGGATCCAGAACACCAGCAGTCCCGGCACCACCCCCACCAGGAAAATGGCGCGGGGATAGACCAGCACCCCAGGGCCGATCCCGCTGGCTTCCCAGACGCTTTGCAGCCAGGGGGCCAGGCCCGCCGCCGCATACACCACCAGGCAGGCGGCCAGGATTCCCAGATTCACCGCCGTCTGCAAAACCGCCGCCAGCCAGGGCCGCCATTGGCGGGGCCAGGTTTCGGAGAGCAGGGCCGCCCCCACCGCCCACTCCCCGCCAATCCCCAGGGCGGCCAGAAACCGGAAGATGAGCAGTTGCCACCAGGTCTGCGCCAGGCAGGACAATCCGGTGAAGAGGGCGTAGGTGAGAATGGTGAGGCTCAAAGCGCGGCTGCGGCCCAGGCGGTCACCGAGCCGGCCGAAGAAGCCGCCGCCCAAAGCCCACCCCACCAGGAACGCGGCCTGGATCAGGGCGCTTTTCTGTTTCACCATCGGATCGCTGGGCGTGGCGGCGTGGAGCAACTGCATGACAAAGGGCGCCGCCACCAGGGTGTACAGGTGCATGTCCAGACCGTCAAACAACCACCCCAGCCAGGCCGCCAGACCGGACCGCCATTGGGAGCGCGACAGGCTGCGCAAGCCGCTCCCCGACACCGCGCCCGGAGGCGGGGTGGAACCGGCAGATGAAGTGGCGGTGGACATGCTCACGTTTGGAATACCCAAAGGCACGGCCTTTTGGCAATGCATGTTTTGGTGAATTATCGAGCCAAGCCTTGGGAAAGGAGTTGAGAATCATGCGGCAAATGCGTTCAATGGCCAAACCTTGGCCAACAATGAACATCATCGGCTGAACGGGCGCTCCTGGGGAGTGCTGGCACTGGCGCTTGGGCTGGCGTTTCCATCAGTCCTCGTGGGCCTGCAGGCCTTCTTTTACCGGGACTTCGGAGTGCTCAGCTACCCGGCGATGCATTTCCTGCAAAATGCCCTGGCCCATGGACAGTTACCCCTCTGGAATCCCCTCAGCCACTGCGGCACCCCCTTTCTGGCCCAGTGGGGTCCGATGGCCTTGTATCCACCCACCTGGCTGCTCCCGTTGGCACCCCAGCCTTGGGGGCTCTCCTTTTTCTGCCTGGCCCACCTGCTCCTGGGCGGCCTGGGCATGCGGCGATTGATCCTCTGCCTGATCCCGGATCACCGCATCGCGACCTTTGGCGGGCTGGCCTTCATCTTCAACGGGGTCACCCTTTCCAGCCTCATGTGGCCCAACTACACCGCCGCCCTGGCGTGGGCGCCCTGGGTGCTGGTCGCGGGTCTCCGCACGGCCCAGGCGGGCGGTTCCCCCCTGCTCTGGCTCATGCTCTGCGCCGCCCTTCAGGTGCTGACCGGGGTGCCGGAATTGACCGTGTTCACCGGATTGGTCCTGCTGGTGATGTCCGCCATGACCGCTGCGCAGCAGAAAAACCGGGGTGCGGTCGCCCTCCGCCTGGCGGTGGCGGCCATCGGAACCGCCGCGCTTACCGCCGCCCAAACCTGGCCGTTCCTGGAGTTGCTGCAGGCCTCGCAGCGCGATGCCAGTTTCGCCACCGGCAAGTGGGCGATGCCCCTCTGGGGCTGGGCCAATCTGGTGGTGCCGCTGTTCCACTATTTTGAAACCCCGCAAGGGATCATGTTCCAGGCCAATCAGGCTTTCCTGGCCTCCTACTATCCCGGTTTGGGCCTGCTGGTCCTGGCCCTGTGGGGGGCCTGGCACCAGCGGGCCAACCGACTGGCCATCGCCTTGACCACCCTGGGACTGCTGGGCCTGATGTTGGCCTGGGGGGATCAGACCCCGGTGTACGCCTGGCTGCGCACGCTTTTTCCCCCATTGGGAGTGGCCCGCTATTGCGTCAAGTTCACCTACCTGACCCTGTTCTGCGCCCTTCCGCTGGCCGCCTGGGGGCTGCAATGGTGGCTGGCCCCCGCTGACCGGGCCGCTGACCGGAGCAACCGGTGGCGGTGGCTGATCGGCTCCGGTGTGGTGGCGGTGTTGCTGACCGTGCTGCTGCTCGCCGCGCTGCGCGCGCGACCGCTGGAATATGACCAATGGTCCGTGACCGCCCGCAATTCCGGCGTGCGCCTGGCGCTGCTGGCCCTGCTGCTCGCCTCCCTGGCCGGCTGCCGCCTGCGTCCCGCGCGCAGTTCCCTGTTCCTCGGGTTGGCCGGCCTGGCGCTCTGGCTGGATGTCACCTCCCATCTGCCCCATCACAACCCCACTCTGGCCGCCCGCTTCTTCACCCCGGGCTGGTGGACGACCGCCAACCAGGCTCCGCCGCCGGTGCCGGGCGCGGGACGCTGCTTCATCTCCCCGGCCGCCGAGGAAAAACTGCTGCACAGCAATGTGGCTGATTGGGGCGCTGACTATTCCGGCAAACGGTTGGCGCTCTGGTCCAATCTGAATCTGCTGGAGCAGATTCCCAAGGTGAACGGGGCCATGACCCTGCAGGTGCGCGCGCAAAAGGAGATCGAAAAAATCCTCCACGATCCACACCGGCCCACTCCGCCGGAGGGTTTGCTGGATTTCCTCGCCGTCAATTGGATCACCGCCCCCGGCAGAGTGGTGGAATGGACCAACCGGCCGACCGCCCTTCCTTGGGCGACCGCCGGACAAAAGCCTGAATTTCTTGACGAAGCAGCCACCCTCTCGGCGCTGGCACATCCGGCTTTTCAACCCCGCAAACAAGTGTTCCTGCCCCTCGCCGCCGCTGGCATCGTCAAGACCCGGGGGGGCGGGATGGCGCGCATTGTCGCTACCAATTTCACACCGGAACACATCCGCATCCGGGTGGAGGCCACCGGGCCAGCCTGGGTGGTCCTGGCCCAGACCCATTATCCGGCGTGGCAGGCGACGGTGAATGGCCAAAAAACGACCGTTTGGAAGGCCAACCATGCTTTCCAGGCGGTGGAGGTTCCGGGTGGTTCCAGCGAGGTGATCTTCCGCTATGTGGACCGTCCGTTTCGGGCCGGGCTTGCCCTCACACTCGCCAGCCTGCTGGCCTGGTGCATCGGTTGGCGTTGGTGTCGGCGCAAGGAAAAACAGGCTGCTGCCGCGCCAGACGAAGATCGTGTCGAAGTCGGTCGGTGACGCGGTGTTCTTTCGCAAGGAAGAACACGGGCCCAAGTCATAACCCTTCGCCGAACAGGTTTGCGAGTCGGGCTGCGAGTTTGCGTCGGGCAACGGCATGGGAGAAATATTTCATGCCCAAGGCATAGTTGGTGTCGGCCCAGCTTGCTCGCATGGATTGGTCCCGCAACACGGCACGGACCTGCTCAACGACTTCCCGCGTTACCAGTTGAGTCATCTCAATGGTCTTGAAACCGAGCGGGTCAATATCACGGGCATAGACGGCGTACATATTCACGACCACCGGCTTGCCGAAATAGACGGCTTCGAGAAAGGCGTTGCCAAAACCCTCGTAGTGGCTGGGATAGGTAATCAGATCGGCGTGCGGATAAACATCCGACAACGTGTAAACCTTTTTTCCTTGGGCGTTGATACCGCGGGTTTCACCCACCCGATCGGCAATGATCCGCACGTCGATACCGGCGTCGGCAATGCGGTCATTCAGCATCGCCATATACGCGTTGCCCTCGTCACCGGTCGGGTGAGAGATGATCAGTTTGGCACGCGGATCCTTAAGCCGCCGAACCAACTCAATGGCATGCTCAATGCCTTTGCGCTGCACGATGCGCGTGGGCTGAAGGATAAACCAATCCTCATCCCGCAGGCCGATTTCTCGCCGCAGATCGCGGTTGTAGTCATCCAGGCCTGGTGGCGGGGTCTCAAAGTCCAGCACGTTGGGAATGATCTGCGAGGGGATGCCCAGTCGGCGCGCCAGTTCCTTTTGCTGCATGGAATTGATCACGACGTGCTCTATCCCGTACAGCAGCGGCGGGAAGGCGGCCTGCAGGTAATCATTTACCGCACTGAGGGTGAATCGATCCCGCTCCCACGCAAAGTCATGGTGATGCGCGATGACCGGGATGGTGGTCTCCGCAATGACCTCCGTCATCGCCAGCCCCAGCGGCACATGCATCGGAATGGCCAATATGTTTTCGGGCACCAGCACTTCCAGCCGGAACTTTTCAATGAAGCGATAAAGTTCGTCCTTCAAGTGCTCCTTGAGGGATTGAATCTGATTGGTGACCGCGCGGGTGCGGAACGCCACACCAAAAAGCCTGGCCTGCACGTCGGCGATCTCAGGGTGGTTGAAAAAGGCGAGCGGCGCGGAGTGGCTGATCTCCGGTGGGGCGTCGAGCAACCCGGCCATCCAAAAACAGGAATGCCCCATGCCACTGAGGATTTGCGCCCACTTGCGCGCCTCCAGGGTGACGCCGTCAGTGCCTTGGAAACGGGTGGAGATGAAGCCGATCCGCTTAGATGCTCCAGTGGTGAGAAGACAGGTGCTCAAAGTGTGATCAGGTTTGGGGTTGCTCAATCAGACGCTGCAGATCAGCCCAGTTTCCCTGTCCGGTCCCCCCCGCCTGCCAGGTCTGCCAGCCAAACGCCCGGGCCGGTTCAATATCGTTGTCAAGGCGGTCGCCGACCATCAGCACCTGCTCCGGACTCAGACTGTGTGCCACCAATCGAGCCGTTAGAATTTGGAAAACGTGCGGGTCGGGCTTGCTGAAGCCGTGTTCAAAAGACCAGAAGCAGAGGCCGGGATCAAACAGGTCCATCCCCAACCCGTGACCGGCCAGCATCTCGCTGAGCTCCCGAACCGTGTATGCCTGGGCATTGGAGGCGATGCCCAGCCGACATCCTCGGCCCTTTAGCCACCTCAGCAGAGCCGCGGTTTCGGATGTCAAACGGGTGGTGTGGCCGGTCTGGATCTGGCGAAAAATGAATTCCTCCTGGGCGGAGCGCGGAAGACGGGCCAGTTCGGGGACCACCTCTGTCACAACCGTCGGCCAGTGAATCTCCGGCCAAGGGATGCCAAGGGCGCGGGCCGTCTGGTGGTGCCGGGCGATCACCCTGCTGGACGCGACCGAAAACTCAAGGCGGCTGAGGCGCGGGACGGTCTGAAGCAGGTCGTGAAAGAGGTGATACCAAGAGGCGTCTGCGTCCGGTGGAGGTGGGCCAACCTCCAACAGGGTGCCGTAAATGTCGAAAATGACCGCGCGAATGATCATGTGCGGGAACTCCAAAGAAGCGGGTAGAGGTTTTTCACGTGCAGTTTTTTGCGGAAGAAATCATTTTGCGCGTCCTTGCTGGCGCTGGCGGGCAGCTTCCCGGCGAACAAGGGCGGCACCAGTTCAAGGCACCGGCGGGCATAGGCTTCTCCCCCGAGCCAACGCTTGGCAGAACGAGGCCACTCACTCACCTCCAGGCCCCCGGCGGCGGCCCGGGTGCGCCACGTTTTTAGAAACGGGTTCAGCGGGACGCACCGTTCCCAAGATAGCTCGCTGGGCTGGGCCAAGATTTCCAACTGCGCGGTGAGGGTGAGCCGGCTGAAGGGAACGGGGTGCGGGAGGGGCGATGAACCAAGAATCTCGGGTTTCCCGAGGATCTGCGCGGCCGCACGGGGCATGGCTCCTCGCCAATCCACAAATAAGCGCACCTGACGTTGGCGTTCCCCTCGCCAATCAAACAGGGACGGATCCACCATCACCTCCCGGTAGCTTTGTGGAAACTTGAACCCGAATTTTGCCAGGTCAGGCGCGATGTTCGGCAACGATCTGGCCAGGAGCGGACGCCGGGCCGCCGCCGCTTCGAGATAAGGCAGGCCGAAACCTTCCTGAAGTGAAGTCAACAGAATGGTTTCGCTGGCGGCAAGCAGATGCGGCACGGAAGGTTTTTGCCCCTCTTCGCCATTCAGGATGCCCAGTCGCAACCGCCAGCCATGCTGCTGCGCGGCGGCCTCCAGCGCCGTCGCGTACGGCAGTTCTTCGGAAGAACTCGTGCTGCCCGTGGTCACCAGCCAGGCTTCCGGTCGCAACCAGCGGGTGAGTAGCAGCGCTTCCGCGATGTTCTTTCGGCGCAGCAGGCGGCAGGGCACCAGCCAGACGGGTGCCGGCTCGCCGAGTTGGAGTTCCAACCACTGGCGGGCCGCCGCCACGCACGCCGGAGCCGGTCTGACTGCGGGTTCCGCCAGGTTGGGCAACCAGCCCGATCGACCAGGGAGGTGCTTTTCCAGCACGGCGGCATCGGCCTGGTTGATCGCTGCGTGACAAATGAAGGGGGAGTTGGCCAACACCGCGCCCGCAATTGCGTCCAGCTTGCGGAAACCAGATTCACGCAATGCCTCATAGTGGTGCCAGCGGTTTTCGAACCACCAGTCATGATGGTGGACAATGAGCGGGATGGCGGCGCAGTGGCACATGAAGGTGAGTTCGCGCGTGAGATAAAGGTTGCGACCCAAACCCAGATTATGGGCCCAGATGAGGCCCCCATTGGTCAGAACTTCAGGCAGCAGTTCAAGCACTCCCTGCTTCACGTCACGCTCAATGATTTTGACACCCGACGCCAGTTCGGAAACGTAGCCGAACGCGGGTCGATGGAACACCTTAACAGACGTTCCGGGAAACTGCTCGCGGAAACTTTTCAGCCAGGCAGGGGGGGGCGCTTCCCCGGTGGCCAACACCACGCTGCGGATACGCTGCGGCCAATGCGCAACCAGGTGAGGAGTGCCGAGTTCAATAACACGGCGCACACCTCCGGGCCTGAAATGGTGATGAAGGATGACCAGATTCAAGATTTCCGAAAGGTCGCATCTGAAGCATCATCCGGCGAGTGTTATTTCTCTGCACACATCGCCGTAAAATATCGGAGGGAAAACTTGACGCCTTCGGGCATCCGACCGATCATGCTGTACAAAGGGTTCGATAGTGCGTGCTATCGGAGGAAACCGGGTGGTCGGGCCGCCATCCGAAAAGAACTTGATTGCATTAGTGCTATGAAGACTTGGGTACAATGGCCTGCGGTGGAGAGCGCACCTCTCTCTGCTCTGTTCCGTCGTCGGATCCGCTCGCC
>CAIYYI010000263.1 GCA_903930345.1 uncultured Verrucomicrobiota bacterium
AGGGTCATCACGTTGAGGGCTTGTTTTTTGCCTCCCGCCAGCGCGTTCAAATCGGCTTTAAGCACCCGGCAAATGCCCCGCCCGCCGCTCAGCCAGAGGGAACCCTGGCTGTCGTCCAGCACATTGAAGATGAAATTATCCGAGATTCCGTCCGACTCATGAATGGTGAAGAAATGTCCGTTCTGATACCGGCTTAATCCACTGCGGGTGCCCACCCAGAGCACCCCGTCGGCATCCTCGCACAACGACATGATCCGGTCACTCCCCAGCCCGTCTTTCACCGTGTAATTGGTGAATGTCCCGTTCTGATACCGGCTCAAGCCGCCGCTGGTCCCAATCCAAAGCGCCCCTTGCCGGTCGCTCCGGATTGCCCGAATCTGGTTGTTGGCCAGGCCGTCCTGGGTCCGAAACACGGTCGTTTTCTCGCCGGAAAACTGGTACAGCCCGTCGCCGTCCGTTCCCACCCACATCCGGCCCTGGGGATCCCGGGAAATCACCTTGATGTCGAACACCTTTTTCCAGCCGGCGACCGGGGTCAGCCGGCCGTTTTCCATGAGGCAAAGCCTGCCTCCCGCCGCGATCCACAGCCGCCCGTCGTTGTCTTCGCAAATGGAAGTCACCGTCGGAATGGGCTCCCCGTCCATCTGGGTGAAAGCGGTCAGTTTGCCCTGGCTCAAACGGGCTAAGCCAAGGTAGGCCCCGATCCAGACATCCCCGCGCCGGTCACGATAGACGCACCGGGTGCTGTTGTCAGGCAGGCCATCTTCCACGGTCAGCATCCGGATGCTGACGGAACGCAGCCGGGCCAGCCCGTTTGCTTCGGTGCCCAGCCACAGGTTGCCTTCCTGATCGGCCAGCAGGCTCAAGACCAAGCCGAGTTTGGCCTTGGCCTCCTTCGTGATGAGCGTATCGAATGTCCCGTGGCTCAGCCGGAGCAGGCCGTCACGTGCGCCAAACCACAGGGATCCTTGCGGATCCTCGTAGATCGTTCCCGGGCGGTTGCTTTTGTGGTCGCCGCGGGTGTAGAGGGTCAGCTTTCCGTCCTTCCAGCATTTGATCCGGGAGCTTTCAAAAGTCATCCACAGCGCCCCATCCGCCCCGCTGGTCATGCTGTCCATGCGCCCGTCGCTGTCGTCCACCACTGTCGGTTCCGCCACAAACCGGTCGCCCACGAAGCGGTTCAGCCGTCCGCCTGAAGCGACGAAGACCCCCTGGAGGGAACTGGCGCAGATGGCGGTGACGAAATTGTTCGGCAAGCCGTCCCGGGTGGTGAAGGATTTGAAAACGCCCTTGGAAAAACGGCTGACCCCGCCGGGCGTGGCGATCCAGATATTCCCCAGGCGGTCCTTATCCAACCTCCGGATGGCATTGTCCGGCAGCCCGTTAGCCTTGGTAAACGTGGTGAATTGTCCCTTCTTCAGGCGCGTCAACCCGCCGCCGTTGGTGCCAATCCAGAGCGCCTCCTCGTCATCCTCGGCCAGGCAGACCACCTCGTCGTCATTCAAGCTGCCGGTCTGCATGCTGAACGTGGTGAAGTTGACGCCGTCGAAGCGCACCAGCCCGTTGGCGGTGCCTAGCCAAAGATAGCCATCGCGCGTCTGGACGATCGCCCGGATGCGAATCTGAGGCAGCCCGTCGGAGCCGTCCCAAGTGTCGATGCTGTATTGGGCGAGCGGCAGTTGCGGCTCGAGCACCGCCGCCGAGGGTTGGGTCAACGCAAGAAAAAACAAGCCGAGCAGGATCGGTAGCATGGCCACCTTTGCGAGCGTTGACTGGTTTTTCATTGCCTGCCAATTCTATCCCATCAAGATTGCGACGCAAGCCTCACCGCGAAATTGACAAGAAATTGGTTTTTAGGGGGCGAAAAAACGTTGAAAAACCGGCGCGGCCAGCCTACTGTTTACCTCGTGAATTGCCTTCAGAATACTGGGGGAAAACGAGCGGGATGGGAGGGGTTCAGAAAAACCCTGAACCGGTAAAGAAATAGTAAAGTTTTAGTAAACTTTTGTCCGAACCACCCGGCCGTTCTTTGACATCTTTCCCTGCCAGGCTGCACCGCCGGTCCGGGAGCTTGTTTGTCACAGCAGGTTGGAAAACCTAAACCCGGTGGGGTGAGGCTCCTGCCGAACCGTCCCAGCCCCGCGTCCCCCGCTCCCAACTCCCAACACGGTTATCGCATTCGTTTGTCACCCTTTGTGGGGCAATTCAAACCAAAAAACCGAGCCGCCTTCGGGGGGGAATTCTGCCCCCACCTTGCCCCCCTGTCTTTCGGCCAGGTGTTTGACAATGGATAGGCCCAAGCCCGTTTTGGCTTCTCCTCCGGTGGGTTTGGTCGAAAGTCGGGCAAATTCAACAAACAAGCGGTCCCGGTCCGCTGCCGGAATTCCCGGGCCGTGATCCTTCACCTCCAGCCGTATGGTATCTTGGCACAGGCAGGTGCAGATGTGGACATCCGACTCCCATGGGCTGTACTTGATGGCGTTGCTCACATAATTGGCGGCAATCTGGTGGGTGAAAGACTCATCACCCCTCGCTTGAGGCAAGTCTGGCTGTAGCCTTTTGTGAATGACAATATTCTTCGCATTCGCCGAAAACTCATTCTGATCAAGCACTTGCCCGACGATGTGGTTGAGATTAAAGTCACTCATTCGCTCTTGCCCTTCGCCTTCCTGCAGCACCTGGAGTGATAGGAAATCATTGATCAGATTCTGCATGCGGATTCCGGCCGTTCTAATCCGATCATACGCCATGGCAAAATCCTGCTGGTCGGCGGCTATCGCATCGCAGTTCCCGATTTCCGCCCAGCTCAGGATCGCAAACAGCGGATTCCGCAAATCATGGGCCGCAATGCGCATGAACTTGTTTTGCTGGGCCAGTGCTGCCTCCAAGTCCTTTTTTTGCTGAATCAAGGTCAGTTGGACTTTCACTCGGGCAAGCACCTCCGACAGATGGAAGGGCTTGGTGATGTAGTCAACCGCTCCAATCTCGAAGCCCTTCATTTTGGCGGCACAGTCGCCCACGGCGGTGGTGAATAAAACGGGAATGTCGCGGGTTTGTGGATTCTGCTTCAGCCACTGGCAGGTTTCAAAACCATCCATGACAGGCATCATGACATCGAGCAGGATCAGATCTGGTTTTTCGTTGCTGATCAGTTCCAGGGCGCTTGCCCCATCCTCGGCAACCAGAACCCCGTAATGGGCGGCTGTCAGGCAGGAAACCAGGATTCTGACGTTTGCCGGGGTGTCATCGACGATGAGAATGGTTTTCTTCATGTTGTTTCAGGGTGTCAACAGGGACTTAAGCAACTCGCGGATGGATTTCATTTTGTATTCGGCGAGCAATGATTCCAAGCTCTCCGTGAAGGGTGTGAGTGTTGGCATTGCGAGTCGGAGTTTTTCCAGTTCTTTCTTAAGTTCCATCACTTTTCCAGCCAAGGCCAGTCGGTAAAGTGCGCCAATGCAATCAGGGGGGGGAATTGGTATCCGCTGGTTTTGACACGAATCCTCCGGTTGGATTCCTGATGCCAACACCATTTTCGTCACTTCGCCTTCTGCGCCTGATGCAATCTTTAATTCAAACCAAAAAGAGGATCTCTGACCCAGTCGGCTTTGCACCGAGATGTCCGAACCCATCGCTTTGAGAATGTGTCGGCTGATGGCCAACCCCAAGCCGGTGCCTCCCCTGCGCTTCGAAAGTTCGCCCACCTGATGAAACGGTTGGAATAGGTTGCCCAGTTTTTCCTCCTCAATGCCGCAACCGGTGTCGTCAACCGCGTACCGTATCTGGTTGCCTATCCGGCTGATTCTCAGGCTGATGCCACCCTGATCAGTGAAACGGATGGCGTTGCTAAGCAAGTTCAGCAGTATCTGCCGCAAACGCAGGGGATCCGCTTGGATTTGCAGGGGGACGTCAAGGCCGATTATCCGGGTGAAGGTGATGTTTTTGTCCAGGATTCGGTTTCTGATGAACGTTTCGATGCGGTTGAGAAATGGAATGAGGTCGAATGTTTTTGGATCCATCTCCAAATAGGAGGATTCGGCTTTGGAGATATCCAAAAGATCGTTGATCAGGTCCAGCAGGTGCTCGGAGGAGCTTTGAATCACCCCGACCTGTTCCCGCTGCGGCTCAGACACAGCGGGGTTCATGCTCAACAGTTGGGCGTATCCCATAATGGCGTTCAAGGGCGTTCTCAGCTCGTGGCTGATGGTGGCCAGAAAGGCGCTCTTGGTGCGGTCGGCGGTTTCGGCGGCCTCTTTTGCGTTTCGCAATTGCTCCTCTGTCTGCCGGCGCTCCGTGATATCCTGGAAGGTGCCGAAAATGCGGGTGATTTTTCCAGCCATGATTTCCGCCGCGTGAAACCGAGCCCACAGGTGGCGCGGCGTGCCTCCCGAGATCTGGTGGAGCACCTCGAATTCACTCGGTTTGCCGGTGGCGATAAGCGTGTCGATCTGCCGTTGCAGTTTGGCGGCCTCGACGGGGGAAAACTGGCTGGCCAAGCCTGCCAAACCAGCTTCGCTTGGGACCGGTTCGGTTTGCAGGATCTTGATCAAAACCTTGGACCAAACGGTTCGCTGTGAAACCAGATCAATATCCAGGCTGCCCAGACTGGCCAGTTCCTGGGCTTCCTCCAACCGTTGGGAGGTGGCCTCCAGTTCGGTGGTTCTCTGTCGCACCAGGGAATCCAGGTTGCGATTGCTTTCTTCCAGGCGAAACCTGAGTTCGCCGGCTTCAATGACATCCACCGCGCAGGATAGGCAGGCGTTCATCATTAAAAACTCAATGTTTCTCCCGATTCGTACCTGGCGGTCGCAAATGCCTGCAAACATTCCATGCACGCGGTCACGGCTTCGCAAGGCTTTCAGCAGCAGAAAAGAGACGCCATCGGGCGAGTTGAAAACCGCCTGACGCTGGTTCCTGATCACCCATCCGAAAAGCCCTGCTTCCACTGCCTGGCTGACCAAGTGCTCCAGCCGAGACGCTTCCGGATCAGGTAGTTGGGTATGCCGGATAAAGTGGGGGGAATCCGTTTCGCATAGGAAAAACCCGGCGGTTTCCAGGGGGATCAGCAAACGCAGATAATCCAGGGCCAGCCTCAAAATCCGGTCTTTTCCGTCCACTGCGCGAATCTTCCGCTGGAAGGTGTCAAAGGCCAGAACGCGTTCGTGCAAATTCCCAGGGACTTCGCCTTCGTCAGGCGTCCCTGGGCTCCGAGGCTCAGACGGAACAGGGGCGATGTCTTGCGGGATTGGCATTGGCATCCGGCGTCCTACCCGGGCGGCTCTGTCAAAACGCGACAGACTGAGGCGCAAAGGGTGCCGGATGTGTTCACCACCGAACCCACGCTATCGCCAGATTCTTCGTCTGATTCGAGGTTTTCAACGACTGCCAGTGACATAAATCAATACTGCATCTGCGATGGTATCGGCTGGAAGTCTTTGTTGTGTAGTAAATTTCTCATACAATGCAGCTTTGACTGTATGAGCAGTGATCTTAAAAAGCGCTGCCTTGGTCTTTTACCCGGTTAGCGCTTGGGGGCAAACATCAGCAGGGTAATGGAACGGGGAGGGAACTCGCGCGCATCAATTCCAACAGCCGCAGGCAGCTGACGCGTTAGCACACACTCCTCCGTTGGCCGGGAAACCGAATTTGAGGCTTGAAGGGAAGGCGCGGTGAGTTCATATCCGCCGGTGAGGGTATAGCTGCCGCCGTCGATTTGGAGGCGAGCGGGAATATTCAGCGTGGAATGGCGGTTTACCACCGCCAGCGTCACCTGCGCCCCCTGGTCACGAGCGGTTGCCGAGATGTCGAGCGCGGGCAGCGGTTGGCCGGGGCCCGCTGCCTCCAGCGCGGGCGACTCACACCGGGCCACCACGCTCCAGTCACCACAGTGCTTCGCATACAACGCCAGCGGATGGAAGACGGTCTGCCGCACCGAGTTTTGCCGGTCGGTTTGGATCGGTGCGATGACATTGACCATCTGCGCCCAGGTGGCAAATCCGATCAGGTTCGGATGGCGGTGCATCGCGTTGAGCCAGCTGGCAGTCGCGAGGGCGTCCTGCCAGGTGTAGGTTTGCTCCACACCCCAGCCGTTCGTGCGCCCTCCTTGGCCACCATTCCACAGGCCCCACTCGTCAATCGCCAACCGCACCGGGCCTTGGCGTGGCGGGAAGCGATACCAATGCGAGAAATTCTTCGGCTGTGGCGGGTAAGTCCCCAGGAATGATTCAAACGCTCCCAGTTGCCGGTCGAACGCCGCGACGCTACCCAGCAGACCTGCGTGGCTGTTGGCCCGGAGGTACCAATGTGCTGAGATATAGTCCGCCACGGGATGCAGCGAGTTGAGCACTGTGGCATTCCAGTTCGTGCTGCCACCGACGCCCGCCACGATGAGCCGGATGCTCGGGTCCTGGAGCTTCATCAGTTTCGCGTACTGCCAGGCAACTCTGGAGTATTCATTAGGATCTTGCAGGCGGCCGCAGTCAGGCTCGGCTTCCTCCTCGTTGCCCAGCCCCCAGAATTTCACCGCATGTGGTGCCGTAAAGCCATGATTGCGGCGAAGGTTGGCGTAGTGGGTGTTGCCGGTGCCGTTGCAGTATTCAACCCAGTTGGCTGCTTCCTCCGCCGTGCCCGTGCCCATATTGACGCTGAGGTATGGCTCTGCGCCGATGGCGCGGCAGTAGCGGATGAACTCGTCTGTCCCGAACAGGTGGTCCTCCTCCCCGCCCCAGATGAGGTTGGGGCGGCACTTCCTCTCCGACTTTGCACCGACGCCGTCCTGCCAATGGTAAATCTTGGTGTAGGTGCCGCCCGGCCACCGCAGGAGCGGCGGATTCAGCTCGCGGACCTTCGCCAGCACATCCCGGCGGAAGCCGTTCGTGTCGGCCAGCGGTGAGCCGGGCTCGAAGATGCCGCCGTTGATGCAGCAGCCGAGGTGCTCGATAAACTGGCCGTAGAGCATCGGTTCGATACGGCCAAGTCGCTGATCGGCTTGAACTGTGATGGTGGCGGGGAGTGCGGCCAGCGGCGCGAGCAGCAGGGCGGTGAAAAATGTTAGCGTGGCTTTCATTTGTTTTTGGAATCAGGGTTTCGCTTAGGGGCGCTTTGGAGACCCTGACCATTGAGTGTGATGTCTTTCGTCCCATTCAGACCAAGCATTGGGCTCTGGCTATTAGTATCGGATTTGGTGTAGTTCTCCGGATCATGGAGCGTGTTGGCGTTCACCGCCACGGCGCTGCTGAGGCGCAGGAGGATAGCTTGGCGGTCGATCTCGTCCGCTGGTCTCGCGATGACGGTGGCGCGGATGGGTGACTCAAAGCGATTACTTTCAATGCGGCTCTGTTTGATGCCAATGAGTTCCAGTGCGGGGCCACCTGATCGGATGAAGGTATTGCCAGTGATGATGAGGCGCTCGATGGGTGGGATGCCGTCCTGACCGAGGGCGTTGTGAGCGCGCGCCCCGATCACCGGGCCATGCGGGCGTGGGTTGACGTCGGTAAAGATGTTGTCGGCGATGGTGATGTCGCAGGGGATGCCGCCGACCAGGCCCATGCCGGTGTTCAACGAAATGTTACTACCCATGCGAGTGAAGGTGCAACCGCGCACGGTGCCAGGGCCAGACATGATGAGCAGGCGCTGGAAGCTGTCTTCCCAGCGGCAGTTTTGTACGACCCAGCCTGCGCACTCGTGGTCGAGCCACTCGGCCTGCGCTTCGGCAAAGGGCGTGGCGTCTTGATCGAGGGTGAGCTGGAAATCTTTGAGGGCTGTGAGTCTGGCTTCGCCGAGAAACTCGCCAGTCTTACGATGGATGAAGCGGAGGCGGTCGCCGGGACGGGCGTTGTTGAGCGTGGGACGCAAGGCGGCGTTGGACTCAAACGTGATCGTTTTACCGGAAGCGGATTTCACTTTGCCCCAGATGCCGTGGAAGTTCGCGAGATCGTCCGCTGTGTGTCGGATGGTGACGTTATCAAGTGTTGAGCCGTAGCGCGTGGAGCGACAGAGATAGCCATCGGCACCCTTCCACTGACTGGTGCCGGGGCGCGGACCGAAGTAGCAGTCCTTCCACAAGTGCGCGCCATCGCCGCCGCTCTCGCTCGGGCCGCCTTTGGCAACATAGACGCTCACGTTGTGCATCGTGAGATTCGCCGAGTCTTCGAGCACGATGGCTCCCGCAGTGGTGTAGAGACAGGACAAACCATCACCCACGCGCAGCACGCCGAGTTCGCCATACGCCCGCTCCCAGATCGCGTCGTGGATGCGCGCCATCAGGTCCGGGTCGCGCAGGTTGACCCAGTAGCGGCCATTGTCGGAGGGCGTGATGTCGTTGTAACGCAGCTTACGAATTTCCGGCTGCAAATCGTAGAGCGGCGCGCAGAACCGGCCATCGCTCTTGAATGGGAGGAGCCGTTGCTCCTCTTTGCCGTTGTACGTCGTCGGCACCACGATGCCGGGCGAAGGCTGAATCTCAAAGCGATTCGCCGCGCGGTCAATGCGCGTGATGCGGCCCTCGATGCAGCCGCGCGTGCCGCGGTCGATGATCACGCCGCGCAAGACGATGTTCCGGCAGTTCCGAAACAGCACGCAACGATGCCCCGGTGGCATCTGGGAATCGTCGAGGTCGAACCAGAAGGTGGCCCCGGTCGCATCGATCACGAACGGATGCTCCGCGTCGCGTTGCATGTCGTCGAAGCTGAGCGGAAAGATGATTTTGGCGCCTTCGTGGCGTTCTTGACCGAACCGATAATCCCCCGCTGCGATCCGCACCTCGCGCGCACCGCTCTCGAACGCCTTCTTGACCAGCGGCAGAACTTCCTTGCCGTGCAACCGCTGCTTGTCCTTCTCCGCCTCGGTGAACTGCGGTCCTGCCGGAGCATCGAAACTGAAGCGTTCCTCGATGTGCGTCAGTGATTTGGATTCCAAAATCGAGCACTGGTGCGGTGCGAGATGATCATCCGCGCAGTTCGCGGCCAGCGAAGCCAGCAGCAGGGCGGTGACGAGAGCAGGGATGCGCTTCATGGTTTGTGATTGATTTGTTGCACCACTCCATCGAGCGTCACGAACTCGCCGGGCTTTAACGAGATGTCTCGCGTCTTGTCACCATAGCGCACCGTTGTCGTCCCGCCGTTGAGAGAACGTATCATCGCTCGCGTCAGCTTGGCCTTCGCCTAGACGATGTCCACCCTAAAGCTACTGTGGGCGAGCAGGGTTCTTCGCATGGCAAAAGTTGTTGTCATTTCAAGGTTCGCTCGTTCTCCACTCCAGAATCCCGGCGGAGTAGCCCGGCTGAAGCTGGACTTCCAAACGCAGGCCGGATGTGGTGACGGGCGTGAACGTTGCCCGGTTAAATTGGTTGCGCTGGACGCCAAAATCGGTCAAGGCGGCAACGGGCTTCCACTCCGGGCCGTCCCGGTGGAGCAACCGCCAGCTTTTTGGTACGCGGCACCCCCCTCGCCCGGTGTCATCAAACCAATAAACCTCGACTGATGATAGTTTTTTCGGTTGATCGAACTGGCGTTCAACCCATTCTGAGGTGCCTTTGTGGTCCCACCAGGTCATGCGTGGAATGCTGTGGTCATCGGAGCTCCCGGGGAGCACGCCGTCGAAACAGGCCTCGATTTCTCCTTTGAAGTGCGAGGCGGCCCAACTTGCCGATGGCGATTCGGCCGGAAACCAGACGCTCATCTCATTTGTGCCGCGATTTTCCCAAAGGCAATATGGAATGAGCGTCAGCGGATCGCCTTTCGTTTTGGGCAGGATTTGCACGGTGACAATGCCGCCAAATAGGTCAGGGCGCTCGCGGGTTTCAAACCGCACGTTCTTGCCTGGCACCCGGGCGAGGACCTTTCCGCCATTGTCCACGCCCTCGGCGCAATAGACCAGCGGCCCGCGCTCCACCGCAAATCGCCCGGCGTTTTCTTTGACGGCCGAATTAGCGGCCACGCAGCGGGTGTGCATCGGCAGGTTTAACTCCACTTGGTCGCCGGGTTGCCAGGTGCGGTGTATTTGTGCAAAGCCATTCTTCAGCACCAATGCAGCAGGTTGGCTGTTGATGGACAATTTCACTTCAGTGTCAAGGCCGTCATTGTAACGATAGAGGTCGCCGGGCACAGGCTGATTTTGAGCCCAGCCTGGGATACGCACGTTGAGCGTGAATTCCAACGGTTTTTCCGGCGTGACGGTGAGGCTCACTTTGCCGTCGTAGGGATAGCGGGTTTGTTGGCGCAGACCGGTGGTGGTGTGGCCAACCGTCAGTCTGGCTGTGCCGCCAATGAAGAGGTTTACAAAGACCTCGTGGTCACGTGCGGCATAGACGTATCCGCCGATGGCCGGGAGGAAGCGCACGACATTTACCGGGCAGCAGGCGGTGTGGAACCACGGGCTGCGCTGGTAGCCAGCCTTGCTCGCCAGGGGATTGGGATAGAAAAACTCCCTGCCATTGAGCGCGACGCCGGAGAGCATGCCATTGTAAAGCGTGCGCTCCAGTACATCCAGGTAGCGGGCGTGGCCGTGCAGCAGGAACATCCGGTGGTTCCAGAAAACGTTGGCGATGGCCGCGCAGGTTTCGTTGTAGGCAGTCAGGTTCGGCAGCTCAAAGGCGGAACCGAAAGCCTCGCCCTCGCGTTTCGCGCCGAGACCTCCCGTGAGATACAGCTTTCTGGATACGACGTCCTCCCAGAGCCGATCCACCGTTGACAGAAGCTTCGGGTCTCCGGTCAACGCTGCTACATCCGCCGCGCCGCTGTAGTAGTACGCTGCCTTGACGGCATGGCTTACGGCTTCCTCCTGCTCGTAAATGGGCTTGTGATCCTGCCGGTTGGCGCCACGCAATGTGCGGCCGAGGGACTGGCCTCGCGCCTCCACATAGAACCTTGCCAGGTCGAGGTAGCGCTGTTGGCCAGTGATGCGGTAAAGTTTGCACAGCCCCATCTCCACGCCTTGGTGATCCGGCGGTTCCCTGAGCTGGCCTTCGCCGGGACCGAAGACCTGGCAGAGCAGGTCGGCGTTCTTAAGCGCCACGCCGAGCAGCGTGCGTTTGCCCGTGGCCTGGAAATGCGCCACAGCCGCTTCGTAGAGATGCCCGCAGTTGTAGAGTTCCTGGCTGCTGTAAACCCGCTCCCACCGTTTCTTTCCAAGTTTCTCTGGCATCCTGTCCGGCGGGATGACGCGGATGGTATAGAGGTAGCCATCTGGTTCTTGCGCGGCGGCGATGCGGGTGATTAGGTCGTCAAGAAACTGGTCGAGCTTTGGATCGGGAGCGAGAGCCAGCGAGTAAGCGGCGCCCTCAATGCACTTGTAAACGTCGGAGTCGTCGTAACGGGTGCCGTTGTAGTCGCCCTTCACCTTGCCGGCGGCCTTGTCGAAATTCTCAAAACGGCCTGTGTCCTCGCATTTTTTGAAGTTGCTCCAGATCGTGACGGTGCGGTTTGTTTCCAGCCGCGGCGACCAGAAGGCGTCCCGCACCTTGACGGCGCTGAAGGGCACGGGCTGAATGGGATAGTCGCCAGGATGCGGATCTGCGCCGGCCACCGAAAGGCAAGTGGCGAGCAACAGTGTGGGGATAAGGATCTTCATGTTGATTCAGAAATCGGGATTCGCGGGATGGACTGTAAGCGGACCCTGGCTGTATGCCGAAATGAGTGTGGCGGCTTCCATCTTTTCCTTGCCGTTAAGGCCCCAAGTGTAGGAGCCGATCATCACGGGGAACGAGCGGGATTCGTTCTGGCGGCGGAGGCCGCGTTGGTGTTCGATCACCAGACCGGAAACCTGCGGCAGGCCCTGACGACCAGACGCATCCACCGGCCAGAAACTGAGGACCGTGCGCGCCCCGTCGTCGCGGAGCGTGGCATCGAAGCGGATGCGATACCATTGGCCGCGCTCAAGCGTGACGCCTTGCACAAAAGGATTGTCATCCCAAGCCCCGGCGCGAAGTTTCTGCTTATTGTAGAACAAGCCGTAAGCCGGACGATAACCTTGCGGGCTGCGCTCGACAATCTGGAAGAACGAGTTGAACACCTCTCGCGATTTCGGATGGTCGTTGTCGGCAAAGCAGACCGTCATATCGAAGGAGCCCGACACAACCTACACTGGTTCGCCGGCCATCACACGCGGGTGGGCGTCCGGGCAGTTCAACTGGGTGTGGTCCGCGCTTCTCCGGCCGGTGCAAACCGCGTGCGGTGTGCTGCGTGGGGCTGGGATACCAACAAACAGGCGGTCCCTTCCGTTCGAGAGCCAACCGATGCCCGTTTCCTTCGTGGCCTGGCTTTCGCGCGTGAAACCGCGCGAGCCTTTCCACCGTTTGATGTTGGTGAATTCGCCAACCCATTCCTGCGGCGTCTGCTCGAAGCGCCGGACGAAATCGGGATTTCTGACCTGGCGGAAGAGGGCGGTCTTGGACTCCCCCACGGCAAGTGGCACGAAGAAGCCGAGAATGGCCAAAAGGATGAGAAGGCAGGAATTCATGGTGTGGAATAATCGGCTAAGCATGTTTGGATCATGACGCTCAATGGAGTGGGATGGAGACAACGCTTAGCGAAAAGGCAGGGAGCCTGCGGTTGTGGCGCGGCCCCACCTTGTCCCACAGCAAGGGTTTTGGAAAAACCGATTCCGCTTGGTCCTCGGTGTTGGTCGCTTCCGGGGTGGCATGACTGAGAATCCAGCCGGCTGCGTTGCCAGTCGGTTTTACCGCGCCGAGGTCAATGAGGGTGTCGAGCGGCACCGGACCGTTATTGATAAGGCGGAGGACAATGGTGCTTCCGTTGGCCGTGCGCTGCGCGCTCGCGCACAACACCGGGATCGGCTGCTGTGTGCCGCCGGTGGCGAGCTTTCCATCTAACAATACGTTGACTGACTGACCGCGTACCGAGATGCGCACCTCGTGCCACTTCCCGGGTTCGAGCGAACCGCGGCGTTCCTCGGCGAGGTTCATGCCCTCGATGGTATGGACGTGGTTTCCCCAGTTCCCGAGGCCGATGGTGAAGCGGTCGCCGAGCACATTGACTCGCATGCCGCTTTTCCAGTTGAGCGTGCGCGCCGGGAGATCCACCGGGAGGCGTACGCGGCAGGAGAGGTCATAGGCATTCCCCCAGCGAGGGTCGCCAATGCGAATCGCGCCGAGGTCGCGGGGCCGGGTGCTGGTGCGGGTGAAAGTTTCGCCCTCGCGGCGGAACTCATCCTTGGCAAGACCCCAGCGGGTGTCCGGCCCGCCGGCGAGCAGGCCGCCGTCCGGCGCGGTGATGCGCAGGTCGGCGAAGGAAGCGCCGGGGATGGCTGTTAGAAAAGAAACCCCGCCCGCAGGGGCGGCCGGCAGCTCACCCGGACCTTCGGCGTTGCAAGGCAGGACGACCTCGCCGCGCGTTGAGGCGAACATTCTCTGCGCATGATAGCTAGGTTTTCCCCACGCGGCGCGGTGATTGAAGTGAATCGCATTGGGAGACCATTTCCCCCAGTCTTCGTGGCACAACAGCGGGGCATAGGCTGCAAGCGTGACAAGGTCGCAGTTGCGTTCCAGGCCGGCGAGAAACGATGCGTCGGCAAGCGCCCCTCGCAACGTGCCCGGCTTGGCATCATGGCTGGACGCGTATTCGCCCACATAAATTCCTGGTCCGCCACGGAGCCCCGGGGCGTCATATTTCTGCGAAGCCTGGCGGAACCACGTCGATGGTCGGTAGTAGTGCTCGTCAATCACATCGAGTTTCCGCGTGAGCGGCACGCGGCGGTCCCATTTGTTGGCGATGATTTTCAGGTCCGGCCAGCGGGCCTTGAGCGCGTCGTGGAAAAGTTCAAAGCGTTTTTCATAAGCGGTGCCACCGTTTTCATTGCCAATCTCAAGGTACTGGATGCGGAACGGCTGCTTGCGGCCATGAGCGATGCGTTTCGCGCCCCACTCGGTGTCCGAGCCGCCGGTGGCATATTCCATGAAATCCACCGCGTCCTGCACAAACGGCTGCATGCGGTCTAGCGACACGTCCTCCTGATGGGACATGCCGGCGTTGAGCACATAGACCGGCTCCGCGCCGAGCGCCTCACACCAGAGCAGAAACTCTAGCACGCCAAAGCCGCCGGTGCTGTGATAGCCCCAGCGCATTGCCTGCAACGGGCGTTCCTCGACCGGGCCGATGGTGTCCTTCCAGCGGTGCGCGAAAGCCATCGTTTCACCCTCCACGTAGCAACCGCCAGGGAAACGGATGTGCCTGGGTTTCATCGCCGCAAGCAACTCCGCAAGATCCTTGCGTAAGGGCAACCCACGCCAGCCACCGGCCGGCATGAGCGAAACCATGTCGAGCCGCAAAGGGCCAGAAAACCGTAGCACAAGCCTCGAATCAGGATCAGCGGCGGAAGGTTTGAGGCCGAGCTCATGCTTTGCCCATGCCTTGGTGGTTAGATCAGCGGAAGCGATGGCCAGCGTCTTCCCGTCCTTCGCCACGAGCGCCACGTCCACCCTCACATTGTCGGCCATGCGGGTCCAGAAGCGTAAGGTGAGCGGCTCGCACGGATTGACCCGGAAACCTCGCTCCTTGAAGCCGGCGGCAGTGAGCGTTGCGGGGCCTTTGATGCGGAGGTGGGTGGGATTGTTTGGATGGAGTGGTTCATCCCGATCAAGTGTGGCCTGGCCTTCGATCCTCCAATCGACCGGACGTTCCGGGTTCTCCTCAAACGAGCGGTTGGACAGCATCTCAGCATGCAATCCGCCGTCGCCGGACCGGTTGATCTCCTCGAGGAAAATGCCATGGAGTGTGGATGGTAGCGGCAGGCCTTTGGCGGTGCCATCAACAACCACAGTTGCCTGCTGGGCGGCGGCGGTTATTGTTAGAATGAGTATGGCGGACAGGTGGACGATTGGTGGGCGCATGCGGCTAGGTTTTCTATTCACAACGTAAGTCCGACCAATGGTTCTCATTTCCCCTTGACCACCCGGCAATCAAACACGCCACCAGCTGTGCTGCCAGGATGCGCTTGAAATTTCACCGTGACTTGTTGTTTGCCAGCGGTGAGATTCGCGGGGATGGAATATTCTACGGCGAAGAATTCATTCGGCTTGTTCGACTCGAGCTTCTGAGTGGCAATCTTTTCGCCATTCACGAGTATGTCGAAAATGCGATTGCCACGGTCGCTGCCCCAATAAATGCAATAGACGGATTGCTGGCCTTCCGGCGCGACTTTCATTTGGTAGCTGAACCACCCGCCTCCAGCGGCGTGTCGCCACTCGTGGCTGAAGGCCTCGCCATGAGCGATCTTGTCGCCTTGCAACGCGTGCTGTTTTTCCAAGTCTGCGTCACCGATTTTAACATAGTCCACTGTCCGCTTTTGGATTTCAGCAAAGCCGGACACCATCTCCGGCGGTTTTGGAAGATTCCTTGCGACCGCGGCGGGATCTTCCGTCAGCCAGACTTGGGACCAACCGCCACGATTGAGCCGGACGTAGTTTGGCACCGCCATGACGCCCGGTCCTTCAATCACCATGACGCCACCGAGGAGCTTTTCTTTCCACGCCGCCTCCAATGGCATTTCGGGCTTGAGCACAAGCGATTTCACCGGCTGCGGATGATCCAAGTCTTCAACGCTGTAAACAACCGGTCCACGCTGGAGCGCAACCCGGCCGCGATTGGCGGCCACCTTTTCGTCGCAATACACCCGCTGCACGGGCATCGGCAGTTCCAGTTTGATGTTGTCACCAGACTTCCATCGGCGGGTCAGGGCGACGTAGCCCTTGGCGGCTTTCACTTTCTGGACTTCGCCGTTCACGCTCAACTTGAACACGCCGGCCACATCCGGCACTGCGTGATACAGATCGCTATCCGTGCGATCGGGGATGCGCAACTTCACGGTGAAATCTGCCGCCCTGGTCGGATGCAAAGTCACCCCCACGCGTCCCTGCCACGGATATTCTGTCTCTTGGCGAATACGCAGCGGCGCGCCCGCCATATCAGGAATCGTCGCTTCGCTGTCCACGAAATGGCTGATGAAAAGTTCGCGGTGGGTTTTGTCCGTAGAGTACATGGCATCCGTCAGTCCGAACAACGTGCGCGGAATATTCCCCACGCAGCACGGGCAGGAGTGCCAGGGATAGCGTGACTTGTTGGATTCAAGGGGGTTCTGATAGTAGAAGTTGGTTCCGGTCAGTTCGACAGAGCCGAGAATAGCATTATAGAGCAAGCGTTCCTGGACGTCGCGGAAATGGGCATCGGTGTGCAGGGCGTGCATGCGGTCCGCCCAGAAGCTCATGCCGCAGGCAGCGCAAGACTCACAGTAACCGTTGTTTGGCAGTTCGTAATCGCCCGCAAATGCCTCGCCCTTCGCGGAAGCCCCAACGCCGCCTGTCAGATAGCTCTTGCGCTGGATCGCGTTTCCCCAGAGCCGACCCACCGCCTTATGATACAGAGCATTGTTCTGGAGCAATGCGATGTCGGTCATGGCGGTGTAGAAGTAGGTGGCTCGCACAGCGTGGCCACGGGCTTCGGTCATTTCTACGGGCGGCTGTTCGGACTGGTTGTAGACGTTGGGCGCGGGATTCACATGCTGGTGATCGAGGAAATGGCGGGCGAGCTGGATGTATGGGTCACCTTTACCGCCGCCCTGCACCTCGTTAACGAGAACGCCGAGGCGGCAGAGGGCGTATTCGAGACCTGGGTGGCCATTGCGCCAACTGCGCTTCGGGGTCGGTCCAAAGGTCGCGTTGAGAAAATTCGCACACCGGATGGCCGCATCGAAGAGTCGGCGATCTTTGCCGTCGGTTAGCCGGTAGTGGGCAACCCCCATCTCGAGGAAATATCCCATGACGTAAAACTCGTGGTCGCCGTCCTTGGTGAAGCGCTGATGGTTGCGCAACACATGGTAGGAATGGATATACCCGTCCTTGTCCTGAGCCGCGAGAATGACGGGAATCCATTCTTCCATCTTGGCGCGAAGGCCTAGCTGGGCTGCGGTGAAATCGGGGTCGCCCTGAGGGTCGAACGCGAGGGCCAGACAGATGGATTCCATCACGTTGTAAACGTAAGCATCGCTCCAGATGGCACCGGTGAATTTCCAATCATTGGTTGCACCGCGCAGCACCTTGCCGGTGGCTACGAGATTGAGGAGTTCCTGACCGCGGCCGCCTTTCTCCATCTGCGTGACGCAATGCGGCAACCATTTCTCAGTTTGCAGCTTCACCTGCTGCTTCCAGAAGCCGCCTAACCGAACCTGTTTCAAACGCACCGGTTCGAGCGGGGATCCGACTGGATTATCAGCCCAAGAAACGGCCGCGGCTTCAGCCGTATCCTTCATCACGCGCGCTTCCGCCACCAAACCGCCAACCTTCCCCCCTTGCCGCACAATGCGGACAATCAGGAGGTCGTTGCCGGCGGCAAGAGCCGCTGGAATCGGGAAGGTTACATCACGGAACGTGCCGTCGGCCTTGGCCGGGCCAATAGTCCCGAGCTTGGTCAGGGCAGGAATGGCCTTCGCTTTCGCGCCGGTGTCGAGTTGATTGCCCTGGGTGGTAGTTTCGTCTTTGCCGGCGTCCTTCGAGTTCGGCATCGCCTTCACCCCGGCCACCTGTACTTCCAAGCCGCAATTTGTCGCGCGGCGTGCGTCCGGATCATCGGCGGGCGGAGACCACAGGCGGATCAGCAGCAGCTGCGGCTTGCCGCGTTCGAGTGCAAGCGTCCAGCCGAAGCGATCCGAACCCAATTCCGCTGTTCGGAAAGTCTGCCAGTGCCCGGCGATGATGCGCTGCGGTTCATTGAACTCATGGTTATAGCCGTTGTGCGCTTCGAGGTCATGGTCTTTTTCGCTGCGGTTCGCTCCGGCGGTGCGCGGTAGGGCGGGATCGCTCGCCAACCGGCCAGGCATGGTGCTGGTGGCGGATGGCGTGCCGGCGTCAAAGAAGACCATGTCCACCGTGCGCGGCGCTAGTTGAGTCCAGCGCTTTGCCTCGGTTTCGTAAGTTGCCCTGTCAGCGGCCATGCGGACTTCGTCGCGCAAGTCCCAATAGGCGATGTAGGGATCCGAGCATTCCTGATACATGGGGAGGAAACTGATGGGCTTCGCTGTTAAATCCCGCTGGAATACGGTCGGGTCACCCGTGAAATGGAGCGGCTTTCCAGTAGCCTTGACGGCGGTGAGCGCCTTATCTGCCGGTTTGCGCACAACTGAGTAGCGTGCGCCGCCATCGGTCTTAGCGACGAGCATTGCGGGGCCGTAAAGCAGGGCCGCGCGGTCTGGATTGTCCTCAAAGCCTTCCCACCGCAGTGACATCGGCAACTTCACTGCTATCCTATCGCCCGTCTTCCAGATGCGCTCGATATCCACATACCCTTCGGCACCTGTTGTGGTGTGGATCGCTTCTCCGTTTACCGTCACGGCAAAGCCCGGGCCGACCCAGAGCGGTTTGCGGATGCTTAGGGTGGTTTTCACCGGCTGACTCGCCACGATTTCCAACGTGGTGCCTGCCTCCTCGGGAAACATCGTAGTTTGACGCAAGGTCAGGCTGACGTCCTTCCAGTTCAGCTCGGAGGCGATGAAGAGATTGATGAACAGGCGCTCGCCACCGCGGTGGAAGTAAATGCTGTCCCCGTATTTTGCATGGTTTTCCATGCCGGAGCCGTGGCAGCAGGCAAAGGTCACCCACGAAGGACTAAAGCCCTTGCGGTTGCCGCTTTCCAGGCTGTGAAAGTACGCTACGGTGCCGTGCTGCGGGTGCTGGGAAGAGAGGATGTGATTGAGTTGGGCACGCTCGTAGTAATCAGCAGTGCCTGCGCTTGGAGCCCACATGAATAGATGTCGCGTCAGCTTGAGCATGTTGTGCGTGTTGCAGGTTTCGGTGTTCCCCTTGCTCAACGACAGGGAGAGATGCTGCTTGGGTGTGAACTTTTCGTGGTTGCTGTTACCGCCATTGGCGTAGCTGCGTCCAGCGACAACGTATCGCCAGAAGTTGCTCGCGGCATCGTGGTACTGGGGTTCGCTGGTGAACTCATAGAGGCGTGCGAAACCGGTGAATTTCGGCACTTGGGTATTGGCGTGCAAGCCGTCGAGGATGTCCTGGTTGAGAGCAAGCGGCTCCATCACCTTGCGATGGCAGAAACGCTTTGCCAGCGCGAGATGCGCGGGGTTCTTCGTGATGGCATAAAGATTTGCTATCGCCTCGTTAATGCCGCCATGCTCCTCATCGAGCATCTTTTGGAACGCCTCGTCATTGATTTGTGCAGAGTATTTCTCCAGCCACGCAGCGACCTTCAGCATTACATCGAGCGCTTGCTGGTTCCCGGCCAGCGTGTGGGCATCAATGAGTCCCTGGTAGACCTTGTGCAACGCATACCAAGGGACCGGCAATCGGCCCAATCCCGCCGGTCGCGCCTCGATCCCCGCCATGATGCGCACCCAACTCTCGGGAAACGGCGCCAGCCACCCCGACCCTTTCGCTGTCTGCACCTCGGCCATGATGGCCACCGTCTGGTCAAGCCGATCCTTGAAACGCAAATCGCCGGTGCTGCGATACATCTCGGCACAGGCGGAGAGGAAATGCCCTTCGTAGTGTCCCTGGAACGCGTAATCGTTCGTCTTCCACTCGCCGTAAGGCTTGGCCTTTGACGACACCCCGTTATTCACGCGCAGCCAATGCATGAGCCGTTCGGGTTCGACGCGCAGGATGTAGCCTTTGTCGCGCTCCTGCGCCTCCTTGAAGGGTCCGTCGAGCAGGCGCACATCCGCTAGATCGAACGGGTCAGCGAGCCTGGCGTTGGCACCTGGCATGGCAGCCATGACCGACACGGCGGTGAACCATGCCATGGTAACAATGCGATGTGGAAAAAAGTGTTTTTTCATGGGTTTAGTTCGCTGGGGACGGGGCGCCTTGGGTCAGGCCATTGCCATTGAAGGCGTCCACGCGCCACGAGTAGTTCACGCCGCGATTCAAGGCGTGGATCGTCAGTGTCCCATTCGTGCCACCTCGAAGCTGGATGGCTTGGAACAGCTTGTCCGGCGCGATGCCGAAGCGTATCAGGTAGCCATCGGCGTCAGGGCTGGGCGTCCAGTTGATGGTGGCGTTTCGGTCGTCGTCAGCGTGGCGCACAACCTTAAAATGGGTCGCAGGGCGGGGAGGGGACCCGCTACCCGGGCCGAATGCGCGCAGATCACGCAGGGCGAACTTGCCGCCCGCCGGCATGGAATGGCATTCTAATTTCAGAAAACGGAGCGTCTGCGTTTCGTCGAAAGCAAGATAGTCATGTGGGCCCTGTGCTTCCCTCACCCCGCCGCCCGCTTCAACCCGGGCACCTGGAGCAGAAAGGGCACGCCACTGCTTGCCGTCCTCCGAGGCGAGGAGTTTGTAGCGAATGGAACCGCTGGCGGACGGACCAGGTTTTGAAATGCAGTCCTGCTCGGCGAAGTTTATCTGCACTGCATTAACCCGGGTGGGCTTGCCCAGATCCATCTGCAACCACTCGCCGGCATTGCCCGTCTTCGCGGACCACCAGGTGCGGCAATCCTCATCGGCGGCGAGGTCTGGAGCGTGATTCGTTAGCGAGGAAGAGGCGTTGCAGGTTTTGCCGAACGATTGCACCCACCAGCCGGCCAGCGGGGAGGCCTTCGTGCCGCGTGGCCCTTGGGGCATCTCTTGCGGGTAGTCGCCCAGGGCTGTCTCCGTGAACATGCGCCCCGCGTCATCGAAGCTCACCGGGAACAACCCCAGCCGCCGCTCGAACAAATCGTGAACCCCAACCCACATCGTTGTCACCCGCCAGTGATTGCCGTGTTTATCTTGAAAGACGCAGCTATGCCCCGCGCTGCCCATGAATCCTCCCACCTTCAACGACGCAGGCGCGTAGCCCACGTGCTGAAATGGACCTGTTGCCGAGGGGCCTTCCATCACGGTGTCGCAGTACCACTCGGTTACGGTTCCCGGCGTGGCGTATTGCAGATAGTAACGGTTGTTTCGTTTGGTCATCCACGCGGCCTCCTGGCAGGGCAGTTGGCTGAATTTCCCCAGCCAGGCGCCAGTGTCTTCTTCGCCGAGCAGCTCGCGCCGGCCGCGTTCGTAGCCGCCGTAGAGATCGGCCAGGTTGGTGATTGCCGGACGCAGTTGCCGTTCGCTGCCCGGGATTTCGGTCCAGGACTTCTGGTCGATCTCAAAGACTTTGGTGGGATGGTTCAGGCCGTGATAAAGCCAGGCTCGGTTCTGGTCAAAAAACAGGGCGGGATCCCCTGTCGTGCGCAATTCGCCGCATTTTTCCCATCTGCCTGAGGCCGGGTCTGCGCTGCGCATCACCGGCACCGTTTTGCTGGCTTTGCGCCGATCCATGCGGATGAAGTACACATGAGATTGATCCGCTGCCACCGCCGGTGCGCAGTAGGTGCCCCGGTCGTTGTCTGACACCAGTGGGCGCAGCTCGGGCGCGAACACAATGTTCGTCCATGAAAGCAGATCATCCGAGACGCGGTAGCCCGGCACGTCATCCGTGGCGAAGAGATAGTACCGGCCCTTGAACAAAACGATCACCGGGTCTGCGCTGTGGCGATATCCCTTGGCGCTCCAGCCATAATCCAGGTTGAGCGGATTGCTGAAGGTGGCGGGAGGGGCGGCCGCCGTCAGCGATGCGTTGCTGAGCCATAACCCGGCCAGCAGTGCGGCCCGGCAGCCCCATCTGAGGCAGGTGTTGACAAGTATTTCAGGGAGGAGATTCATGGGATCTTTTTCGTTAAACTTTTCCTGGCGTCCGGTCGGGTGAGCTCATAATAGCGCCGGATTTCCTCCGCGCTCCAAGCTCGCGCGCTTAGCGCGAACTCATCCATCCGCCCGGTAAAATTCCGGAGCACAAAGCCGTCTCCCTGGCGCGTCGCATAGTTCCAATGCGGGTGCCCGGGACGAACGCCCCAGTTCCCCAGTTCCAGGTCTCCTAGCCGGAGAGTGGCGGCATGCTGCACGCGGGCGGATGCCAGGGGCGCTCCGTCTGCATACAGCCAAATCTGGCCCTCTGCCCGGTCGTAGGTTGCCGCCAGCATCATCCACCGGCCCAGCTTTTCCGGGGTGAAGAAACCGCGCGCCACGCACCGCTCCCAGATTCCCGCCGCGTAGCGGAAGGAAAACCCGACATCTCCGTGCCGGGTGATCTGCCAGTGGGCATGGCCATCAAGGTGCCCATCCGAAACCGCCAATGCCGCGTACTCGCTGTCCGGCAGCCGATCCACCCTCACCCAGGCGAGCAACGTGGCCGCTTCCATGGCGTTGGTCACTGCCAGCCGGACGCGGTCGCCGGGCTGTCTAAACTCGAGCGCGCTTTTGCCCGGCCACCGCCCTTCCGTCCATTCGCAGCCCACCATGCTGCCCGCCGTTGCGGGCAGTGCCTCGTTTGCCTCGTTTCTCAGTAGCCGATCGGTTGCCGCCTGGTCTTCAAACGGGAAATGGACCAGCGTCTTGGGATCCTGGCTGAGCTGAGCGCTGGCTTGTCGCCACACCCGGTGCCGCTCCTGCCATTCTTCGTGTCTGCGGCGCACCAGCTCCTTATCCGTGACAAATCGGCTGCCGTTCGCGGCGGCCGTTTCCCAGGCTCCGCCCTTCCAGCGCAGAGCCTTTCCTTCGGTCACCTCCTGCCTGGGTGTCGATCCCGAATCGGGTCCAACTAAAACCCGCCCCGCAAAAACATGCACTTCCCAGGGCTGGCCATCTGCTGCGCTCACCCCAAACTCCGTCCCTAAATCGGTCACCGAATAGTTTTCCCCGTTGACGGTGAATCCGCGCGCCTGCTCCGGAACCCGTGCCCGCAGGCGTCCGGCGGCCAAATATAGCTTGCGATCTGATAGCACCCTCACCTGCATCGGTGCTTCCAGAATTACGCTTGCGCCGCTGTAGAACTCAACCTCCGCCACTCCCGCCCTCAGCTGCAACCAGCCTGGCACCAGGGCATCGCCTTCCGCCAGTCTTGCGCCCGAGGACTCTGCCTCCAGGCCTGCTCCCCGGGTGAGCACCGCGACGGCGTTGACCGCCTTTGCCCCCGATGGGGATTCCGTTCCCCGGAGCAGTACCCAGGCGGTCAGCAAAGCTGCGAACACGGCCGCCAGTCCCGCTGCCCAGGCAAGGCGGTTTCCCCGCCTGCTGGCATTGGGTGGCCTGCTCAGGGGGACAAGGTTATTGGGCGCTGTGCTGCCCGGCAACGTTGTCGCCGGGTTTACCGCCATCCTTCGCCCCCACGATTCCTGTCCCCAGCACGCCAGCAGCGCGTGAAACCGGGCGTGCTGCCAAAACTCCTCCCGTGCCTGGGACGAAGAAAGGAGCGTGCGCTCCAATTCTGCCCGGTCAGCCTCGCTTAGCGTGCCGGCGCGGTATTGGTCCAGCAGGGTCGTCAGGCGGCTCAGGTTCATGCGCGGCCTCCCTCGCCTGCCGTCTTGCGTTCAACGCATTGGCGCATTGCTGCCCGGGCCCGCGACAAGGCCACGTAAACAGCCTCTGGTGTCCAGGCGAGCCGCCGGGCAATTTCTCCGGGCTTGTGCCCCTGCTGGTAGCACATTTCCATCATCCGCTGGCTCTGCGGCGTCAGTTCCTTCAGGCACTCGGTCAAATGCTGCAGCAGCGGTTCCCGTGGTGTCTGCGGCGGTTCGCACGCGCAGAGCGTTTCTAAAACGCCATCCGATAATGGCTGCCATTGCCGCGCTGCCCGCCGCCCTGCCTCCATCACTTTGTAGCGTGCGATTCCGCACGCCCAGGCCAGAAAATCGCGTTGCGGGTCAAAAACTCCCGCCTTTGCTGTCACCGTAAGGAACGTTTCCTGGAATAGGTCGTCCACCTGTCCCAGGTCTGGCGTCAGTGCCACGATGAACCCTCGCAGCTGGGCTGCATGCTGGATGAACAACCCCTGCACCAGGTTCGTTCGTTCGGTCGAGTTCGTGGCGTTTTCTTCCGGCATGCTGCTTGTTAGTTAGGGATATTGTCGTGAACGGTCCGAACCTTAGCAAGAAATCTGCAATTCTCTTCTCTGTGTCAGCCAGACGGTCAGTATTTCCTTTTTATGGAACGGCGCCCATGGCTTCCATGGAGGCGATTTCAAGCTCGCGACAAACACAGGGAGCTATGGCGGAAGTGCAAGGTCTTTCGCCCCGCCTGGTCACCTGAACCGCCCGCACGGCTCTATCCGCCTACGGCTTGGCCGGCTTGGCGGGGGGGCGCGGGGCGGCGGCCCGGCGGGCCCGGGCGGCGGCGGTGATCTCGGCTATCCCTTTGTACTTTTGGTAGCCGGCCGGCACTTCAAACAATCGGGCATCCACGTTTGTGGTGCGCACTTCCTTAAAGGTGATCACAAAGGGCGTCCCATCGTTGCGCAGTTCGATGCGCACTGGGAAGTCCTTCATGTCCCTGGCCAGCCAGAGGAAGCCGATGTCCAATTGCTCCCGGCCATTCACCAGCCGGATCTGTTTCTTGGCGCAGGGGTGGCCGTTGACGGTCTCCTCCCCGGCGTCAGCCCGGTCCATCTTGGATTTGAGGATCGCCGCCAGGCTGGTCTTGGTTTCCTCGGTGGCTCCCTCGGTTTGCAACGCGATGGTGCTTTCGTGGTAGGCCTGCACCCCGGGGTAAACGCGCCACGTCACCCCCTTGTCCAGACGCATGATGTTGATGATTTTGTCCGTCCCCATCTGCCGCATCAGTCTCATCAGCGGGGCCGTGGCCGCTCCCCCTTGGAAATTCGCAAAGTCCAGAAACACCCGGTACTTGTCCCCTTGGCGGCAGAGCCCGATTTGCAGGGTGGAGGGCATCCCCGGCTCGTTGACCTGGATGTCCGCCACCCCCGTAAAGCTGTGGTGTGCGCCGAACACATTGGTCAGCAGGAAGCTGATGACGGCGGGATCCAGGCCGTCACTGGTCTGGGCTTTCACCGGGGTGACGGGCAGGAGTCCCAGCAGGAGCAGCAGACCGGCCCAGGCGCGCAGTATCGGTTTCATAGCGTTGTTGCCTGCCATGATAGCGTGTGGCTGCCAGGAAACAAGCCGTCATTATGCTGCGCTGCGGGACGGAATGGGTGGGACCCACTCGGGGAGGGCGGAAAATGTTCACACAAACTCAGCTGAACCTGAAGGGAGGCATGCATGAGAAACGGATCAAATTATAAAACGCCACCTGTGAAGGCGGGTATGGATTTTTTTAGGGACTGAGGATGAGGCTTCGGTAAACGGCCAATGAATATCCGACCTCGCCAGACCAATAATGACAATCATACTTGCCCATGAATTCATAATTTGTTTTGGAACGAAAATCACCGTCGAGTTTTACAACGTTGGTTCCAAAGATGCAGTGACTTGAATCCGATGTTTGTGCGATGAATTTCACCATCTTTCCGCTATATGTCCGAAAATTGACATTGGTGTTAAGAGCTTCAACAGATCCAATATCGAATGTGCATTTATAAAGCCCGGAATGGTTGGCGTTACCTTCTTTAAATGGGTTTATTGACCTCAATGAGGCCGACATCTGAATTGTTTTTTCCTGTTCATTCACCACGATAAACCCGGATTTATATTTTCCCAAAAGGTCTATCCCATCGATGCTCAATACGAACTTTCGGCCACCCTTTATGGGCCGGCCAGGACCAGTCAGGCAGAATTTGGAGACATCACCGACTCGCGGAAATGGTCCTTCTGGGGTGATCGGCAACAGGAGACATGTGCCTTCATGAAAAATCGACACCTCGTAGCAATCCTCATACTTAACAACCCTTGCTGAACATGTTCTTGCTTCCAAACCGCCGATTCCGCTTAAACCGATTTGAGCTTTGTTCCCTGAAGGATTGGTGGAAACCGTTGTGGCACATCCAGTGATCAAACTCACGCAGACCGCGAGGAAAAATCGCGTTTTTTCCGTTGCTATCATGTATGAACGCTACGCCCCCTGACTTGGTTTACAAGGAAGGAATATATACCATGTTGGGCCTCTGCAAAAGACGGTTTTATCAAAGGATTGCGTCCACTGGCCCAGTCGCCGTCCACCTTTTGTTCTCTTTCTTATTGCACCTATCATCAACTATATCATTGGTTTACGCATGTTGTCTGTGAACCGTGTGCTATGCCAGACTGGTCGAGCTGGCCGAAACCCGTCAAAGCTTCTTTACGACCCAGCAGGCGATTATGGCCGGGTATTCCGACAATACCTGAAGACCAAGCCCGTTCCGCAACTCGAGGAATTGCTTCGCAACTGCGGCCCGATCGTCGGCGTCTGGTTCGACACGCCGGCCCAATCACCCCGGACGCATCCAAAATGCTCGTTGACCTCGTTCACCAGCTGCCCTCCCAGTGTCTCGTCAACAGCCTCATTGGCAACAACCTCGGCGACTATGCTACCGTGAGCTTCCCTTTGATTGTCACCGGTGAACGCCCGAAGCGTTCCGCGTTCGGCGGCGCCTTGCCGCGCTTCCGTACCTATCATATTGGCGTGGAGGATTTTCCTAATCCTGGTAGGCATCAGCTTGTTCTTGGGCCGGCTGGTGCTGGAGGCAAAGGCGTTCGCCTCGCCTCTTTGAGTTTGAATCTGGCAGAATAATGTTAGATTGAAGGAGCGTGGGGCGTGGATCATGGTTCATACGTGGATTAAAACTTGGTGCGGTGCCGTAGCGGTCATTGCTTTATCAGCAGGCGGCATCGTGTGCGCCCGTGCAGCCACGCCGACATCTTCCTGGTTCAACCGGGCGTACCAGACGGAAGATGGTTTGCCGGATAACAGCATCACTGGCGTGGCGCAGACTGCGGACGGTTACTTGTGGGTAGCCACCAAAGCTGGCTTGTCACGCTTCGACGGGAAGAGCTTTGCCGTCCTGCCCCGGGCAAACTTCCCGGCCATGCCAAGTCGCGCCGTGCGGGCCATGCTTCATGATCGGCACGACCGGCTCTGGCTGGGGATGGAACGCGGGCCCCTGCTTTGCCTCAAGCCGGACGGACTGGTGAGTTTTACGGAGAAAGACGGCCTGCCCGGCGATCGGGTGGTGATGATGGCGGAGGACCAGGAAGGCGCAATATGGGTCGCCTATCCAAACCAATTGCGGCGTATTTTGAATCAGCAGGTAGAATCAGTTGCGCTGCCTGCTGATTGGCTGGAGCCATACGACATCATCTCCGCCAGTGACGCCCGCGGGAACATTTGGTGCGCCAAGGGAGCACGTCTTGGCGTGTGGCGGGAGGGGAAATTTCTGTCCTCACTTCGCTTGGCAGCGCCGGTGACCGCCATCGGCTCGGGAGGCAAATCGAATCTGTGGATTGCTGCCGGCGGTCGCTTATTCACGTTTGAGGAGGGGCACGAGCCGGTCGAGCTGGGGCCGTTACCGCCCAAAGCCGTGCCGTCGGTGTTGCTCAAGGATCGCTCAGGCGCGCTCTGGGTTGGCACCGCTGCGGCTGGATTATTGCGGTGGGAGGATCAGCAGTGGCAGAAGGTGCCGACTTCGCATCAGGAGATCAAGTGTCTGCATCAGGATCGGGAAGGAAACATTTGGGCGGGCACCGGGGGGGGAGGATTGAATCTGGTCCGGCCGCGCGACGTGGCGCTGCTCGGAACAGATTCAGGACTGCCTTTTGAATCGGTCTTATCGGTCACCGAAGACGCGGATGGCCGATTGTGGGCGGCGGGTCAGAATGGCCAATTGGCCCAGGAAAACGGCGATCGCTGGGAGGTGCTGAGCAGCGCCACCAATTGGCCCGGCGGGAGCGCCACCTGCGTGGCGGCGGATCGAAGGGGCGGCGTCTGGGTGGGCACGCGGGATCAGGGTTTGAGGTGTTTTCGAGGGGGAGTGTGGCGTGAGTGGCGGCAATCGAAAGGATTAGCCAGTAACAGCGTCCGGTCCTTGCTGATCGCCTCAAACGGTGATGTCTGGGTGGCGACGGACAATCCCGGCCGGTTGCAGCGGTTGCGCGACGGACAGGTGCTGGTCATGAAGAACACTACCCGTCTGGGACCTATTCGGGCATTGGCGGAGGCGGCCGATGGAACCATCTGGATCGGAACCGCAGTCGGAGAAGTTCAAAGAGTTGACGGCGCAACGCTGGTGGCCGAGCCGGCCATTCATGAACCAGTGCCGCTGTCGGTCCGTTGCCTGCTCGCCACTGCGGATGGGAGCCTTTGGATTGGCTATGCCGGCGAAGGACTGGGGCACTTGAAGGACGGCAAGTATCATCGCCTGACGACTGCCGTGGGTCTGGCCGATGACTTCATTTCCCAAATCCTTCCGGATGGGGGCGGAAATCTTTGGATCGCGGGCAACCGGGGATTGTGGCGGGCAAGTCTTGCCGAACTGGATTCACTGATGGCCGGGGGGATGCAGCGGATGCGTGTGCGGACCTATGGTGGCGGCGATGGCTTGCCGGGAGTCCGGCCCAGTCGCGACTACTTCCCGGCAGCGGGGCGGGGCCGCGACGGGCGGCTGTGGTTCTCCATGAGCAGCGGCTTGCTCGTGGTGGCGCCGGGCAAGGTTCACGACAATCCTCTTCCCCCGTCGGTCCAATTGGAACGGGTCAGTGTGGACGATCAATTGGTGGCGATCTACAACGCGGGCTCGCCGCTGCAGGTCGAATGGGGCAGCAACGTGGTTAACCTGCGCGGCCTGACCGCGCCGCTGCGCCTCGGTCCTGGCCACCGCAAGCTGGAGATTGATATTGCTGCCTTGAGTTTCAGTTCCCCGGAAAACGTGCAATTTCGTTACCAGTTAAGCGGGTTCGACGCGAATTGGGTCGAAGTCGGCCCGCGCCGCCGCGCCACCTATCCGCGCCTCCCGGCCGGCGATTACGAGTTCCGGGTGCTCGCGTGCAACAGCGCAGGCGTGTGGAATGAGACAGGGGCCGCATTGGCCCTGGCCGTGTCTCCGTTCTTTTGGGAGACGTGGTGGTTCAAGGCGGCGGGCGTATTGGCCACGGTGCTGGTGGCTGGCGTCAGTACGTTCCTGGTTTCGCGGCGGCGGTACCGGCGGAAACTTCGCCGGGTGGAGGCCCGCCGCGGGCTGGAGCAGGAACGGGCCCGCATCGCCCGGGACATTCATGATGACCTGGGGGCCAGCCTGACGCGCATTTCACTGCTCAGCCAGCCTGCGCCCGACGCAGTCGGGAACGCGGAGACGGCGGCGGCGACCTTGACGCAAATCCACCAAACCGCGCGCGACCTGACCCACGCGATGGGCGAGGTGGTCTGGGCCGTGAATCCCGAGCACGACACGTTTGACAGCCTGGCCAACTATGTCAGCCATTACGCCCAGAACTTTTTGCGGGTGGCCCGAATCCACTGCCGGCTCGAGATACCCCTGCAACTACCCAGGCAGCCGTTGTCCGCCGAAATCCGGCACAATCTGTTTCTTGCCTTCAAGGAAGCCCTCAACAACGTGATCAAGCACGCCGCCGCGTCCGAGGTCCGGATTTCGTTGAAGCCGGGGAAAGCCGGATTTGAACTGCTGGTCGCTGATAACGGCAAAGGCTTCTCCAGCGACGCCGGCGCCGCCCACGCGACGGTCCAGGATGCGTCGCGCGCCCTGCGGGGGAACGGCCTGGGCAATATGCGCAGCCGCCTGCGGGAAATCGGCGGTGATTGCGAAGTGCACAGCGAGCTTGGCGTGGGCACGACCATCTCCTTCCGCGTGAGCTTGAAGGCCGACCATGGGCAAAGATAATCCATCCGGTCCGTTGAAATCACGGCCCCGCCACAAGTTTGGCTGTGTCACGGGAATCCGTGACATGCGGACGGAGGCCAGCCGGGGTACAAGTGCAACTGTGATAATCGCGTCATGACCATAACCGTTTCGATAGTTGAGGATGATGTTGCTTTGCGTCCGATTTACGCCCGGTGGCTGAAGCAGGCGGAAGGCTTTCGGGTCCTCAGCCAGTTTGGCGATGGGCTGCAAGCCCTCGCCACGCTGCCGCAGGATAAGCCGGACGTGGTCCTGATGGATATCAACCTGCCCGGCCTGAACGGGGTGGAATGCGTCCGGCAACTCAAAGTCAAGATGCCCGGCACCCAGTTTGTCATGATCACGGTCTACGAAGATCCGGATCGGATCTTCAACGCGCTGGCGGCGGGCGCGACCGGCTACCTGTTGAAGGAGACGGCGCGCGAGGAACTGCTCGACGCCTTGCGCGAGGTGCATCGCGGCGGCTCGCCGATGAGCAGCGGCATCGCGCGCAAGGTCGTGCAGTGTTTTCAGAAACCGCCTCCCGCCGCGCCGGAAGTCGAACCGCACAAACTTTCCGCGCGCGAAGAAGAGGTGCTGGATCTGGTATCGCGGGGTTACCTGCTCAAGGAGATCTCCGACGCGCTCAAACTGAGCGAGCACACCGTGGACACTTACCTGCGGCGAATTTACGAAAAGCTCCATGTCCATTCGCGGGCCCAGGCGGCGGCGCGCTATGCGGAACTGAAGCCGCATGTGGTTGCGGCACGCGGGTGAAAATCCGTTGGGCTAAGGGGAGAGCAGCGAACTCCCGGCTTGCGGATTCGCCATCGGGCAGCAGGCGACTCCGCCCGCCCAAGCTAGGCGTGTCACGTATTCCCGTGACATGACATTTTCGTCGCACAACTGAAAATTAAACGTTAAGCAGCCTGTGATCGCACAAATTGTGTTCCGGCCAGAAATTGGCTTGTGTCTGCCAGTGACTCTTTGGGTTTCTGGAGTTCCGGAACGCTTTCCAAGCCCACGGGGCGTCAGAACAGAAATGCGTAGTCACCAACCGCAACCAGAACTGGTCCAGCCATGAAAACACTCAAACTCTCTAAGCCTGATAATCTCTTCGCCACCGTAGCCTTGGCGGCGCTGCTCACCCAGTTCGCGGCACCCTCCGCGTTCCCGGCAACCTACTATTGGGACACCGACGGGACCACGGCTGGGTTCGGCAACGTCGCCGGGACCTGGGGCATCGATGCATTCCTGAGCACCAATGCGGCCGGCGGGGCCAGCACGATCTTCACGGCCAACAGCACCACCAACGACGTTCTGAACTTCGGCACCGGCAGCCTCGCGTTGGGGGCAACCGCCGCCGGCATGACAGTATCTGGAGCGGTGAGCGTGAACCGGATCAACTTCGGTTTCGCCCAGCATAGCCCCGCTGTGACGCTCTCGGGCGGCACCATCACGCTCGGAGGCGCGTCGCCCGTCATCGCGCCCAGCGCAACCAACGGCACCACCATCAGCTCGGACATTCTGCTGGCCGCCGATGCCCAGTTCAATACGCCGTCCTTCGGGGCGGGAGGCCAGCCTACACGCATTACTTTCAACGGCGTCATTTCCGGGCCGCAAAGCGTGACCTTCTACGGCGCGAACGTGAGCAACAATTTTGGGACCATCTTGCTGAACCAGAAAAACACGTACTCGGGGTCAACGCGGCTCCATGCCAACGGAGCGGCGGCAAACCTCGGCGTTCAGTTGGGGACCGACGACGCGTTGCCGACGACAACCGTGCTGACGCTGGATGGAGGAAACGCCGGCAATACAGCTGGCGGTCGTTATGTGCGGTTGGATTTGAACGGTTTCAATCAGACGGTCGCTGGCCTGGCCACGGTCACCCGGGGAGCCAGACGAGACCAATGCGTCGTCAATAGCGCAAGTGCCCTCGCCGCCACGCTGACCGTGAACAATGGCGCTGCCTACACTTACTCGGGTCAACTTGGAACCGGAGGGAACGGTTTCACATCCGGGCCGAATTTCGGGTTGAGAAAAGATGGAGCCGGCAAGCTCACGCTCAGCCCGGCGAATACCAACAGCAGCGGCACAATCATAAACCTCCAATACACCGGTCCGACCACGGTCAACAACGGCGTCCTTGAAATCGCCGGCGCGGGCCGTTTGGGGAACGGCAGTTACGCCGCTGATGTTTCCATCGCCAGCGGCGCGGCGCTTGTCTTCACCAGCACCAACAATGGAACCTTGAGTGGTTTGATCAGTGGCGCGGGCGGCCTTACCAACGCGGGCGGCGGCACGCTCACGCTTGCCGGCAAGAACGCCCTTCCCGTGACCACGGTGAATGCCGGCAGCGTCGCGGTCAGCAGCGGCGGCGAAGTGTTTGGGGCGGTTGCCGTGAATTCCGGCGGAACATTGAGGCTCTCGGGAGGCGGCATCGTGAATGGCGTCGCGGTCAACAACGGCGGCAAGCTCGAACTCCCAGGCACGGGCATCGCAACCAACCTTGTCTTCACCAACGCTGGTTCAATGAGCTTTGACGTGGTTGCCGGCGGCGCATTAACCGTCGCCACGGTCGATGGCATCACCAACGAGGGCCCGGCGGGCTCTATCACGGTCAACGTCACCGGCGCCGCTCCTGCTGATGGAACCTACCCGCTCATTGCCTACAGCGGCAGCCTGCAGGGCAGCGGTTTCAGCGCCTATCAGCTCGGCGCAACGCCGCTCGGCAAGGCCTACTCGTTGGCGGACAGCGGGAGCGTCGTGCAGCTTGTCGTTTCCACGCCCTTGATTTGGACCGGGGCGCAGAGCAGCGAATGGAGCCTCAACCCCATCGGCGGCCTGCTGAACTGGACCTATCAGGGCACCCCCGTTGACTACGTCAGTGGCTCTGGCGTGCTGTTCGACGATACGCTTACTGGCAGCAGCACGGTGGACGTCTCTGTGGCAGATGTCACGCCAATGTCAGTCACGCTCAACCACGCTACCACCAATTACACGCTGCAGGGTAGCCGGGGCATCACCGGTGCCGCGTCGCTGATCAAGAGCGGCGCTGCCACCCTCACTGTGTTGAACAACAACAGCTACACCGGGCCTACGATCATCAGTGCGGGCACGGTGCAGGTCGGCAGCGGCGGCACCAGCGGCACGCTTGGCTCCGGCGCGATCACCGACAACGGCGCCCTGCAATTCAACCGCAGCGATGCCATCACCATCGCCAATCCAATCAGCGGCACGGGCTCGTTTGCCCAGAATGGCTCCGGGACTTTGACCCTCTCCGGCGCCAACACCTACGGCGGCGCCACCACCATCAGCGCCGGCACGTTGCAGCTCGGGGGTGACCACATCCTTCCCGACGGCAGCGGCAAGGTTGGGGTCACGGTGGACGGCACGCTGGACCTGAATACCTTCTCCGAAACCATCAACGGCTTGGGCGGCTCCGGCATCGTGGACACCGTCGCCGGCGGCACGCCGACGCTGGCGGTCGGCGGGAACAATGCCTCCAGCACCTTCAGCGGCGTGATCCGGAACACATCGGGCACGCTCGCGCTCAACAAGATCGGCAGCGGCACGCTGACCCTCGTCGGCGCGAACACCTACGGCGGCGACACGACCATCAGCGGTGGCATCATCACGGCGGCCAATGATTCGGCCCTCGGCACCGGAGCTGTGACCTTCAACGGTGGCACGCGCCTCGTGGTCAGCAACGGTGTGACGGTCAACAATCCCATTGCCATCGGCCTGAACGTCGGTGCCACGGGCCGCGGCTTGATTGAGCCGGCATCGGGAGCTCAGGCCAGGATCAGCGGGCCGATTACCATTACCGACACCCCTACGGCGGGCGGGCACCTGGCCACCTCAGGCGCAGGCGCGCTCCTTGACGTGGCGGGGCCGATCACCTCCTCGGTACAGATCTCCATCCGAATCGGGACGGTCCGGTTCTCCGGTGGCGGCGCTGGCTATACGAACCTCGCCCTGAATCAAGGCACTGCCATGGTCGGGGCCAACGACGGCATTTCCCCCACCGCCGTGTTCTCGTTTCTGAGCGCCGGGGCCGGCATCCTCGATCTCAACGGCTTCAACCAGAGCCTGGTGGGCGTGACCAAGCAAACCGCCACTGCGACCATCGGCAACAGCTCCACCACGTCCGACTCGACGTTGACGACCACCGGTACCTCGATCTTTGGCGGCACGATTCAGGACGTGTTGGGTTCGGGCACAATGAAGGTCAACTTGACGGTCAACGGCGGCGCGCTGACGCTCTCCGGCACCAACACTTACAGCGGCCCTACCGCGGTCAACGCCGGCATGCTGCTCGTGAACGGTGCAACTGGCCCGAGCGTGGTCACAGTCAACACGGGTGGCACGCTGGGCGGCAACGGCAGCATTGGTGGCGAGCTGGCGGTCAATCCGGGTGCCGTGCTCTCGCCCGGCGTGGGCACCAACGCCGGCCGTCTCTCCGTCCAACAATTTCTGAACCTTGCCTCCGGCGCAACTCTTTCGATTAACCTCAATGGCACCAATGATGGCGCCTACGACCAACTGTTTTCCAATACAGACATATTCCTGCAGGACCCCACGCTGGTCATTGCGTTGGGCTATACACCGGCCCCGGGCGATCAATACGCCATCGTCATCAGCGGCCCGACCGCTTTCTTGGCCGGCCAATTTGCCGGCCTGCCTGACGGTGCCACCCTCGCGGCAGGAGGTTATCTTTTCAGGATTCAATACTTTGTGGGCAATGGCAACGATATCGTACTGACGTGCCTGGGGCCGGTTCCCACGGCCACGGTCAGCGGTTCCGGACCTTTGAGTGGCGCGTCGTTCCCACTGACGTTCAGCGGGCCGAGCGGGGTGGGCTACCAAGTGCTGACCAGCACCAACGTGTCGCTGCCGCTGGCGAGTTGGACGGTGCTGACCACTGGCACCTTCGGTCCCGGTCCGGTGACCTACACCGACACCAGTGCGACGAACCATCAGCAGTATTACATCATCAAGTCGCCCTAGTCTGGATGAATTTTCCCTCACGCCCCATTTCGCGGTCTGCTCTTGAAAGGAAAAGAGACGGCTCCGGCAGCGCTCGGAGCGCTGCGGGGTGGCTATCCGCCTCGGTAGGGCGAGTTCTGTCCTGCTTGGTGCTGGGTGCCGCGCTGGCTGTGCCATCGGCGGTCTCCGCCGCCCCCGCCGTTACCAACGTCTTCCCCGCGTCCGGAAGCACGGTGCGCAGCCTGGGCCAGTTCGAAGTGTATTTCAGCGGGCCTGTGAAGGGCGTGGACGCCGCTGACCTGCTGGTTGGCGGCGCACCGGCGACCAACCTCATCGTGAAGCCAGGCGGGGCGCTCACGTTTCAGTTCGCACCGCCTCCGTCGGGGCCGGTGACGATCTCGTGGGCGGCCAATCCGGACATCGCCGACTACGCCTCCTCGCCCGGAGTTTTCCCGGCCACTGACGTCTGGAGTTTCACCGTCAGCACCAACCTTGCTTATCCCGACCTCGTCATCACCGAACTCTGCGCGGGCAACCGGACGGGTCTGGTGGACGAGGATGGCTTGGCGTCGGACTGGCTCGAAATCCACAATCGCAGCGGGAGTTTGGCGAACCTGGCGGACTGGTCTCTGAGTGACGATCCGGCCAACCCTGGGCAATGGGTTTTCCCGGCGCGGACGCTGGCTCCGGGGGGACGGCTGGTCGTGTTTGCCTCGTCCAAGGACATCCGGGCTCCGAGTGGCGCCAATCGGTTTCACACGAGTTTTAACCTCGACGCTGGCGGCGGGTTTCTGGGCCTCTACACGCCCGAGTCGCCGCGCGCATTGCGCAGCGGCCTCGCGTATCCGGAGCAGCGCAACGATTGCTCATGGGGCCCGGACGCTGCGGACAAGCTTGGCTATTTCGCCGTCCCCACGCCGGGTGCCCCGAATCCCACTGGCTCGTTGAGTAACCTGACGCAGAAAGTTCACTTCAGCGTGCCGCGCGGGTTCTTCACCTTGCCCTTTGACCTTGTGCTGACGACGCCGACGCCGGGCGCGACCATTCGCTACACCACCAATGGTGCGGAGCCGGCTGCGGGCAGCGGGGTGGTTTATGCCGGGCCGCTGCGCATCACCAACAGCGCCGTGGTGCGCGCCGCCGCCTTCGCGACCAATGCCGCGCCCTCCGTGGTCACGACGCACACCTACCTCTTCAACCAGGGCGCGGACATCCGCTCGCTCCCTGTTCTCTCCCTTGTCACCTCCACCAGCAACCTCACCGGTCCTAACGGTGTCACCGGTATCAGCGTTTCCAACTACGTAAACGGCATCTGGACCCCGCTCAGCTCCAGCGACTACAACAACAACCTCGAGTTCGGGCGCGCTTGGGAACGGCCCGTTTCCGCCGAGTACATCAAAGAATTTGGCACTGGCGGGTTTCAGGCGGACTGCGGTCTCCGGATCAACGGCAGCGACTTCACGCGCCCGCGCTACACCTCGGCTAGCAAGTTCTCCTACCGCCTCTACTTCCGCTCCGACTATGGCCCGGGCCAGCTCGACTACCCGCTCTTTCCCACGACCAGCCGCCGCCAGTTCGAAACCATCGTCCTCCGCGCCGGCCACAACGACATCAGCAACCCCTTCATAAAGGACGAACTCAATCGCCGTCTCCACGCCGACATGGGGCAACCAGCCGCGCAGGGCACGTTCGTTAATCTTTTCATTAACGGTGTTTACAAGGGCTACTACAACCCTTGCGAGCGTGTGGACGAGGAGTCTCTGGAGGCATGGAACGCGGGTGGCCAGAGCTGGGACCGGATCACCATCTACAGCGCGGTTCAGGAGGGGGACAACGCTTCCTGGACGGAGCTTATCAACCTTCTCAGCCCGACTCAAAATGCCGCCAACCCGGCGACCTATCAGGACGCCACCCAGCGGTTGGACGTGGTGAACTTCATCGATTATCTGCTGGTGGAGATCTACGCGGCGAACTGGGACTGGCCCAACAACAACTGGCGGGCGGCCCGCCAGCGAGCCCCGGGCAGCCTCTGGCGCTTTTACGCTTGGGATATGGAAGGCACCTACACCCCGAGCCAGCGGCCTCCCACGGTTGACATGTGGACCACCACCAATCGCTTCAACCTGAACAGCTCCAACGAAATCCCAACGTTCCAGCGCTGGCTGACCAACAGCGCGGAATACCGACTGCTCTTCGCCGACCGGATTCAACGGCATTTCTTCAACGGTGGCGCGCTCACCGACAAAAACATCACCAACCGGTTTCTCGAGATGAAATCCGTCCTCGCCGGTGAAATCCCGTCCATGAGCTCGTATGTAATCACGGACTGGGTGCCGCAGCGGCGCGCCCCGCTCTTCACCCAGTTTCTCCAATACGGACTCTACTCCTCCAATGCCCCGGTGTTCAGCCAGCACGGGGGCAGGGTGGGACGCGGCTTCGGTCTGGCGATGAGCAAGCCGTTGGCGGGGGCGATCTACTACACCACCAACGGCACTGACCCTCGCACGGCGTTCACCGGGGCGGTGGCGGCTGAAGCCTTTGCGTACACGACCGGCGTCGTCCTCAACGCCAGCACCACCGTGAAGGCTCGTTCGCTGAACGGCGGCCAATGGAGTCCGCTCACCGAAGCGGAATTTGAGGTGGCCTCGCTCGGTATCCCTCTTCGGGTGACCGAGATGAACTACAACCCGCCCGGCGGCAGTGCCTATGAGTTCCTTGAGTTGTACAACGCCGGCACTATTGCTCTCGATTTATCGGGCATGTTCTTCAGCGGAGGCATAGCCTACACTTTCCCGGCCCGCAGTTCGCTTCCGCCGGGGGCAACCCTCGTTCTCGCGAACGACTCCGCACCCGCTGCGTTTGCCGCGCGGTATCCCGGCGTGACGGTGTTTGGCTTTTTTGGCGGCAGTCTGAACAATGGCGGTGAGCGCCTCGCGCTCAGCGATGCGGAGGGCAAACTGGTGCTCACGGTGGACTATGACGACGAGGGCGGCTGGCCCGCAGCGCCTGAGGTGTTCGGGCCGACCTTGGAGATCGCCGATCCTCTGGGCAGCCCCGACGATCCGGCCAATTGGCACGTTAGCGCCGCGAACTATGGCACTCCAGGGGTCGTTACTCCCTCTCCCGTTGTGCCTGCCGTGCGGCTGAATGAAGTGATGGCGGAGAATCTTGGCGCGGTGGTCAACGGCACCAATTTCCCCGACTGGGTGGAGTTGTTCAACGCCGGGCCCGCAGTTGCGGACCTCTCCGGTTGGTCGCTGTCCGATGACGGGAATCCACGAAAGTTCGTCTTCCCGGCCAATGTGATGCTTCCGGCTGGCGGCTGCCTTGTTGTCTGGTGTGACACGAACAGCGCCGCTCCGGGACTGCACGCTGGCTTTGGCCTCGACCGGGACGGCGACATGCTGCAGTTGTTCAATGCCCAGACCCAGCGCGTGGATGCCGTCAGTTTCGGTCCGCAGGTCGCCAATTATTCGCTGGGCCGGCTCGGGGTTGATTGGGTCCTGTGCCTCCCCACGACCAACGCGGCCAATAGCGCCGCCGCTCTGGCCAGCCTCACCAATGTGGTGATCAACGAGTGGCTGGCCAACCCGCCGTCCGGGCTGCCCGACTGGTTCGAACTGCATAACCGCGGTGCGCAACCTGTCGCTTTGCGCGGCGGCTACCTGGCCACCAGCAACGATGTGCAGCAGATCACCGTTCCCACCTTCATCCCTCCGGGCGGATTCCTGCGCTTCCTTGCCAGCCAAGCGGTTGGGTTCAATCACGTGGACTTCAAGCTCGCGGCCGCCGGTGATGCCCTGGCTCTTTACGACCCGCTGGCCAACCTGCTGGATCGCGTGGCATTCAATGCGCAGAGCGAAAACGTCTCCCGCGGGCGCTGGCCCGATGGCAGCGGCAGCTTCACGAACTTCGTTGGCACCGCCAGTCCGGGTGCCAGCAATTACGTCATCAGCTGGACCGGTCCCGTCTTCAGCGAGATCCTCGCGCGGCGCTTCGCCTTTGCCAACGCCGAGTTCCTCGAGCTGTTCAACCCTGCGGCAACGAACTTCGATCTTGGCGGCATGAGCCTGAGCGTGGATCGACCGCAGCCCGGACGCTGGCTGTTCCCGTCCGGCACTGTCCTGACGCCGGGAAGCATGATCGTTGTGTGGTGCGACACCAACCGGCCCGTGTCTTTCGTTACCGGGGACTTCAACCTGGGCGAGGCGCTCGATGCTGACAGCGGAGGCGCGTATCTTTTTAACGCGGTGGGCCAATTGGTGCACTTCGTGGAATACGGGCCGCAGGTGACGGACAAATCAATCGGGTTGAGCTCGAACCAATGGCTTTTGCTGAGCTCCCCCACGCCGGGTGCCGCCAACTCCGCGCCTCAATCCCTGGCCACGAACGCCGCGCTGCGCCTCAACGAATGGCTGGCGGGAAACACCAACGGGCCGGACTGGTTCGAGTTGTACAACGTCACGAACCAGCCCATCGAATTGAGCGGCCTGTACCTCACGGACGACCCGTCCACGGTGGGCCTGACGAAGTTCCGCATCGCACCCTTGAGTTTTATCGGCGCCAGCAGCTGGATCCGATTCGTGGTGGACAGTGAGCCCGAGCAGGGGCGCCACCATGTCAACTTCAGCCTCAGCGGCGATGGTGAGGGGTTGTGGTGTGTCCGCAGCAACGCCGCGGGAGTGTCGATTCTCGACACCATCTCCTTTGGCCTGCAAACCGCCGGCGTTTCGCAAGGCCGGTATCCGGATGGCGCGGCCCTCATCGCAAGTTTTCCGGGGAGCGCGTCGCCCGGTTACGGCAATTATTTCGTTGGCCCGCCGCAGCTTTTGGCTTTGCCTGTCACCAGTTACGTTCGGATTGGAAGCAACGCGGTCCTCAGCGTCACGGCGGCTGGCATGTCGCCAATCACCTGCCAGTGGCGGTTCAACGGCGTGCTGCTGCCTGGAGAAACCAACGCCACGCTGTTCCGGACAAATTTCCAGATGGTCAACGATGGGCTCTACGAGGTTACCGTCACCAACCCCTTTGGGAGCTCCACGGCGTCCGCATCGCTTTTGGTCGCGGCCCAGCCGGTGATTGTCCAGGCGCCGCTTTCGCAAACGGTTGCGCCAGGGGAGCGCTTCACCCTGAGCGCGGCCATCTCGGGAGGTCCGCCGCCGTTCAGCTACGAGTGGCGTTTGGTGACGACGCCATTTGCCACCAATGTCAGTAATCAAACCAATGATTTCATCTCGCTGACCGCGCCCGGCGTGGTGGGCCAGCAACTGTATCGGGTGGTGGTGCGGAATCCGGCGTTCACGAACGGAGCGCCCAGCAGCTTCGCCACCATCACGGTCGTGGCCGACAGCGACGGGGATGGTCTGCCCGATGCGTGGGAACTGGCTTACGGTTTCCCGGCCAACAGCCCGGCCAATCGCAACCTCGACAGCGACGGCGATGGCATGACCGATTACGAGGAGTATCTGGCCGGGACGAACCCGAATAACGCGGCCAGTGTCCTCCGGTTGGGCGCGGGGCTGGAGGGCGGCACGCCTGTCCTCGGTTTTTCCTCCGTGAGCAACCGGACGTACTCGCTGCAGGGCGCTAGCACGCTGCCGGCGGGCTGGAAATCATTGACGAGCTACCTCGCGCGCCCGACGAATGGGGCCAGCCGGTTCGCTCTCCCGAACAGTGAAACAAACCGATTCTTCCGCCTTGTCACCCCGGCTCATCCGTAAGATGCGCTGGCCCGGGATTGATGCCGATTATGTGGACGGCCGCGTGGTGAGCGCCGGCATCTGCAGGGTGGCTGCGTTTGGCTCAAATTATTTCAACCCGGGCAGGACATTCTGATTCACTCCCCAACAATTTCACAAAGATGCTCAACCTCTGCTCGCCTGACCGTGGCACCCATCGTAATGTAAGTTCAACTATGCTTGAGCGAAAACCAATTCTCCGTCCCCAGCGGAGCGTCAGGAACAGTCTCCTGTCATTATACCGGCAGCGCAAATCTGGTAGCGCAGCCTGCGGCTCCAGACGCAGCGGGCGATTGAACGGCCTTCCTCTCTTCGCCTTGATCGCCTGTTTGCTTTCAATCGCAGCGGCCCGGGCCGCAATTGCTCCCTATCCCCCTGACCCGGCCACCCTCCACCTCTGGCATTTGGACGAACCGGCCGCCGCCACCAACGCCGCTGACGCCGTTTCTGGCGGGGTGACCTTGACCGCCATCGCCAACGGCGCCACGCTGGGCAATCCCGCGTTGCCTGGCTTCGGCACCTCCGCCAGCACTTACGACGGCGGGCCCAACGCGACGCTCTCCGCCAATCCAAACGGTGTGCCGGGCCGCGACGCGCATCTCGGCCCGCTGCCGTTCGTCAACGGCACCGGCGACAACACGCTGCTCACCTGCACCGGCACGAACGGCGCCTTCACCTTCGAGGCGCTGGTCCGCGCCGACTTTGGTCCGACTAATCTCGCCGTTGCGCCCGACACGTTGCGGGTCATGCAGATCATTTCCGCAGACGCCGAGGAGACGATCCGCTTGTTCCAGTTCCGGGTGCTCTGGAATATGGTCAACGATCCGAATCCTCGGCTCCAGTTCGTCAACATCAACCCCGCCGCGCCGGGCAGCCAGGTGCTGGAAGCCGCCTTGCCGAGGACCGGTTCGAATGCGCTGGCGCAAGGCAACTGGTATCACGTCGCTGTCACCTACAACGGCCAGCCCAACACCACGAACAATTTCAGGTTCTACTGGACGCGAGCGGAGACAAACCGCACCCAGGCCGATCTGCTCGCCAGCCTGCGTATGACCAACAGCCTGCCCGTCGGCAGTGGCGATTGGGGCATGGGCAATGAGGGCCGCGCCTCCGGCGGGGCCGAGGGCAACTGGGTGGGGTTGATTGACGAAGTCCGCCTGAGCAGCGTGGCGCGCGGCCCCGACGAGTTCATCTTCTCCGGGGACGCCGACTACGACGGTCTGCCTGACACATGGGAGATGACACACTTCCTTTCCCTGGCCCTGGGGCCGAATGACAATCCGGACGGCGACGGCTATACGAACTTGGAGGAATATCTGGGCGGCTCGAACCCGGCACTGATAACCTCGACGCCCCTCGACACGGACGCTGACGGGTTGCCAGACGCCTGGGAGATCACCAACTTCATTTCGCTCACCCAAGGCCCCGCCGACGATCCGGACCGCGACGGTTACACCAACCTCGAGGAGCTTCTGGCTGACACCCACCCGAACAGCGCCGCGTCAAATCCGGGCGACCCCGACGGTGACGGTCTGCCGGATGCGTGGGAGCAGGCGTATTTCGGTTCGCTTGCGCCAGGGCTGTACGACGATCCGGACGGCGACGGCTTCTCGAACTTCCAGGAATATCGCGCCGGCACAAATCCGACCGACCCGAACTCGTTCCCGCCGGGGCCGCGGGTGCGGTATACCCCCATCGAGGACGGCGACACGAACACGAGCGAATACGCCTACGCCGGCAGCAGCATCAACACCGTGTCGTTCATCCGCTCCGCCTTGCTCACGGTGGGCAACCAGCAGTTCATCACCTACTACGGTCGGCACCAGTCTGATGCCGGTTACGCCTTCAACAACACGATTTGGGTTGGCCGCCGCTCGGTCACCACCAATCGCTGGGAGATATTTCGGACGGCCTTCACGGCGAACAGCATCGCCGATGCCCACGATTCCATTTCTATGGGCATTGATGGCGAGGGTTACCTGCACCTGAGCTGGGGGATGCACGCCGACGCGTATCACTACTCCCGCAGCACGGCGCCGGCGACTGGCAGCGGGGCGATCACCTTCAGCCCCGACGGCACCATGACCGGCCAGGAGAACGCGGTCACCTACCCGCAATTCATCACGCTGCCTGGCGGCGACCTGCTCTATCTGTTCCGCGAAGGTGGTTCCGGCAACGGCGATCTCTTTCTGAATCGCTACAGCCTTGCGACGCACAGTTGGACCAATGTTCACCGCAGCGGCTCGACGCACATGACATTCCTCAAAGGCACCGGGTGGACGCCGAACTACAACGCCTATTGGCAGATGCCGTGCGTGGATGCGGCGGGGAATCTCTTCCTGGTCTGGACCTGGCGCTACAACAGCGATTCGCCCCGCGGCGAGGTGGGTTACCAGACAAATCATGACTTCGATTACGCCCGCTCCACCAACGGCGGAGTGATGTGGCTGCGCTCCAACGGCGCTCCTTACGCCTTGCCGATTTCCGAACGTGGCGAGAATGGCAACACCAATACGATCGCGGAGAAGATTCTCTCAATCCCCGAGGGTTCGAGCCTGATAAACCAAGCCAGCATGTGTCTCGACCAATCAGGCCAGCCGGTCATCGCCACTTGGTGGGCTCCGGGCGCGATGACAAACGATCATCGCCGCCAGTACCAGATCGCTTTCCCCGCCACCAACGGCTGGCAAGTGCGGCAGATTTCACAGCGCACGATTGACTCGCCCACCAACAAGGTCCCCGAAACCGCGCTCGGTGACATGGGCCGGCCGACGATCCTCTGCGACAACGATGACCGGCTGATCGTGATCTACCGCGACAACGAGGGCAGCAACGGCCTCACGGTGGTCCACTCGTTGCCGCGTGCGCAGGATCCCGAGCGCCGCGTCTGGACCGCGTTCGATCTGACCACCGACAACCTCGGCCGCTTCGACGCGCCTAATGTGGACTTGCCGCGCTGGCAGCGGGACAACGTGCTGCACATCTTTTACCAACCCGTCAACAGCCAGGGCTACACGGCGCCCGCCAACACCGCTGCGCCCATCGGCGTGCTCGAATGGGATGCTGCCGCGTACTTCAGGCATCGGCCGGCTCTGAAAGTGGCGCTGGTCAACACTGGCCTGGCCGCGCAGTTCTCCTGTACCTCACAGCCCGGCTGGGGCTATCGGCTCTGGAGCAGCCCAAACCTTGAGGACTGGAGTCTCTCCGCCACGTTACCTGGCACTGGCGACACGCTGCGCGCAACGAATGTCGTCACTGGTGCGCAGCAATTCTGGCGACTGGAAGTGAAGGAAGGCGGCTTCGGCCCGTGATTTAATTCGCACCTGAACCGAACAGCAATCATGGAAAACGGAAACCAACACCCTCTTTTCATACATCCTGCGGAAGAAACCCGGGCAGGGTGGCATTAATCACCTCCCGATCATCGGTTCCGGGGAGAACAAAGGCACGGCGTAGATAAGTCTCATCGAAAGCGGCAAGGCCTATCGGAAGGAAACGCTCTCGGGGCCGGTCCGCTTCCTCCAGACTCTAAAACCAACCCGCTTTCCATGAGCGTCAATCAAACCCGAATCCTGATTTTTTTGTTGCTGTCGCTCGCGGCTCCTGCGGCGCAGGCTTACGATATCCCGGGCTTCGCTCCCGACCAGATCATCCCCTTCAAGCAGACGACCAACAGCACCGGCGGACCGGTCACGCTGAACCTCCACTCGTTCACCCCACCGGGCCACAAGCCGTTTCACCAGCGACCGGCCATCGTGTTCTTTTTTGGTGGCGGCTGGGTGGATGGTTCGGCCACCCACTTCCATCCGCAGTGCGAATACCTTGCCTCCCGTGGCATGGTCGCCATCTCGGCGGAATATCGGGTGAAAAACCTCCACGGCACTACTCCGCAGGAATGCGTAAGGGACGGAAAATCTGCCATCCGCTACGTCCGCGAACACGCCGCCGCGCTGGGCGTGGATCCCAACCGGATCGTCGCCGGCGGCGGCTCGTCGGGTGGCCACATCGCCGCTGCCACGGGCACGCTTGCCGCCTACGAGGAGCCCGGCGAAAACCTCTCCGTCAGCTCCAAACCCAATGCCCTCGTGCTCCACAACGCCGTGGTGGATAACGGGCCTGGAGGCTTCGGCTACAGCACGGTGCAGACCTACTGGCAGAGCATCTCGCCGCTGCACAACATCAATGCCACCTCGCCTCCGACAGTCTTCTTCCTCGGCACGAGCGATGCCCTCGTTCCGGTCTCCGTGGGGACCAGCTACCAGGCCGCAATGCAGTCACTGGGCTTGCGCTGCGACCTCCACCTTTACGAAGGACAGCCGCACAGCTTCTTCAACTACGACGTGCCCAACGACAGCAGCGGCCCATTTTACGGCTACCGGGACACCCTCTTCAAAACCGACGAGTTCCTCGTTTCGCTGGGCTACCTGTCCGACCCGCAACATGTGACGAATGCCCCTACCGGCTGGGTCGCGATCATGGGCGATGCCGGGTTTTCCGGCGGCAGTGCGGCGACCGCCTCGCCCGTGACCACCGACGCCAGCGGGGATGCGATTGCCGCCAACTTCGCCCCCGTCACCTTGGCGGATGGGTGGTTCGTCCGCTTGAACGGAACCGTCACCTTCAACGCCCCGCTTACCGGAGACAGCTTTCGCCTCGGCCTGTTCGATGGCGACAATCCGGTCACCGCAGGCGATGGCACCGGCTACGTCGGCATCTGGGCGGGCGCCCCGGCCGCTGCCGCCACCAGCATCGCCTCAGGCAGCGGCATCGGAAATAATCCGTTCGACAACGCGGCTGCCACCACTCTCGGCCCCATGCCGGCGACTGGTGTCATCGTTCCGTCCAACACACCGGTTGCGTTCACCCTGATGTTCGCCCGCAACGGCAACAAGCTCGACTTCGCAGCCCGCTTCAGCGCCGGCGGCGCCTACAATTCATCGCAGAACCTCCTCAATCTGACGCTGAACAACTACACGTTCGACAGCGTCGCCTTCCTGATGGACACCAATTTGAATGCCAGCCAGGCCAGCTTTTCCAACCTCCGGATTACCCGCGGTCCCGTGCCTGTCGAAATCTTTCCCGAACCGCCGCCGCCAACAAACGGCCCGATCACCTATGTTGACGCGGTGGAGGGCAGCTCCGGAAATACCTGCAAGACCGGCAGCACGCTGGCCGACACTTCGTGGGTGGGGCCGGATGCGGCATCCGTCAACAACACCCAGTGGAACAAGCGCGGGGCAACCAGCGAAGGCAATGGAAACACCATCTTTCAAGGGATGCTCACCACGAACACCCTGCCGGAACTGACCACTCGGATCACCGGCCTCGCCGACGGCACTTACGCCATCTGGGCCTTCTATTGGGATCAGGTCATTGACGACGCACAAAACTGGATTCTCTCGGCGGGCCTGACCTCGGGCTTGCTGACCGCCTACAGTTCGCCGGGCGAGCCCGCCGTCGCCGGTGCAACGACGATAGGCGTAACCAACGCGGCCAGCCTGACCTTCAGCAACAGCGTGGCTGTGCAGGCTGGATGGAATGGCTCGGTTTACCTTCGCAATCTGTTCGGTATCAACCTCGGGCAGGTCACAATCACGGGCGGCAGTCCGGTCAACGTCTATCTCGACAACTCCAACACCGGCGGCGCCAACCGACGGGCATGGTATGACGGCGTCGGCTACCAACTCGTGGGCGGCACCACGAACATCAGCACGAACACCTACACACCCCTGCTGGCAGTGGATTTCAACCGCGACGACGCGCTCGGCTCGCCGAGCCAATCGCGTTTCCGGATCGTGTCCGGCTCTGCCACGAAACAGGCGGCCAATGCCTCGTCTTACACCAGGACGATCGGCACGCATCAAGTAACAATTTCGCAGCCCAATGGCACGAAGTTCGAGTTCCGCGGTGCGAACGGTGACGGCACCCGCTCGATCCCCGGCGGCGACACCTCGCTATCGTTTCTGGTGGCCGATTTCATCGCGACGCGCGAGGGGACCATCGACATTCAAATCGCCGGACTTGCTGCGGGAGAATATCGCTTCCGGTCGTGGCATCTCGACACGCTCACCGGCAGCACGCTTGGATTCGCGCAAGGCATGACCGCCAACGCGCCCAATCTCATCGAGGCCCAGGTCGGCGGCCTGACGCGCGCTGCGGTCGAGCCTGCGACACTCGGATCCGCCGGGCTCAACACCACGTTCATCAGCAACGCCCGGATTCCGACGCTCGATTTCCCGATCAGCCACGACGGCAGTTCTCCGCTCACCATCAGGCTGCGTGCCATCGATTCGAACGGCAGCGAGCGCTTCCTGCTTCTCAATGGCTTCGAACTTTCCCAGGAAAATCCATGAGCATCCGGTCCGTTCTTCTCCTTCTTTTTGCCACAGTCTGTCACGCGGCTCCGCCCAACGTCCTGTTCATCGCGGTGGACGACCTGCGGCCGCAACTCGGCTGCTACGGCGAAAGCTTCATGCTCACCCCGCACATGGACAGGCTGGCCAGCCAGGGCCGCCTGTTCCGCAACCACTACGTCTCGGTGCCCACCTGCGGGGCCTCGCGTTACGCCCTGATGACCGGGCTGCGGCCGACCGCGACCACCGACGACAACGATGCCTTCAACCAGATGCCTGCGAGCCTGCCCGCACAGCCGGAAAGCTGGGTCGATCTGCTCCGCCGCAACGGCTGGCACACCGTCTCGCTTGGCAAGGTCACTCATGAGCCCGACGGTTACCGGTGGAATTTCCCTTCGGTCTACGACATCGGTCGCAGAAGCGCGACCTTCCCGGATATGCGCCACTCGTGGAACGAGATCCTTTTCGACCACGATAAGTGGGGCGCGCAGCGTTACCCGCTCTTCGCCTATGCTGACGGAACCGGGCGGGTCAGCGGTGTCTCACCCGCGTGGGAGAGCGGTGTGAATGGACAGGGCCAGAGCCTGCCCGACGATGCCTATCCGGACGGCCAGATGGCGCAGACCGCCATCGAGAAACTCCGCGAGTTCGCCGGCGAGGGCACGCGCTTCTGCCTCGCGGTTGGATTCTTCAAGCCTCACCTGCCATTTAACGCGCCCAAGGCCTACTTCGACCTCTACAATCCCGCCACCTTGCCTGCGCCGAGTCCTCTGACGGCTCCCACCGGTGCCAATCCGGCCACCATCACCAGTTCCACCGAAGTCACTTCCTACTCGGACGCAACGAATCGTGCCCAGCTTCGCCACGCCTATTTCGCCTGCGTTTCTTACATTGATGCCCAAGTCGGCAAGGTGCTCGCCGAACTCGATAACCTCGGTCTTGCTGACAACACCATCGTCATCCTCTGGGGCGACCACGGCTGGCGACTCAACGATTACGGCACGATGGGCAAGCACGCAGTGCTGGAACGCGCGCTCGAATCCCCGTTGATCATCCGCCCGCCCGTCAGTCTGAGGTCCGGGGTATATGCCGGCGTTCCCGCCAAAGGCGTGGTTGAAACCGTTGACATCTATCCGACCATTGCCGAACTGTGCGGGCTCACGGCGCCCGCCTCGGTGGTGGGCTTCTCGCTGGTGCCCATGCTCCGCAATCCCTTCGCTCCCGGAAAAAACCAAGCGTATTCCCGCTACGGTTCCCTCACCACCATCCGCACTTCCGACTGGCGTCTCATCAACGCCAGCGGCGACTACGACCTCTACGACCTGTCCACGTTCCGCTATGAAGTCGCGGATGTTTCCGCCAGCAACCCGGCAGTCGTTAGTGCGCTCAGCACCGACCTCAACATACAAGGAACCCGCCCCGGCATCACCTACGCCGGGTGGACTGCGGGAAATCCTCTCCTCTCTGACCCGAATGGCGACGCGGATGGCGATGGGGTTGCCAACCTTATCGAATACGGCGCAGGCACCGACGCGCTCAATCCCGACGAACGACCGATGCCAGGTCTTTCCTTCGAGGATTTAACGGGCATGGGCCACTCGAATCGCGAGATTGTCTATTGCTTCCCGGTCGCCGCGGACGCGGACGATTTCACGCTCCTGCCCACCACCTCCACCAACTTCCAGACTTGGGGCTTCGAGCCCCTACAGTTTCTGAATGCGACAAATGTGGGCGGCTACGACATCCAGATGCGTTTCCGCGTCACCGATCGCTCCGCTCCGCAGCGTTTCTTCCGCACTGTCCCATCGGAAGAATAACTGATAAGAATTTGGTTTCGTTGGTTTTGCTCTCAAATGTGCGAAATTGCCGCCGAGCGGTTATTGAAAAACTCGGTTTGGTATACGCCAAATAACACTATCTACCCTACCTGTAGGGGTAGCAATTGCGGTTTGCGGACGAAAGTTTCATGAATTGCGACAAATGACCGGCAGGCAACAGCCCCCCCAGAGGACGAAATTCATTCCGCCTTCGCCACCGCTACGGCGCGACAGGTCCGTTTTCCGTTACGGCGCACGGCGGCGGGCCTCAGGAGATTTCCGCCGGCGAGCCGTCCGCCGGGATGGTCACCTTGGTTTCGAGGCCTGCTGTTGTGAGCAGGCTGCGAAGCATGTCGCGGGTGGTCGGGCAGTGGTTGAGGGCTTCGAGGTGGTTGGCGACGACCCGGCCCGGCGCGAGGCGCACGAATTCGAGGATTTCGTCGGTTGGCATGAGGACCGGTCCGCCGACATCGAGCTGGGCGCTGCCGCAGGGAAGCAGGCAGACGTCCGGGCGCATGTCCGCCAGCACTGCTCGGACATCGGGGGTGAGGATGGTGTCGCCCGTGATGTAGAGCGAGGGTTCGCCGGAAAGCCGGAGGACGTATCCCGCGCCGGGGCCCATGACCTTGCTCATGACGCAGCCCCCGTGCGAGGCGGCCACCGGGGTGATCGTGCCGCCAGGAAAGGCGGATTCCCTGCCGATTTGCAGGGCCACGGTTTGCATGCCCCTCTTTTTCAGACCCGCCTCATCGGGCGCATTGCAATAGACCGGCACTCCGGCCAGAGCCTTCGCCCCGGCGGCATCGAGATGGTCGCAGTCCATCCCGAAGTGCGTGTGGGAAATCAGCCCGGCCGTGATCCCGCGCAGCAGGGCATCCGTGTTCGGAGGCAGCCCGATGAGCGGATTGCGGCGCGCGCGGAAGCGGATGAACGAATACGGGGTCAGGGAACCGACCGGCCCCATCATCGGATCCAGAAGGATGCGCTGGCCTGCGGCCTCTATAACGACTGTGGCATTGCGGATTTGATGGATTTTCATGGTTGGAATTCTCAAAGCGGACCCGGATGATCACGGTCCGGTCGCGCTACATCATGACCTCGCTGACCTGCATGATGGGCTGGATTTCTGTGTAGTTGGAAAGGTCGCCGGTCATTTCGGCGGCATGGGGGCCGAAGCATGCCTGAAACGACTCGACTGATTCAAAATAGATGTGCCCGAGGGCGACATAGGTCGGGCGGCTTCCCGGTTCGGGCCCGCTCAATCCCTTCTCGACGGCGGCACCCTTGAAGCCATCGCCGAAGAGCCGCCTGGCCATGCTGAAGTGGTGGTTGCAGTAGTAGTCGAAGTCGAAGGACTTCCCCTCGGTGTAGGGATACATGACGCTGACTTTGATCATGGTTGTTCTTTATGTTGGTTGTGTTTGTTTTGACAGCGGAAACTGGATTCGTTCGTCCGGGACTAAAACGCGAAGCAGTCGCATCCGGAGCCCCAGAGCTGGGAGAGTCCGGATTGGCTTGCGGTGGATTTGGGCAGGTGCCCGCAGGCGGCGGTGTGGATGTGGGCGGAAGCCGGGGCATGGTCGTAAATCGGTGCCCCGTAGCCGCCGAAATGGCGGACCGGCGACCAGTCGGGCATGGGCTCGGGAAGCGGTGGGTTGAACTCGGAAAATTCCTCCGAGGCGAAGACCGGCTTGCCATCCACCAGGGTGAGCACGGACGTAAGGCTCTTGATTTCCTCTTCCGGGACGGAAAAATAATCCGCCGAGAGCACGGCCAAGTCGGCGTAGTGTCCGGCCGTGAGCGCGCCCTTGGTGCCGGACTCGCCCGAGAACCAACTGCTGCCGATGGTGTAGAGCCGGAGGGCTTCTTCGCGGGTCATCCGGTTGGCGTCGTCGTAGAGCGCGAGCCCGCCGAGCGTCTTCCCGGAGGCCAGCCAGTAGAGGGAGTTGAACGGGTTGTAGTTTGCCACGCGCGTGGCGTCGGTTCCGGCCCCGACCGGGACGCCCATCTCGAGCATCCGTCGGATCGGCGGGGTCCGGCGGGCAGCCTCCGCGCCGTAGCGGTCCACGAAGTATTCGCCCTGAAACGCCATGCGGTGCTGGACGGCGATCCCGCCGCCGAGGGCCCGGACGCGTTCGATGTTGCGGTCGCTGATCGTCTCCGCGTGGTCGAAGAACCAGTTGAGCCCGGTGAGCGGGACTTCGCGGTGGACGTCTTCGAAGACATTCAGGAACCGCGTGATGCTTTCGTCGTAGGTCGCGTGGAGGCGGAACGGCCAGCGGTTCGAGGCGAGGAGACGGACGACATCGCGCAGTTCGCCTTCGAGCCCGGAATCGAGATCCGGGCGCGGTTCCAGGAAATCCTCGAAGTCCGCCGCGCTGAAGACAAGCATCTCGCCCGCGCCATTGCAGCGGAAGAACCCGTCGCCCTCGCCGGGCTTGGTCATCCGCATCCACCGGGCGAAGTCGTCTTTTTCCTGCTTCGGTTTTTGGGTGAATAGGTTGTAGGCGATGCGGAGGGTCAGTTCGCCCCGCTCGTGGAGCTGGTTGATGATCTCGTAGTCCTCCGGGTAGTTCTGGAATCCGCCTCCCGCGTCAATGCAGCTCGTGACCCCGAGGCGGTTGAGTTCGCGCATGAAGTGGCGGGTCGAGTTGATCTGGTATTCCGGCGGCAGCTTCGGGCCCTTGGCGAGCGTGGAGTAGAGGATCATCGCATTCGGGCGGGCGATGAGGAGACCGGTCGGATTGCCGTGCTTGTCGCGCTGGATCTCGCCCCCCGGCGGATTCGGCGTGTGCTTGTCGTAGCCGCAGGCGCGCAGGGCGGCGCGGTTCAGGAGGGCGCGGCAGTAGAGGTGGAGGATGAACACCGGCGTGTCCGGCGCGGCCGCGTTGATCTCGTCGAGTGTCGGCATCCGGCGCTCGGCAAACTGGAACTCGCTCCAGCTTCCGACCACGCGCACCCACTGCGGAGCGGGCGTGCGGTCGGCCTGGATGCGCAGCATGCGCAGCGCGTCGGCCAGCGACGGCACGCCGTCCCAGCGGAGTTCCAAGTTGTAATTGAGCCCGCCGCGGATGAGGTGGAGGTGCGAATCGTTGAGCCCGGGGATGACGCGGCGACCTTTGAGGTCAATGACCTTGGTGTTCGGCCCGCGCTCGTAACTCTCAGCGTCGTCCACGCCGACGATGCGGCCGTCCTGGATGGCGAGGTTCGTCGCTTCGGGATACTTCGGGTCGAGCGTGCTGATGCGTCCGTTGTGGAGAATCAAGTCGGCAACAATTTTTGAATTCATGGGATTATTTCTGCTTTTGGGAGGGTGGGTTTAGCCAGCCGTGAAGCAGCCGCGTAACCAGCGGCATCACGACCCAGGTCAGCATGCTCACGATGATTGCGGAGACCACGAGTAGGTTTAGGACCAGCGGCAATTGTTTCAGCGTGGGCGAGAGCAAAACGCCAATCAGGAGACTTACCGGATAGACGCCCAGCAATGTCACCAGCGCCATTTTCCATCGTAGTGGCGGATTGCGCGGGGAACGAAACCACGCTTCGAGACCGTGGAGTTGACGATACTCCTGTTCGCCTTCCGTCAGCGTCCTGGACCGCTCCTTCCATGCCTTGAACGTCGGTGATTCATAAAACGCATCGCGCTCCGTCACACTGGCGAACGTGCGCAGGATGCCGAATTCGCGGGAGTCCGAACCGGCCGGCGGCGTGAGCATGCTCGCACCCAACACGCCGCCGTGGGCAAACGAGGTTTGGAAAAACTCGCGGAGCGCCGCCTGAAACTCGGCTTCGCATCCGGGCCGCACTCGACGAGTGATGGCGATATGGAGGGGCATGATTCAGTGCAGAGCTGCGGACAAGGGGCGTGGACGGTTTGCCACCGCCCACGCCGGACTACTTGGTTTTGATCAGTGCGCTGCCGTCTTCGGCACAATCTGCGGTTTCTGTGCGGACTGCGGCGCGTGATGAACCATCGTGTAGGCATATTCGACCCCCACACCGTATGCGCCACCCTGTTGTTTGAGGATGCCCATGAGCGCGTTGTAATGTTCCTTGTTTTTCCAATCGCGCTGGAATTCGAGCAAGGCCGCGATGGTGGTCAACCGCACTGCGCCCGCCTGCACCATGCGAGACAACGCGGCCTCTTGGGCGGCGGGTGAAGTCGCGCCGCAACAATCCTCAACCACGTAGATGTTGTAACCCGCGCCGAGCATTTCAATCGTCGGCCAGGTGATGCAAACTTCGGTCCACAGACCAGTCATGAGGATGTTTTTGCGGCCCGTCGCTTCGATAGCTTTCCGAAAACCAGCGTCATCCCACGAGTTCATGGAGCTGCGTTCAATGACTGGCTGGCCGGGGAAGATGTCGAGCAGCTGCGGCCAGATGTAGCCGCTGAAGCTCTCCGTCTCCACGGCCGTGAGCACGACGGGCACGTTGAATTCCTTGGCAACGCGTGCCAGGAGAGTGGTGTTGTTGATGAGGGTTGCGCGGTCAGCGCTGGCCACGCCGAAAGTCATCTGCGGCTGTTGGTCAATGAACACGATGGCCGTATCCGCCGCCGTGTAGAGTTTGTGGTATTGGTTCATAATAATTTCTTTCTGTTTATTGTTTGTGTTTGCGTTGGGATTCAGTGGTGAAGTCTGACGGCGATTTGTGCGGTGTGCGCGCCTTGGAAGCGGGCTTGGTCAAGCTCCTTGGTGCTGGGCTGGCGTGAGCCGTCCGCACCAGCGATGGTGGCCGCGCCCCAAGGCGAACCCCCTTTAACTTCGCTGATGTCGGCAAGTTCAGGACAGGCATAGGGTAGGCCGACGTAAATCATGCCGTGATGCATGAGCGTGGTGACGAAGCTGATGATGGTGCTCTCGTTGCCGCCACCTGTGCCGGTGCTGATAAAGACACTACCCACTTTTCCGACCAAGCCTCCCTTGACCCAAAGCCGGCCTGTTTGGTCGAGGAAGTTGCGCATCTGCGCCGCCATGTTGCCGAAGCGGGTGGGCGTGCCGAAGAGAATCGCGTCGTAGTTGCCGAGTTCCTTCGGGTCGGCAACCGGTGCAATCTGGTCGAGTTTCGCTCCGTGTTGTTTGGCCACATCCGGCGGCATGGTTTCGGGCATGCGCTTGACGGTGACTTCGACGCCTGCCACGGAACGTGCGCCTTCCGCGATGGCGCTGGCCAGCGTTTCGACGTGGCCAAACGTGGAGTAATAGAGAACAAGAATTTTGGTCATGGTGTGTTTTGCATTGTTGGTCGTTGTCGCATTGGCGGTTCAGTTGAGATCAAAAAGGATGGCTTCGGTCGGACGAGTGGCGGTGAGGGTCAGTTTGCCTGCTTGCTCGGTGCTCGCGCCATCGCCCGTCCGCATCTCGACGCCGTTAAGCGCCAATGCACCTTCGGCAATTTGCAGCCATGCACCTCGACCCGCCTTCAGATCATGCGTGATGGTTTGGCCAGCCTTCAGCCGGATGCGATAGATGTCCGCGTCCTGATGAATCGTCGCCGAACCGTCACGACCGTCGGTTGAGATGACGAGCACCTTGGGCGCGTCGGCGTGCTCGGGTTTCGGAAACCACTCGGTGTAACTGGGCGTAAGCCCGCGGGCGCGGGGTTGAATCCAGATTTGCAGAAAATGGAGTGGCTCCCTCGGTGATGGATTGAACTCGCTGTGCGTGACGCCCTGACCCGCGCTCATGAGTTGAATCTGGCCTGGCTTGAGCACGCGGCCATTGCCGAGGCTGTCCTTATGTTCCAGTGCGCCTTCCAGCACATAGCTGAAAATCTCCATGTCCCGATGCGGGTGCGTGCCGAAGCCCTGACCGGGCGCGACACGGTCATCATTGATGACGCGCAGCGAGCGGAAGCCCATGTGCGCCGGGTCGTAATAATCGGCGAACGAAAAGGTGTGGTTCGACTTCAGCCAGCCATGATCGGCGTGACCGCGTTCGTCTGCTCGTCGGATGGTCAACTCAGTCGCTTTCGTTTTCATGGGAACAGAGTGCCTGGTCTCTTTCATTTGGGATAATGCCAAATTCTTTGCCTGAGCCTGCTTTTTCGGTATGCTGGCACACATGGAACTCCGACAACTACGTTACTTCGTGGCCGTGGCCGAGACCGGCAACATCAGCACCGCCGCGAAGAAAATCTTTCTGACGCAGCCCGCGTTGAGCCGGCAGATCAAGGCTTTGGAAAATGAGATCGGCCAGTGTCTGTTGGAGCGCCGCGCTCATTCCGTCCATCTCACGCCTGTTGGCGAAGGTCTGCTGCGGGAAGCCCGCGAACTCCTTCAACACGCCGATCAAGTGCTGGAGCGAGTCCGCGGCGCGGGTCGAGGCGTGCGCTTGCGGGTCGGATACGCCCCCTCGCTGGCCAGCGGAATTCTGTCCGTGGCGGTGGAGAACTTCACCCAGGCGCACCCCGATGCGAAGGTGGAGTTGTTCGATCTCTCCACCGGCGAGATGTTGGCTGAACTCGAAAGCAACAAGCTCGATATCATCCTCACCGTCGCGAGCGATACCAAGACACGCGGCTTGACATGGACACCCCTTGTGCGCACGACTTGGAAGCTGGCCGTAAAGCGAAAGCATCCATTCGCGAACCGGCAGCGCATCACGCCCGATCAAATGGCGCGCGAATCTCTGCTCGCCTTTTGCCAGCGCGATTATCCGGAGTATTGGAAGATCGTCACCGGCTGGCTGAACGAACTCCGGCACCGCCCAAAAATCGCCGGTGAATACGACGGTGCAGAGAGCCTCATGACTGCCGTGGAATCCGGCCTGGGCGTAGCCGTCGTTACAGCTCGCACCGCGCTACTCTTCCGCAACCGCGCCCAGTTCAAGGTCCTATCGCCCGGACCGAAGCCACTATGCATCGCCGCTGGCTATCGCACGGACCGGGGAGTCCACAAACCTCTTGCCGTGTTCGTCGAAGACCTGCGCATCGCCGCTCAGGCTTTCGCGTAAACTACTGATAAGAATTTGGTTTCGTTGGTTTTGCTCTCAAATGTGCGAAATTGCCGCCGAGCGGTTAGGGAGCATTGCTTTTTGGCCTATTTTCCTCGTGGCGACCCAGTTCCTCCACCTGACCGAACGTCAAGCCACGAATTCAAACCCAGTTTTCCCCCGTTTCAGACGGCGAACCAGTCGTATTTGGAAGATTCGCGGACAAACCGGGTGCGCGTAGGGCGTACTATTGCATAACCGGCTCATGGAAAATCGGTTGCATATTGAATCTTAGGGTCTCTTCCGCTTCAGTCCGTGAGGACGTTCTCGTAGTCGGGCATCGGATCCATATCGTCAAACGGTTCACGGATCCAAGGTCCAGGCAGCGGGCGCGCTGCCGCCATTGGCGGTGCCGGGCCAGACCATAGCCCCAAGTGCCTGAGGATTCTCACAATCACTTCCGGTTGGTCAATCACGGCGATCATCCGCATGGTGTTTTGACACACCGGGCAACGCAAAGGATCGGCGTGCCAAACTTTCAGGATCAAATCGCGCCACCTCTTGGAGGGCAGGCGCTTTGCCGGAGGCGGGGGAATCTGGATGATCTGGCGGGTGGGACAGGCTGCCACAGGTTGGTTGTCGGTGGCATTTTGATTTTGGTGCCCCCGCACGCCCCGCATTTTATTGCTGTACCAGCCATAATACCGGACCATTTGGTTGCCTTTGTCGGGGATATGGTTGGTGATGGCCGCCAGGAAGTCAGGGGCGGTAAACACCTCAAAATTGCGGCTGATCTTGGGATTCATCTTCGAGCGATAGATAATCATGTCCGCTGGGGCTTCCATGGTCATCTTTTCCACCGAGAAGGGGTTGCGCAAGAGGTATTGGGCCAGGCGCTCCAAATCCGCCAGGTTTTCTGGCACCACCTGTTCCCCGGCGTGAATATTGAACCCGGTGTGTTTCCAGCTTCGCAGGGTATTGGCCCGTTCCGGGGGCAGCAGTTTCAGCCCCGCCAACCATTCCAGCACGCGGGCTTGGAACAGTTTCTCCAGTGGTTGGAGCGGGATCGGCGGCAGCACATGAAACTCGCCATTGCGTAAAAACAGCCCGTCGGCCACCAGGGCATGGAGGTGCGGGTGAAAATCCAGGTATTCCCC
>CAIYYI010000264.1 GCA_903930345.1 uncultured Verrucomicrobiota bacterium
AGCCTGCGAGTTTTTGACCTTGGCAACCCGCAAACGCCGGTCCTTATGGCGTACCATACCAACTTCCAGGACCGGCTGTGGGATATAGATCTGCTGGATAATTTCGTCGTTGTGAACTTTCAAACTTTGGGATTTGAGGTGTTCCGGTTGGACCGGGTGACTGAGTCTCGGTCCTTGGGGCATAGCCTCCTATCCGGGCAATTGGATTTTGTCGGAAATCACGCAGTCTCTGCCGATGGCACCAACGGGGTGGCCTTGTTTGATCTGACTCGCATGGAGCAGGCCGAACCTCTGGGAAACTGGCAAATCATACCCGGGATGAGTTCGTACTATTATAAGGCTCAGATGGTCAAATGTGTTGGGCCTTGGATTCTGGCTTGTGGCCAGGAGCCCTATTTCGACATTTTGGATGGCCGTGATCCCGCCCATCTGTTGCGGGTGGCGGGTTGGAACATGGGTTCTGTATCGGTAAATCTGGCCCCCTGGGTCTATGTGGATGGCGACCGCATCTATTTGCCCAAATCGAGCAACGTGATCGAGGTGCTCACCTGGCCGTCCGGGTTGACCAATGCGCCGTCAGTCTCCTACTCCCCGCGCGCCCGGTTGGGCCGCGTCGGTCAGGACTCGATTTTCTCCGTCCGGGCCAACGGCAAATCACCGCTCACCTACCAGTGGTTGAAGGAGGGTATGCCACTGGAGGAGGGCGGCAAGGTATCCGGGACGCATATTCCCAACCTGGTGCTGACCGGCCTGAGCCTGTCGGACATGGGGAACTACTCGGTGGTGGTCAGCAACGCCTTTGGCGTGACCACCAGCCAGGTGGCCCGTCTGGATTTCGATTTGCAACTGGCTCCCGCAGAACCAGGACTCAGTCAGTTTCCCGGTCAGACGTGGCAGTTTCCATCTGAAGCAGGCTACCTCTACACCCTCCTGGCCAAGACCAACATCCAACAGCCCGGCTGGAGCTTCATCTGCTCCCAAACCAGCACCGGTGGGGTGATGACCCTGAGCGATCCAGACGTTTCGTTCGGGAGCAAATTCTATCGCGTCGGGGTGACGAATGGACCAGACGGGCTCCGTTGATTTGGTTGAGTTTATCGAGTTTAAAAAAATATTGTAAACTGAATAAACTTGGTATAAATTGTCGGTATGGATCCAGTAAGAAACCCATTTGCTCCGGGGGCTGGCACTCCCCCACCTGAGTTGGCTGGCCGGGATGAATTGCGGGAGACGGTGCGTATCGCACTGGAACGAACGCGGCTTGGACGACCGGCGAAGAGTATTTTGATGGTTGGTTTGCGGGGTGTTGGCAAGACGGTACTGCTTGACCGCATGCGGGAGGATGCCGAAGCGGGGGGGATACATACTTTGCGTGTTGAGGCACCTGAGAGTCGTTCGCTGCCTGCCATTCTGGCACCCCAGTTGCGCCAGGCACTGTTGAGGTTGTCGCGGAATGAAAAAGCGAAGGATCTTGCGCAGCGGGCGCTGCGTGGTTTGGCCGGTTTTGCCAAGGCGCTCAAATTGAAGTATCAGGACATCGAGGTGGGCTTTGACTTTGAGCCCGAGCCAGGCTTGGCCGATAACGGCGATTTGGAGCATGATTTGCAGGCGTTGTTGGAAGCCTCTGGCGCAGCCGCGCAGAAAGCCGACACAGCACTGGCGATGTTCATTGATGAGTTGCAATACGTTGAAGAAGAAGAATTGGCTGCGCTTATCACCGCCCTGCATCGCGCGGCCCAGCGGCGTTTGCCGGTGGTGATGGTCGGCGCGGGGCTGCCCCAGTTGAGGGGGCGGATGGGACGGGCGAAATCCTATGCTGAACGCCTCTTCGATTTTCCTGAGATTGGCCCGCTTCCCCCATCGGCGGCCCGCACGGCCATTGCCAAGCCTGCGGAAGCGGAGGGCGTGCAGGTGAATGCGGATGCTTTGGAATGCATCGTAAAGAAAACGCACGGCTATCCTTACTTCCTGCAGGAATGGGGCAAGCACGCCTGGGACACGGCCTCAAGATCGCCCATCACTTTGTACGATGTTGACCTGGCATCCGCCTCAGCCATTGCGGCACTTGATGAAAGCTTTTTTCGCGTTCGCTTTGATCGACTGACCCCATTGGAGAAAAGATATTTGCGGGCCATGGCTGAACTTGGCTCCGGTCCGCACCGTTCTGGCGACATTGCTGAAAAACTGAATCGTGACGTGACGGATCTTGCGATGACGCGGAATAAGTTGATTTCAAAAGGCATGATCTGGAGTCCAAATTACGGGGATACCGCTTTTACAGTGCCCCTGTTTGACGAGTTCATGCGTCGAATCATGCCGCACGATGATTGGAGGGAATAGTTGGTGCTCGTCATTGATTATTGTATCATACAACAAAAGTACACCAAACCGGCTTGCCATGCGGCAGGATATTGGATAATGTATCTCACTTATGAATACATTATCAATGCCAGCCGGTGATTTTGCGGGCGATCTCGCTCCGGCCGCCGCCCTCTGCCCACCCCCCGTCGGCCATTCCCTCGTCATCGGATGTCCTTTCATTCGTCAGTTCACATACATCCCGGAATCGTATTTCCCCAAGCCATCCGATCATCCAAACCGCCACCCAACAAAACAAACGAGCGAAAACCCCAAACCCGGTGGGGCGAGGCTTCTGCCGAGCCGTCGGTTCCGAGTTTCTAATTCGTAAGTGGCCCATGCAGATAGCAATACACAATCCGAAATCCACAATCCGCATTCGGAAGTGGCTTCGTCCCCAGTTCCGAGCTCCGCGTTCCGCGTCTTCCAACTCCGATCTTCCAGCTTATCTGCCATTTTCCATGCGCCGCCGCAAAACAGGGTGCCAAAAGGTGCCAAAAAGAGCCAAAAAGAGCCAAAAAGAGCCATCCGGGACGATGGCATCCCTTCTCCTTAACCTTGGTCGCCACCCCCGCCAGATTGTCATGCGCAAGCTCACTGCAGTAGGAGCGCCCGCCCGGCATTTTCATCACCGGTTTGCTTCTGCTCCCAGCCACCTGGCATCCATAATAATATCGTTAAAATTACTTGAGTTAAAGTGATGAAGTTGCTAGATAAGCCCCCACAAGGGCCAACGAATGAAGTGATTATTACCGTGGAAACCAGCCGCAATCTGTCTCCGTTGCGGTGCGGAAAATCCTCGGCAGTGGACCCGTGTCGGGGACTAGCTTCTGCCTGTTCTGCTTTTATTCTATTGGATCTATGCGTGATTTTATGGCCAAACACATTTTTTCAGGTGTGACCCGTCATCCGGCCGCCGTTCTGGGTGCTGGGGTGTTCCTCATTTCTGCCCTTTTGGGACTGGCGCAGTTGCCTGCCAACACCCACCCGCTGCATATCGGGGCGGATCAAGCTGGGGGCGGTCGTTTCCAAGGCGATATCGCGGCCATACGCCTTTACCACCGTGCCCTCACCACCCTCGAAATCACCAACCAGTCTCGCACTCATCCGAATGCAAAATCGGCCCTGTCTGGGCTCGCGGCGGAATGGATATTCAGCCGTCAGGATGGGGGGCTCACCAACCATGCGGTCTTGCCCTTTACGGCGGTTGGTCCCGTGGCTTTGACCAACGTCGGCGGCATCTCCTCCGCCCGTTTCGCTGGCGGTTACCTCACCGTTTCCAACGATGCGCGATTTTCTTTTCCCAACGGTGGAACCATTGAGGTCTGGGTGCGTCCCGTGCCCGGTGTCAGCGCCCGGATCCTGGACAAGATCAAGCCTGGCGGCAGTGATGGTTTCCTGCTCGACACCCATCCGGGGGACAGCC
>CAIYYI010000265.1 GCA_903930345.1 uncultured Verrucomicrobiota bacterium
AAACCCAAACCCGGTGGGTCCCGCAGCCGCGGGATCCCGGTGAGCCGTCAGTTTCCCCGTTTGTAGTACAGGCTTCAGCCTGCCCGAGAGGCGTGCCCAGCACCGCGCGTTCCGCCATACCCCAAACCCGGTGGGGCGAACCTCCCGGTGAGCCGTCCCGGCTTTGGTGAGGAGATTGGTCACCCAGCGCAGCCGCTGCTCCTCGTCGTAACCGTAGAGCACGGCTTCCAGCAACTCAACTCCATGGGTCGCAGAGTACCCGGTCTGGCGGCCATTTAAGTTGGTGCTGACCGTGATGGTGCCATCGCCGCTTTGCGTAGTGTTGCGCCGGAGTATCACTTTAGTGAACCACTCCTATTACTTTATTTGTTTTGTTGGATTAACTGGAGCTGATATTGCCTTTCATATTTACCAGCTTCATCAATATCCAGTGAGGGAGTATTGTAAAACAGGAATTCTTTATTTAGAGGTTTACCTGGATTGTCACTCTTTTTCGAGAATAGCAACACGTAATGGTAGTCTTCCTCTGTTTTTAGTTCTAATTTAAGCCAGTGTTTACTTTCACTCCTGCCATGAGTATATTTGAAGAGCCACACCATCCCAACACCTGCTTGGATTTTCCCTGGAAACATTTGTACCGGCAGAGAATCATCTGCAATTATTAGAGTATTATGCTTATTTCTTGTTCTAAACTCAGCAGCAATAAAAGTCCCTTTATCGAAAGGTGGCTTTCTGAAGTCAGTGAATGGGAAAACACAAAAGCTTTCAATCTTTTCCAGAATTGGTGAAGATAATCCATACCTAAGTACATTTTCACATTTCCATTCGCCTATTATCCATTCGATAGGTTCAGTCTTATATGATATGTTGGATGCTTGGGTAGATACCATTCCAGATATTGTGTCATCCTGAAACTGCACTGTCGTTTGATTATTTGTTCCAGCGTACGTCACATTTACACCGTCTATTCCTAAGAATAGACAGATTGAAAGAACATAAACCATATCTATGCTATTCATATTTGTCCATACAGGGATCATACCGTAGAAATGCCATTTGGTTTTCATCGCTCATCAGCTTGCCAGTTGTGATTGTGGCGCTTGCATGTCAAAGGGGATTTTAGGGGTCCAGTCCATCGAGTTTTGTTGTTCCCGATCATTCCACCCTTTCCCATTTTGATTCCAATCGGCCTTGGTGTTCCCCTTTCAGGGGCGGCCAAGGCCGACAGACCACCACGGTCTTGCCACCACGCGGCGGCCATACACGGTGCATCAGAGGCTTCATGGGATCAAACTACGCCCAACCGGCCCCCCAAAGCGACTCAAAAATGGCCACCCACCGCTCCCTCGGGAAACGTCCCCCACCGCTGAAGCACCGCCATACCGGTCCCAGTCCCCATGCGTAGCCTCGCTCCATTCAGGCCGAGCGGCCACTTCGCACGCGCATGTAAAACGCCAACGTCTTCGTGGATGTGGACCTCACACCCATCGACGCCGGCCGCAACCATCAACCGAACTTCCCCAGCAGTTCCAACAGCCGCGCCTTGTCCGCCTTTGCTCCCTTCAAACGCCCGACAATCTCCAGCGCCTCATCCTTGGGGGATTGGTGGCCGTCCGCTAGGACCCCGTTGGTCAACAGCTTGGGCATGGCCGCATTGAGCGCCTGGCGAAAGGCCTCCCGCCCCGGTTGAAAGTAATGCTTCAGAACGATGTCCGTGGTCTTGTGCCCCGTCACCTTTTGCACCAGTTCCAGCGGCACCCCCGCCGTCAGCGCCAGCGTCACCCAGGTCACCCGGAAACTGTGGAAATCCCGCACGCTGGCCCGCCGCTTACCGCCTTCCCGCTCCGCCCGCAGCAAATCCGAGTCATTACGCAGCAGGGCGGCCAGACTGCCACCAGCCGGACGGCCCCGAACCACCCGGCACCCAATGGCCATCTCCACCTCGTTCAGATAGTGCGACGTGCTACCCTTGCTCACCCCGGCGACCGCCACCAGCTCCTTGGTCGTCTTTCCGTCCATGTATAGCTCGAACACCTGTTTCATTCGCTCCCGCTTTTCCGCGTTGCCCAGCTTGCCGATGTATTCCAGACCCCGCCGCCGAGCCTCCTCATCCGCCACTTCCGGCAGCGCCGCTTCTTCGCCGGCATGGTCCCCGCCGCCCAGAGCCACCGCCAGGATCTTTTTGGCGCGCCAAGTGATCCCGCCCGAATTTTCCAGATACATCCGCGCCTGCCCCGGAAACACATATCCCTGGCCTCCGTCCTCCGCCCTCAGTCCACTGTCATCAGCCTTCGCCTTCAGCAGTTCATCCCGCAGCATGGGGAAAATCGGAATGCTCACCGTCTGGCCCGTCTTGGCGGTTTTCACAGTGATGAACTGCCGCCCCAGATCCACGTCCTTCCACTTGAGCAGGCAGCAGTCCCCGCGGCGCATGGCGGTGCAAATGCCGGTCACGATGATGGGGCGGATGAAATCATCATCCCGCGCCGTTTCCACGATCGCCTTCAGTTCCTCCGGCGAGAACGGCTTGCGGAACATCGTATCCGTCTCCTTGGTCGGCGTGTCCGAGAACGGATTGATGGCACCCGCTGGCATCAGCGCACTGCATGTTGACCGCAGCAAGTGCAGCGTACCGTTCCAAGTCCTGCCCGTGACCCCGCGTTTTTCCTCCGCCTCCATGAAAGAGCGGGCGACCGTCCGCGTGACCTGAGCCAGATCCTCGGCCTTGGGAAACACATGGCGCACGAAGGCAGCGAACCGCATCAATCCGGAGCGGCATTCGCCGGCATACTTCTCGGTAGGTTTCCGGTGCCTGGGAATCTTGTCCCATTCCTCGGCCAGATCCTCGATCTTGACCGACCGGATGGCTTCCCCCGTCCGGATTTCATAAATCTTTTCGACCAGTCCCGCCGCGCTGCTCCGGCTGCGCGCCTCCTCGACAATGGTGTCCAATTTCGCCTGGGCGGCAGCCCGTGAGCGCTCGAAGGCCCCATCCCCCTCATCCTTAATCGAGCCCGAGGCAGGCCGCTGGCCAGCGATCTTGATGCCGAGGTTATAGCAGAACCGTTTCCCATTGATTTCGAACCTCCCGAACCAGACATTGCGGAGAGATCCGTCCCGTTGTTTTCTAAACTCTAGCGGCATGGTTTTCCTTTTTCATTGGTGATTAATCGCGGCATACTCTTCTCGTGCAACACACAGCATCATATTGCATCAGCTACACCATCTGCAAGGAGATAAACCAACACAACCACCAACACAAGCCATAAAATAGGGATAAATATCAATAAAAGCCTGAAATATAGAGATAACACATCCGCATGGGGTTCAGAAGGTCGTGAGTTCAAATCTCACCGCCCCGACCATTTTTCTCCTTGTGGGTCAATTTACTCCGCCAGCGAATGTCGGCTTCACGCCAATACCGTCCAACCAAGCATTTCGTGTATGCCCCAAGGACACCCTGAACGCCAACTCATTTCATCTGGGGTGCCAAGTAACCGCACCGGTTGACACAGGCCACGAAGCGTTGCAGCACCGTCAGCAGCACCAAAAATTCCGGCGGGATTCACCCTCAGCATATCCCCGGGCCGGGTTGATGCCGGAAAAGTTGCCCAACCCGATTGCCAAAGGGCAGGGGGGTGTTTACTTCAATACTTTCAACAAACCCATCATGAAGAGTGCGCCACCCAAGATCATGCCCCCCAGCGCAGCCCAGCGGCTGATATCTTTGGCATGGTTGGGGGCGCGAAACCACCCGAACAAACCGCAAATGATGGCGGTCAGACCGAACAGATTGAGCTTGGGTATGAAGCAGAGCAAGGCGAGCCCCACGGCCACCCACGCAAACAGATTGAAGGCGGGCGGTTCATCCGGGAGGCTGACCGGCAATCTGGCACCGGCATTGGCACCGGTGGAGAGGTGCAGGGGATCGCTTTTCCCCTCGGTGACGGTGGAACTGTGATCCCGGGGGGCTGGCCGGGTGGCCGGCTTGGGGACGGGCGCGGTGCCATCCGAGGGCGTTGGGGAAATGCGGGTGCCCCGGGGCCCCTCGTATTCAGTGGTGGCGGTGAGCCATTCGGGGGCGGCGTTGGAAACAGCCTGCAGCGGGGTGGGCTCCGGCAGGGTGCCGCTGGCCAGGGCGGCCATCGTCACCTCGAAGGAGGGCACTTGGGCAATCGGCCAGATGCAGGCCCGCTCCAGCACGGCGGCCAGCTTTTGCACCCGGTCATCCGGGTTTTTCCTGAGGCGCTGGAAGACTTTGGATTGCCGGGGATCCTTGAAGTCGTTGGAGAGAAAAATCAGGTTGTCACCGGTGTGGAAATCCTGCCACAGGGCAGGCTCCCGGGCGAGGGCCAGGAAGCTCGTGTAGCCCACCAGGGCGGCAAAGTTGTCGAGGTTGCCATCGTAGTAGTCCGGCGTGCGGCGGGGGTGCTGGAAGTTGGCATGGCCCAATTCCGGGCTGCGACCCTGGCCGAAGCTCGGCACGTACATGCCATCATAATCCACCAGACGGAATTTTCCATCCGGCATGCACATGACGTTGCCGTGCTGCAAATCCCCGTGCGCAATCTGGTTATCCCGCAAACCCTTCACCATCTCCTGCCACTGTTCCGCCAGGCGGAGCATGGTTTCCGGTTCCCCCACGTGTTCTTCCACGTACACATGCATCGGCGTGCCCACCACCCAGTCCATTTTGACAATGGGGTACCACTCGTTGCGGACGCGGATGCCGCGCAGGATGAATTCAAAACCGACCAGATGCTCCAGCGAGATGGACTGGAGGTGGCGGGTGAGCAGATTGTAGCGCACCTGCTGGTTGGAGACCTGGCGAACAAAACAGCGGATGGCGTAGCGCTTGCCCGCCGCCGAGGTGATCTCGTACACGCTGGCGAAATTGCCAGACATCACCTTGGGCATGCCCAACATGTCGTTCGCCACCTCCGAGGCCTTCAGCTCCTCCTCCATGAAGGACTGGGCCGGGTTTTGAATCGAGTCCTGGTAATCGGTGTGATTGGGCCAATTCATGTCAAAAGTGTGGTTGGGCGCGCCCGGTGATCATTGCCAGCGCAGGACCGCCAGGGTTGTGTCATCATTACGCAGGGCGCCGCTGGCCCGCAGTCCATCCACCAAGGTGGTGAATTCCTCTTCGGTTTGCAAGGCTTCCAGGGTCGTCCACGGCGGTGTGCCTGCCTCGGTTTGCGCCAGCATCCACTTGGCCAGCGCGTCCGAGGCCAGAAAAAAACGGTCGCCCGGACGGCAGTGGCCATCCAGGTGTTTCATTTCTTTCAACGCGGACTGGTTGTTGATGGGATTGCTGGCGAGCAGGAACGGGCGGCTGCTGAACTGCTCGGACTTGTCCAGCGGAAACGCCACGAGCAGATCGTCCCGGCGCACCTGGAACAGGCAGCAATCGCCCACGGCAAACGCATTCCAGACCAATTCCTCGCCGGGCATGGCCTTGGCGAGGATGCGCTGCCACAAGGTGCCGGCGGAGGCAAACTCCAGGCCGAGGAATGCCGCAAACGCGCCGGACTTCGCCTTTTCCTCCGCAAACCAGGGGAGCGTCTCCCAGTTGATCCCGGCCCGCCACTCCTCCTGCTGCGGCAGGAGCCAGAGCTGCAAGGCGTCCTCAGAGGGGGGGATGCCAAAGGGGGGATCGAGGATATACTGTTTGACGAGGCTGCGGGCCCAGCGATCCGAGTAGGAGGATTCCGTGGCACCATCCGCGATGGCGAAGCGGTTTTGCTCCAGTGCAAATTCCAAAGCGTCCTCGTATTCCTCAAGGCTGTTGCCTTTTTTGGGCAGCTTGAAGGCTTGGATGAACGGCTCCACAGCTTGCTTGGGCAGGGGGTTAGCGCAGGTTGCTGGACCGGGTGCCGATATCGAGGAACCGAATCAGCTCCACCAAGTCGGCGTTGAAGGCGAAACCCCGTGCCTCAGGACCGAGGTTGAAGTTCTCCGCCCGAGCCAGCTCCCGCAGACTCGGGGGCAGGGGACTGGAGACGGCGAAAAGCGTCTTGGCGAAATCATCCGGCAAATCCGCATCCGAGTCCGGGAAAATGACGGGTGGCAGCGGCTTGCTGGAGATGTGACAGTTGAACAGGAGCGCGTTGCCATCCTCGGTGGCAAGGTTGCACAGCGCCTCAGCCTGGGGCACCGGTCCGGAGTCCGTGGCTTCTCCGTCGCTGATATTGATGACAATGGGCGGGAAGGAGGCCTTGCGCTTGACGGTCCATTCCGTCAGCAGCTTATTGGCGAGGGAGAGGGCGCCACCCATGGGGGTGATCCCTTTGGCGATGGGCTCAAACCAGACCGGGAACTTCACCTTCTGGTCAATGACGCCCCCCGCACCATCGCTCACTTTGCGGATGCGTTCCTCGACGCGGGCCGGGGAGCTGGCAACTTCGCTCAGGAGCACCAGATCGCGTCCGGCCAGGGGACCGCTGAAGGCGGGGGCCACGGTGGCCCCGTAACCGATGACGGCGACCTCGTAGAAATTCCGCACCCCTTCGCCCCGGGCGCATTTGATGATCAGGTTGTGGAGCAGGCGGTTGATGGCATCGGCCACGCTGTCGCATTTCCGCTTGGTGCCATCGCTGCCGGAAATGGGCTCGACCATGGACCCCGATTGGTCAACGAGAAAGATGAAACAACTGGGATTGGCGCGACTGATCTCCGCTGAATAAGGCATAAGCTCGGTATTTAGATTACATACAGCTTGCTGTATCAGCAACCACCGCTCCACGATGAGGATGGCTGAAGCCCAGCCTAACGAATCACTTGTAACCGCAACGGGCTCAAAACGCAACCGGAATTATTTGACCGGAATTGTTTGACGGAATGGCATCCGCCACTTGCGCCAAAGCAAACCCGGATTATAGTGAAAGGCAAGTGATTCGTGAATGATGCGGGAAGCGGTGGTTTGCGCCGAACTCCATTGATTAAAGAAATAAATAACAATAACTAAACTTATGGCTTATCAGTACCCGAACAAACAGGAGATCCTGCTCGCCAAGGTCAAGGGCAAGACGGGAAAAATCTCGGATAAAACACACGAGGAGCACCTGAAGCTCTACACTGGTTACGTCAACAAAACCAACGCGATCCTCAAGGAGCTGGAAACGCTGGCGACCACCCTTGATCCCGCCAACCCCGCGCATGCCAACCAGATTTACAGCGAGATCCGTTCCCGGAAGGTGGACTACACGTTTGCGGTGGGGGGCATCATCAACCATGAAATCTACTTCCTGAATCTGGGCGGAAAAGGCGGTGTGCCGACGGGCCAGGTGGGGGAACTGATCAACCAGAGCTTTGGCAGTTTTGAGGCTTTCAAGAAGGATCTCAAGGCCACCGGCATTGCCGCGCGCGGCTGGGTGTGGACCGGATACGATGCCAAAACGGGTTCACTGTTCAACTACCTGGGCGATGCGCAGAACACATTCCCGGTCTGGGGCGTGAAGCCGATTCTGGGCCTGGATGTGTACGAACACGCCTACTACGCCGACTTTTTCACGGCGCGCGGAGCCTACATTGATGAATTCTTCAATTTCATCGATTGGGATGAGGTGAACAAGAACCTGGCTTCCTGAGTCGCCCGGTTCATCTCCCGATGGTCTTTCCACCCGGTGGATCCTTGGATCTGCACCGGGTTTTTTGTGCCCGGGTGGATAGCTCCTTCCGGAACAAGCTTGCGCTGGGGAAGCGGGCCAAGGTATGAACTGACGCATGCGTAACGACCGTCCATTCCGCCTGGGGGTGCTGGGCTCCGGCAAAGGTTCCAACTTCGTGGCGATTGCCGAAGCGTGTGCGGCCGGCCGCATTCCCGCCCAGGTGGGGCTGGTGATCAGCGACGTGCCCGACGCGGGCATTTTGAGCCAGGCGCAGACCCGGGGCATTCCCCAGACGTTTCTGGCCCCCGGCAAGTACCGCACCAAGCTGGATGAGGCGGCGGAACAGGCTTACGCCGGGGCATTGCAGGAGGCGGGGGTGGATCTGGTCATTCTGGCGGGTTTCATGCGCATCCTCAAAGGCGGCTTCCTGCAGGCGTTTGCGGGGCGCGTCATCAATATTCACCCATCCCTGTTGCCCTCCTTTCCCGGCCTGGCGGCCTGGCGACAGGCGTTGGAGTATGGCGTGAAGGTCACCGGCTGCACGGTTCATTTTGTGGATCAGGGGGTGGACACCGGCCCGATCATTGCCCAGCAGACCGTGCCGGTGCTGGACGGGGACACCGCAGACACGCTGCACCAGCGTATCCAGGCGGCGGAATGGCAGCTTTATCCTGAGTGCGTGGCGGCGCTGGCCCGGGGGCAGGTGATCGTGCGGGGGCGGCAAACGGTGGCGGGTCCGTGAAGCCAGGGGATGCAAAAAATTAAAGAAAAGAGTGGCTTTGCCCTCGCGGACGTGGCAAATGAATCGCGTGGCGCGCGTAAATGCGTGGGCCAAAGTGTTTCTGCGGGCTGCCCCCAGGCGGGTGGTTCGCGTCAGTCATGAGCAAGAATACAGCCAAATTGCGCTTCGGCCTGCCCAAAGGCAGTCTGCAGGAAGCCACGGTGGAAAAAATGGCCAAAGCCGGATGGAACATCTCGGTGAGCAGCCGTTCGTACGTGCCGTATGTGGATGATGAGGAGCTGGAAATCCGTCTGATTCGCGCCCAGGAAATCAGCCGCTACGTGGAGCATGGCTATCTGGATTGCGGGATAACCGGTTTCGATTGGATCAAGGAAAACGGGTCGGAAGTCCATGAGGTGGGGGAATTTCTGTTCAGCAAGGCGACGCGGCAACCGGCGCGGTGGGTGTTGTGTGTGCCGGAGGATTCGCCCGTCAAGACGGTCAATGATCTGCAAGGCAAGCGGGTGGCCACCGAGGTGGTCAACATCACAAAGAAGTATTTCAAGAAACACGGCGTCAAAGCCGAGGTTGAATTTTCCTGGGGAGCGACCGAAGTCAAAGCCCACGAACTGGTGGATGCCATCGTGGAGTTGACGGAGACCGGTTCTTCACTGCGGGCCAACAAACTGCGGATTGTGGACACCCTGTTGGTATCCACCCCGCGGCTCATTGCCAACCACACGGCGTGGAATAATGCCGAGAAGCGGCGCAAGATAGAAACCATTGCGCTGCTGCTAAAAGGGGCATTGGAGGCCGAGACGAAGGTGGGCCTGAAGATGAACATTGAGCAGAAGAATCTCGCTTCTCTACTCAAGGAATTGCCCGCCCTGCGCAATCCAACGATCTCCAGCCTCAGCCTGCCCGGGTGGGTGGCGGTGGAGACGGTGATTGATGAGCACGTCGTCCGGGAATTGATTCCCCAGCTCAAACAGGCTGGGGCCGAGGGCATCATTGAATATCCACTCAACAAAGTGGTGTACTAAGAGCATCAGACAACTATGGGATCACTCAAAAAACGTCGGAAAGCCAAGATCAACAAGCATAAACGGCGCAAGAAGCTGCGCGCTAACCGCCATAAGAAGCGCACCTGGCAGAAATAAAGGCTCCGGCGTTCGCGCTGACTTTAGCCGCGTGATGGAAACGGATATTGGCAGGGTATTCCCCTGTCAATATCCGTGTTATTCATTCTGTTGCCGGCATGCTGCCTGAAATCAAACATTGGAAGCTGCTGTTTCTGGTCCTGCCGTTGTGCCTGCTCTCCGCCTGCGCAACGAACCGGAAGGCAGGCTCAGGCCCCGCCCCAGGGCAAGAGGTGGTCAATCCACCTTTTCCACGGGAGAATGGCATAGGCACCACCAACCTGTCTCCGGCCATGGAAGACAGGGCGGAGGCCTATGCTCGTTTTGCGGCTGGCCTGAGTGCCGAGTTGCGCGAGGAAAACCAGGAAGCTCTGACTAACTACTTGGCTTCCGCCCGAAAGGATCCAGCGAACGAACCGCTGGTGCTGGAATTGACGCGGTCTTTGGCTCAGCAGAAGGATTATGCCCGGGCGTTGGAATTGCTGCAGCATGCGGCGTCGGTGCCGAACGCCTCCGGTTGGGTCTATGCGCGTCAGGGTTGGACGCTGCTTCAAGTCGGTCGCACCAACGAGGCGGTCGCCGCTTTTCAAACCATGGTGACCCGGTTACCCGAGGTCATTCCCGGTTACCAAAGCCTCTTTGCGATCCACCTGCAAACCGGGCGGCCAAAGGAAGCCCTGAAGATACTGGATCGCGCCGCCCAGGTGCCCGGCACTGAGGCACCATTCAAGGCTGACCTAGCTGAGCTTTACGCGCGCTATCTGCGCCAGTTCCCGGCTGATATCCCCCAGACCAAAGCCCGTTTTCGCACGCTGCTGGAGCAATTGCAGACCCTCAAACCAGCCAATCCGGTGCACAAAATGAAAATGGCCGATGCCTGGGTGGTGCTGGGGGAACTGCCCCGGGCGGTGGAGGTGTACACGGATCTGGTCTCCGCAGCCGCCGACAATCCGCCCTTGCGAGCTTCGCTACGAGAGAAGCTGGCTGGTTTATATTTGCAGGACAAGGATCCCGGCAAGGCGGCGCAGCAATGGGAAGCGATCGTACGAGATCATCCCACCAATCCACTGCCTTACTATTACTTGGGCAGCCTGGCCTTTGATCAGAAGGATTACGTCAAAGCGGCGGAATATTTGTCAAAAACCGTGCTCCTGAACCCCGATTTCGAGCAGGGCTACTACGATACTGCGGGTGCCCATCTGAACGCCAATCATCCAGAGGCGGCCCTGGAGATCCTGGACCGGGCGCGCCAGCGTTTTTCCCACCGTAAATTCGCCATGGAATATTATTGCGCGCTGGCCCACACCCGGCGCAAGGATTACCCGCAGGCGCTCAAGTATTTCACTGCGGCGGAGGTCATTGCCCGGGCGACGGAGACGAACCGCTGGGATGCGCCTTTCCTGTTCCAGTTGGGGGCCTGCCAGGAGCGGTTGAAGCATTTTGCGGAGGCGGAAAAGTATTTTGAGCAGGCCCTGGAAATTGACCCGGATTATTCCGAGGCGATGAATTACCTGGGCTACATGTGGGCGGAGCAGGGGCGCAATCTGGAGCGTGCGCGCCAGCTTTTGGCGCGGGCGATTGAGCTGGAGCCCAAGAACGGGGCCTATTGGGACAGCCTGGCCTGGGTGTACCACCAGCTCAAGAAGGATCGCCAGGCGCTGGAGCATCAGCAGCGGGCTTTGAAGTTCACCACGGATCCGGATAGCACGCTGTACGATCATTTGGGGGATATCCATGCGGCTTTGCACGAGTGGGACAAGGCGGTGGAAGCCTGGCGGAAAGCATTGGAGCTGGAACCCGGCGACGCAGTGAAACAAAAACTGGAGCGGGTGCCAGGCAAACCTTAACCCGGCTGTGACGCAACGGTATTCCAAGCACTACACGGTTGAGGAGGCCAATGCCCTGCTGCCGCTCATCCGTGCCTGGCTGCCCCGTCTGCGCCACCAGGCGGAGCGTGTGGAGGTGCATGGGCGGCGACTCGATCAACTGTTGGCGGAGGGACGCGATCTGGGAGGGGAGCCGGTGCTGGCCTGGCTGACCTTGGTGAGTGCTTTCCTGGAGATCTCCAGCGAATTTTCCCGCCGGGACATCCAAGTCACGGATCTCAATCGGGGTTTGATTGACTTTCCCGCCTTGCGTGGTGGACGCGAGGTCTTTCTCTGTTGGGAAGCGGATGACGCCGGCATTGAATTCTGGCATGAGCTGGACAGCGGCCCCAGCGGGTGGGAACGGCTCTGACGGGACTCAGTCACGCGATCGCCGTCGGCGCCGGTGATGGTGGTGCTGGGTGGAGCGGGGTTGTTTTGCCAGGCGATTGAGAATGATCAGGGTGGTGGCGACCAGCAGCACCAATCCAAGAGTGCCACCGGCGAAAAAGGTGATGAAACCAAGGTCCTCCCATTCAGCGGCCTGCGCCGAGATTTTGGCCCCAAGGCAAGTTCCCACCACGGCGCAGCGGTGGAACGGTGCTGATCGTACCAGTATGGGTACTTCTTTTTTCATTCCCGCGAAGCTGCCACGGGCAGCAGGTTTGATGCCGCTTTTTCGAGCGGGGCTAATTCCGGTTTTCCAGGCAAAGAATTTGAGGCGGGATTGGGGTGAAAAAAATAATTGATAAGCATGATTGAAAATGATTTCCACACGGCCCTATATTGCGCACGTTTGAAAAGCTGACATGAGCAAAGTTAAGCCACTATCGGATGCCTGGACGATCCAGGATGCCCGGGAACACTACAACGTGCAGCGTTGGGGGGCGAAATACTTCGACATCAACGAAGCCGGCCATGTGGTGGCCACGCCGCTGCAGGAACTCGGCGCCGGGGTGGACCTGACGGATATCGTGGAGGAGGCCCGGGCGCGCGGGCTGAAATTCCCGCTGCTGGTCCGGTTCCAGGACATCCTGAGGCACCGGGTGGAGTCGATCAACGCCGCCTTTCGCAATTCCATCAAGGAGTTCAATTACCAGGGCCTATATCAGGGGGTGTTTCCGATCAAGGTCAACCAGTTGCGCGAGGTGGTGGAGGAGATTTTGGACGCGGGGCGACCCTTCAATTTCGGGCTGGAGGTGGGTAGCAAGCCCGAACTCTTCGCCGGACTGGCCCTGCAAAGCCAGATGGGCAGCCTCATCATCTGCAATGGCTACAAGGACTCTGAATTCATCAAGATGGCGCTGCTGGGCACCAAACTGGGCCGCAAGGTGATCATGGTGGTGGAGAAGCTTGAGGAACTGCGGCAGATCATCAGCATCTCCAAGCAGATGGGCGTGCAGCCCCTGATCGG
>CAIYYI010000266.1 GCA_903930345.1 uncultured Verrucomicrobiota bacterium
CAATGAACTCCCGGCTGGAAGCCGGGCGATACGGCAGGCTGGGAAGCCTGCCGCTACGAACACCAGCCCACGCACGTCCGTACCCGTCGCGGTAGCGGCAGGCATCTTTGCCTGCCGTAACTGGCGGCATCCTTGCCGCCCGGCCAACATCTTCCCCTTCGCCATAAACTCGTCCGCCCACAATGAACTCCCGGCTGGAAGCCGGGCGGTACGGCAGGCTGGGAAGCCTGCCGCTACGAACACCAGCCCACGCACGTCCGTACCCGTCGCGGTAGCAGCAGGCATCTTTGCCTGCCGTAGCTGGCAGCATCCCTGCCGCCCAGCCAAAATCTTCCCCTTCGCCATAAACTCGTCCGCCCACAGTGAACTCCCGGCTGGAAGCCGGGCGATACGGCAGGCTGGGAAGCCTGCCGCTACGAACACCAGCCCACGCACGTCCGTATCCGTCGCGGTAGCGGCAGGCATCTTTGCCTGCCGTAGCTGGCGGCATCTCTGCCGCCCGGCCAAATCGCGTTGTCCCTGCGCCTAACACAGCCCGGCCCGGTTGACGTTGGGTAAGCGTTGGCATGCTCATCACTCCGGTGGCAACAGGTTAAAGGACTCGGTGACGATGCGCGGATTTGACGCCCTGCCTTCCACCCGAATCACCGTGCGCGTAGCCACCTCGCCAGAGATCACGTAGTTGGTGCAAAGCTTGTTGAGCGCCCCCGCCCCGAACGTGATTGAACGCGGTGCCGGACGCAGGGATTGACCCCAGGCATAGATGACATAGCGCGCCTCCCCCACTTTCAGCAGGGAGAGGATTTGCTGCGGTATGCGTTCATAGGCCGCATCATTCAAGCCGTAAAGCATCTGGGCATCGGTGGCGGTGTTGAGGAACGGCGATCTGACCGTCAGCTCGGGAATGGCCAGCAAGGAGCTGATGTTGGTGTAAACACCGGAATTCAGGTAGGCGTTCTGGTACTGGTTCCGATTAGTGCGGCCGCCATTGATCGCATCCACCAAGGCCTGCAACTGCCAGGAGGCCGGCTCCACGGTGATATCGACCAGCGGAGGCTCATTGCTGATGGTCAACTGGTCATCCGCCACGTTGTTGGAGAGCACCATCACCCCGCTCAGCACGGCTGACCACGCGGCCAGGTTGGTCTGGTTGACGGATAGTTGCCCGCGCAGCGCATTTGGATGGGGCGCGGTGAAGAACATGTCCGCCAGGCGCCAGTCGTTGGTCGGGTGCGTGCGACGATCATAGGCCCAGCTTTCCCAGAGATCCGAATCCACCACATCCGACTTGAAGTAAATGCTCTGCCAGGGGGTACCCCGGTGGATTTTGCCCAGCCAGCCAATGGAAGGCATCTCGTCGGAGGGAAAATCCCAGTCATCGGAACCCCGCACCATGGGATCCTTCAGCGCACGGTTGAAAGCCACGTTGTTCAGCAGATTGCCCACCCCGGGTTTCCGGCTGCCCCATGGCATATAGCTGTCGTTGGTGAACCCCATGTTGCTGTTCGTGGGAGTGATGCCGCCCACCACCGGAAAAACCTGCTGGGTGTAATTGCTGCTGTAGTAATCACGGTAAACATAGTGGACCAGCGGATCATTCACCTGCCAACTGGCGTAATGGTAAAACTTGCGCATCGGCGAGAAAGGGGCCTGGAACAGGCGGGGCTGATTGGTGGAGATGGTCCCCGCCTGGGCATACAGCGGGGTCAGGCCCATGCGCACCCTGAAAATATCGATGCCGAAGGTTTTGTTGGCGATCTGCGCGCTGTAATTGTTCCAGTTGACGTTGCGCTTCCCGAGGCTGGCCTCGATCTGATAAAACACGCCCATCGTCGGATCCGTGTTCAAGGTGGAATTGCGCAGGCGGTTGGTGTCCCACATGTCCCCGTCATTGGGGCTGGTGCCAAAGGGATTGACCGTCCCGCCATTGATCAATTGTTGGCTCACATCAATGGAGTTGGTGAAATCATCAATGCTCACAAAATCAACCACCCGGGGCGGAACCAAATCCGTATCCACCACGTAATAGAGCAGCCGGTTGCTGATCGTGAGCGTCCAATGCGGGATGGAATAGCCCGGCCCCAGGTCAAACCCGGGGTTGGGCATGATGTTCCGAAACTGGGCGGGAGTGTTGAAGAAAGCCGCGTTCTCCAGCGTGACATAGGCCGATTGCACCGGCACCTTGAATTGCAGCCCTGGCCAGTTGTTCCCCAGGATGTTGCTCCCCACCGGAACATAGTAGTTGGTGAAGAACCGGTAGTTGTTCTCATCCTGCATCTGCACATTGGCCACGATCCCCGCGCGCATCTCCAGGCGGCGGGGATAACGGTTGGTGTAGGAGTTCCAGGATTCCAGACCATAGACATTGGAGATGCCGATCACATACTGCTGGTTGGTGACGTAGGTGCGGGCGGAAAGATTGGTGAACACCAGACGACGCTCCACCTGCACGTAGGTTTGCACGCTGAACTCGTTCAGGTTGGGAAACCCCTTGCGGGCGCCGATGATCAGCGGAATCCCGTAGATCATCGCGTCCTCGTCCGTCTCCACCA
>CAIYYI010000267.1 GCA_903930345.1 uncultured Verrucomicrobiota bacterium
AAAGCCCGTGGGGGAGGATATTGCCATCGTCTGGAGCTGCCCGGGGGTGAAAACCACTGCGGTGAAAGCCGGAGGCGTGTTGTCATTCGCCACCTGCGTACAAGCTAGGTTGGCGGCTGAGCCTGACCTGGCCGTGAACGTGGCGGCCGAGCGTGGCGCGCGCCGGGCCTTGGCCGAGGCGGCCTGGAGTGGACCGGGGCGTCTGGAAACTCCCGAGCCAGCCCTGGATGTGGCATTCGCCTTGCAGAAATTCCATGTGTTGGAAACTCCGATCGAGACGATCAAGGGAATTATCACCCACAACGGCAGCCTGACCTACTCCCCCGGCATCTGGGCTAACGATCCGGTGGAATACTCCAGCCCGGTGTTTCCCATTTTTGGGGATGCCAATCTCAACCGCGCCAGCATGAACATGTATCGCGTCTGGCAGAATTATTGTCAGGAGAAGGGCATCATTCCCTTCCCGGGGTCGTTCGAAAGTCCTGGCCTAAGACTCACCCAACGCGAACGCGGTGATGACGCGATGGTGCTCTACGGCTTGTCAAAATTCCTGCTGTTCCAAGGCGACCGCGCTGCGGCGGAGGAACTGTGGCCCTTGATCGAATTTAGCGCCGCCTCGGTCCTGCGGCACACCACCAATGGTATCATTGCCTCGCTGACCGACGAGATGGAAGGCCGCTACCCGACCGGAAAAGCCAACCTCAGCACCTCAGCCCTAGCCTACGGTGGGTACCGGCTGACGGCCCGCTTGGCGCAATCTTTGGGCAAGCCGGTGGCAGCGGAATTCGACCAACGCGCTGACGCACTGCGGAAGGGTATTGAAGCATATTTCGGCGCAGAGGTGGAGGGCTTCAAGACCTATCGGTATTACCAAGGAAACACCACCTTGCGCGGATGGATCCTGCTGCCTTTGGCGATGGGTATTACCGAGCGGCAGGAGGAGACCGTAGCCGCGCTGACGTCAGGCAAGCTCTGGCCCCACCGGTTGGCTGGAGCTGATATTCTGGCGGAGTCCACTCGTCCAACCGAATGGGGCCGCGAGACCTACTACGCTCTGCGGGTTTTATTCAAAGCCGGCCACACCGGGGAGGCGCTGGATATTACCCGGCGCGTGGTGCAGGCGCAGATCTTCGGCAGCAGGGGGCCATATCCGGATGAGGACGCCATTGACATGCTTTGTCCCGGTTCTCTTTATCCCCGCGTTTTCACGGAAGGCATGTTCGGGATTGTGCCCACCGGCCTCGACTCCTTTGAATGCACGCCGTGGCTGCCCAAGGCCTGGCCGCGGATGGCGCTGCGTGACCTGCGGGTTTTCGGCCGGTCTTGGGATTTGTTGGTGGAGCGCGTCGGAGATCAGCAGAAGGTCACGGTGCGCAGCGGTGGCAAGACGTTGATGACCGGCTTGGGGCCAGCCGGGAAGACTTATTCCCTGACCTTTCCAAACAGAAAATTCCCCTCAATACGTTAAAGCATCGGTATAGATGAAGCATCCAATTCAGGTGCAGAATGCGGACACCTCGCAAAAGGTTTGCGAGCGGGTGTGGATTTCCTCGATTGGCTCCAATCAATTCAAACAACTCAAAAAGACAAACTGATGAAAACCTTTCTCCTTCAGCTCGCCCTCGCCGTCATCATCGCTGCGCCGGTTCCGGGTTTTACCGCTGGCAACGGCCTGCCAATCACGATATCCGTGCGTGCCGAAACCTACGACGCGCGGGTCCATGGCCCGCAGATCCTCACACCGC
>CAIYYI010000268.1 GCA_903930345.1 uncultured Verrucomicrobiota bacterium
AGGAGGCGCTCGCGCGTCTCCTGCAAGTAATTATGAAAACACTATTTACTGCGGAGGCGGTTTCCAAGGGTGGGCGTTCTGGGACCATCAAGACGAAGGATGGGCTGCTGGATGTCACGCTGGGGAATCCGCTGGTGAAGGGAATGGAGATACGCGGTCCCAATCCCGAGCTTTTATTTGCGGGCGCCTATGCCGCCTGTTATCATGGCGCCTTGGTGAACGCGTCCAAAAACCTTGGCATTCCGGTCGAGGATTCGACGGTGCAGACCCGGGTGAGCCTGATCCAGGATGATCAGGACGGCTACCGTTTGGCGGTGGAGTTGCAGGCCCAGATTCCCGGGTTGGACGCCACCGTGGTTCAACGCATCATGGAGGAAGCCCATAAAACGTGCCCCTACTCCAAAGCCTTGCGCGGTGATGCCGCTGTAAAGCTGGTGGTGGGATAGCCAATTCAAATCCACCGGTTGGAGATGGAAACACCTGCGAACAGATAATGTCCCCCTTGTGCGAACAAATGACAAACCCAATATGAAAACACCCGTTTATAAACTCATTGAACTCACGGGCACATCCACCACCTCCATTGAGGACGCGGTGTCATGTGCCATTCAACGCGCGCACAAAACCATCAAGAACCTTTGTTGGTTCCAAGTGGTCGAAACGCGCGGCAGCATCAACAAAGGGAAAGCCCAGCAATGGCAGGTGACCATCAAAGTCGGCTTTTCCGTGGAGTCGTGATTCGAGCTGGGCCTTTGGCTGCTTGGCCCCAACCCCACGCCGGAAGGTGTTTATCCGGTGGCACACAGTATGGCGTCATCTTCCCAGATCACCGTTGCTGAATACTTGCTCTTCCGGCTGAAAGAGATCGGGGTGGATCACCTCTTTGGTGTGCCGGGAGATTTCGTGCTGGGTTTTCTCAATCAGGTGTTGAAGAGTGACCTGGAATATGTGGGCACCTGCAATGAACTCAACGCGGCCTATGCCGCAGACGGTTACGCCCGTATCCGGGGCATCGGTGCCTTTTCGACCACCTATGGCGTTGGCGAATTGAGCGCCATCAACGGTGTGGCAGGAGCCTTCGCCGAAAGGGTGCCGGTGGTGGTCATCACCGGCTCACCGGCCACAATCAATTTCCGCACCCGGCCCTTGTTGCATCACACGCTGGGGGACTACCAGATTCCCCTGCGGATGTACGAGAAAATCACGGCGGCCTCAACGGAGCTGGTGTCGGCGGAAACCGCCCCATCCGAGATCGACCGGGTGTTGTCACAATGTCTTTCACACCAGCGGCCGGTTTACATCAGTCTCCCCTCGGACATGGTGATGAAACCATGCCGACGCCCGGAGGCTTTCCTTTTCCCAACGCCCGCCCCCAGCGACTCGGAGGCGCTCAGCGAGGCTATCAAAGAGGCGCTGGTCATGCTGGATCAGGCTGTGAAGCCGGTGGTGATCGCCGATGTGGAGCTGATACGGTTCAAGCTGCAAACGGAGTTTGCCGAGTTTCTGGAGAAGACCGGGTTTCCGTACGCCACCATGATGCTGGGCAAGACCGTCCTTACCGAGCAGCACCCGCAGTTCATCGGCCTTTTTGAGGGGGCACGGAGTCGTGACTACGTGCGGAAGCGCGTCGAAACCGCAGATTGCGTGTTGCAGCTCGGGCCTTTGTTGAGCGATTTTAACACCGGAGGCTTCACTGCCAACCTTGATGGCGCCAGGACGATCAGTGCCAACATCCGATCTGTGAAGATCAAACATCATCATTACGAAAAAGTTGGTCTCCGTGATTTTATCCTTGGATTGACGGAAAAGCTGACCCGACGGGAATCTGCCACCCTGGAGATTCAATGCGCTGCCGATGCCTGCGTTCACCGGCATACGGAACCTTTCCAGGCTGAAACAGGCAAGCCATTGACGGTCAAACGGTTTTTTGACCGTATGAGTCACTTTGTTGAAAAGGATTCCGTGGTGATTGCGGAAACCGGGGTATCCCTCTTCAGTGCCGCAGAAATGCTCATGCCGGAAGGGGTGACCTTCATCGGGCAGACGTTTTATGGGTCAATCGGCTATTCCGTCGGGGCAACCTTGGGCGCTGCGATGGCGGCACCGCATCGGCGTGCCGTGCTTTTTGTGGGGGATGGCTCGTTTCAGGTGACCTGTCAGGATCTATCGACCATGATCCGGAATCATCTGAACCCCATTATCTTCCTCGTCAACAATGATGGGTACACGATTGAGCGGGTGATCTGTGATCGTTCCTACAATGATATCCAACCCTGGCGATATCACAAGCTGGTGGAGGTGTTTGGGGGCGGATTTGGTTTGGATGTCCACACCGAAGGTGAACTCGAGGTTGCTCTGAGCACGGCCATCACGGTGGAAGGCCTGGTGTTCATCGAAATTCACACTGGGCGCTTGGATTGTCCAGAGTCACTTCGCAGTGCCGGCCGGTCGATGGCAAAAACAAATCAACTCGATGAATGACCATGGGGGACGCTGTCGAACAAAGCAATGAATACAAGGACTCTCAGCCAGGACATGGTGTGCAGATTGGATGCCTATTGGCGTGCGGCAAACTACCTTTCCGTCGGGCAGATTTACCTGTTTGACAATCCGCTGCTCAGGCTGCCGCTCACGCTGGCGCATATAAAGCCGCGCCTGCTTGGCCACTGGGGGACGACGCCGGGGTTGAATTTCATATACGCCCACCTGAACCGCGTCATCAAAGCACATGACCTGAATGTCATTTGCATCACCGGTCCGGGGCACGGCGGGCCTGGGTTGGTGGCGAATGCGTACCTGGAGGGAACTTACAGCGAGGTCTATCCCGCCATCGCGCAGGATGTGGACGGCATGAAGCGACTGTTCAAACAGTTTTCCTTCCCCGGGGGGGATTCCAAGCCATGTTTCCCCGGAAACACCGGGTTCAATTCACGAGGGGGGCGAGTTGGGTTATTCGCTATCGCATGCCTATGGTGCAGCGTTCGACAATCCCAACCTGCTGGTTGCATGCGTGGTTGGGGATGGCGAGGCGGAGACCGGCCCATTGGCCACCAGTTGGCATTCCAACAAATTCCTGAATCCGGTCCACGATGGGGCCGTTCTGCCCATCTTGCACTTGAACGGCTACAAAATTGCCGGTCCCACCGTCCTGGCGCGCATTCCTCGTGACGAGCTTGAAGCCCTCTTCCGTGGTTATGGTCACACTCCGTACTTCGTGGAGGGTGATGATCCAATGGAAATGCACCAGCTCATGGCGGCCACCCTTGATCTCGTGACCTCTGAGATTCAACGCATCCAAAAGGACGCCCGGGCCAATGGATTCAAGACACGGCCGCGTTGGCCCATGATCATTCTGCGCTCACCAAAAGGCTGGACAGGTCCCAAGGTCGTGGATGGCAAACTGACCGAAGGCACCTTCCGCTCGCACCAGGTCCCAATGGGTGAGATGAGTCATCCCGGGCATGTGCAGATTCTGGAAGAATGGATGCGGGGCTACCGGCCGCAGGAATTGTTCGACCAGGCTGGCAGGCTACGCTCCGAGCTTGCGGAATTGGCTCCACAAGGCTCGCGCCGCATGAGCGCCAATCCGCATGCCAACGGCGGGCTCCTGCTGAACGACCTCCACCTGCCGGATTTTCGCGGCTACGCGGTCAAAGTGCCGGTTCCGGGTGGTGTGGATGCCGAAACCACCGGCGTCCAGGGCCAATTAATCCGTGACCTCGTGAGATTAAATCCCGTCAACTTTCGCGTTTTCAGCCCTGATGAAACCTCCTCCAACCGTTGGGGCGCTGTTTTCGAGGTGACGAACCGGTGTTCAACGGCGGAGATTCTGCCGCAGGATGATCACGTTGCACCTGATGGCCGGGTGATGGAGATGCTGAGTGAGCATCAATGCGAAGGTTGGCTCGAAGGCTACCTGCTTACGGGCCGCCATGGCTTCTTTTCCTGTTACGAGGCCTTCATTCACATCGTTGATTCGATGTTCAACCAGCACGCCAAATGGCTCAAGGTCGCGAATCACCTACCATGGCGGCGGCCGATAGCCTCCCTGAATTACCTGCTGTCATCGCACGTCTGGCGGCAGGATCACAATGGTTTCAGCCATCAGGATCCCGGGTTCATTGACCACGTGGTCAACAAGAAGGCGGAAGTCATCCGCATCTATCTGCCGCCGGATGCAAACACCCTGCTCTCCGTCACAGACCATTGTCTGCGCAGCCGCAATTACGTGAATGTGATTGTCGCGGGTAAACAACCCGCTCCGCAGTGGCTTTCCATGGATGCGGCCATGGTGCATTGCGCGGTTGGCATTGGCCTCTGGGACTGGGCCAGCAACGACACTGGTGGTGAAACGGATGTGGTGATGGCCTGCGCTGGAGACGTGCCGACCCTGGAAACGCTGGCTGCGGTGGACCTGCTCCGGAAACATTTGCCCGATTTGAAGATGAGGGTGATCAATGTGGTTGACCTGATGAAACTCCAGCCTCAGGGCGAGCATCCCCATGGTTTGAGCGATGACGACTTCGACCTTCTGTTCACAAAAAACAAGCCGATCATTTTCGCCTACCACGGCTATCCTTGGCTGATTCATCGGCTCACCTACCGGCGCACCAACCATGCCAACCTGCATGTGCGCGGTTACAAGGAGGAGGGGACCACTTCAACTCCATTCAACATGGTGGTGTTGAATGATATGGATCGCTTCCATCTGGCCATGGACGTCATTGACCGAGTGCCCGGACTCCTTGCCAAGGCGGTCGGCGTAAAGCAAGCCATGCGCGCCAAACTCGTCGAACATAAGCGATACATCGAAAAGAACGGCGAGGATATGCCCGAGATTCGCAATTGGACATTCCATGGGGTGAACACTCCATAGCGCCCGTGCAACGCCCTGTGATAACTTTCGACAGGGCCGCAAGTAAAACGCACGAAACGTGTGGCAATATGGGACAATTTATGAAACCTCTGAATGTGGATGTTCAAGGAAATCCTGAACCAAACAATCGGTCCGCCGACAAACTTCCAAATCAAGTGCAAACCGAGGTCCGGCACGAAGAATCGCTGCTAAAGACCGGCGCTTTACAGACTGCAATATTCAACAGCGCCAATTTTTCCAGTATCGCCACGGACGCAAAGGGGGTGATTCAGATCTTCAACGTCGGGGCTGAACGCATGCTTGGCTACACGGCTGCCGACGTGATGAACAAGATCAGCCCGGCCGACATCTCCGATCCACAGGAGGTGATTGCGCGCGCCAAGGCGTTGAGTACCGAACTCGGCACCCCGATCACGCCGGGTTTTGAGGCTTTGGTTTTCAAAGCTTCCCGTGGCATTGAGGATATCTACGAGCTGACCTACATCCGCAAGGACGGCAGCCGATTCCCCGCCATCGTGTCAGTCACGGCGTTGCGCGATGCGCAAAACGAGATTATCGGATATCTGCTGATTGGAACCGACAACAGTGCCCGCAAGCAAGCTGAGGAGGCGTTGGTGAAGGCGGGAGCCTTGCAGAGTGCGATTTTCAACAGCGCTAATTTTTCAAGTATTGCCACGGATGCGAAGGGGGTGATTCAGATCTTCAATGTCGGTGCTGAACGCATGCTTGGTTACACGGCCGCCGACGTGATGAACAAGATCAGCCCGGCCGACATCTCCGATCCACAGGAGGTGATTGCGCGCGCCAAGGCATTGAGCGCCGAACTGGGCACCCCGATCACGCCCGGATTCGAGGCTTTGGTCTTCAAAGCCTCCCGTGGTATCGAAGACATCTACGAGTTGACCTACATCCGTAAGGACGGCAGCCGGTTTCCCGCGGTTGTATCGGTCACAGCGCTGCGTGACACCAACGGTGGTATCATCGGTTATCTGCTGATTGGCACCGACAATACCGTGCGTAAACAGATTGAGGAGGAGCAGAAGCACCTGTCCCAGCGTCTGCGCGACCATCAGTTTTACACGCGCTCACTTTTCGAATCAAATATTGATGCGCTGATGACCACCGATCCATCGGGCATCATAACCGACGTGAACAAGCAAATGGAGGCACTTACCGGTTGCACGCGGGACGAATTGATTGGTGCTCTGTTCAAGAGTTATTTCACTGATCCGGAGCGTGCTGAGATGAGCATAAAGCTTGTGCTAAGCAAGAAAAAGCTCACCAACTTCGAACTGACTGCTCGCGCCCGTGATGGCAAGGAAACAGTGGTTTCGTTCAATGCGACCACCTTCTATGATCGGGACCGCCGGTTGCAGGGCATGTTTGCCGCGGCGCGTGACGTTACGGAACGGAAGCGCCTTGATCAGGCGCTTCAGGAAAAGAATGTTGAACTCAACAGCGCCAGGTTTGTCGCGGAAAAAGCAAAGGAGTCCGCTGAGATTGCCAATCGTGCAAAAAGCGCGTTTCTGGCCAACATGTCACACGAGATACGCACGCCGATGAACGCCATTCTGGGATTTTCACAGTTGATGATGCGTGATCCGGAGCTGACGCCCTCCCAGACCAAGCATCTCCAGACAATCAGTCGCAGCGGTGAGCACCTGCTGGCACTCATCAATGATATCCTTGAGCTTTCCAAGATTGAGGCGGGCCGTTCAACCCTGAACGCGGTGGCTTTTGACTTGAACGGCATGCTGGATGACATCGGAGCGATGTTCCGGCTGCGCACGGATGAGAAAAACCTTTGTTTCCTCGTGGAAAGGGTGGGGGAACTGCCTGGTTGTGTTGTTGCTGATGAAAACAAACTGCGCCAGGTGTTCGTCAACCTGATTGGCAATGCGGTTAAATTCACGGGAAATGGGGGGTCTCGGTCCGGGCTGGCATAAAGTCCAGGACTGGCCGGGCCTTGCGACTGATGGCGGAGATTGAAGATACGGGTGTGGGGATTTCCCAACTGGAACTCAAAGAGCTATTCAAACCATTCGAACAGGCTGAGGGTGGCAAGAAGATTCACGCGGGAACCGGGTTGGGTCTTGCCATCAGTCGGGAATTTGTTCGCTTGATGGGGGGAGATATCACTGTTGCCAGTGAACTCGGCAAAGGCAGTATTTTTCGTTTCGAACTCAATGTTGAGGAATGTTTGGATGGACAAGTGGTGAAAAAAAACGGATGCAGCCAGGTTGTGGGGCTCCAGCACGGTCATGAATTGTGCCGGGTGTTGATTGCCGACGACCGGCAGGATAATCGTGATTTGCTTTCCGAGATGTTGGGCAGAATTGGCTTTGAGGTCCACGAAGCCGCCAATGGTGAACAGGCGGTCCACGAATTTGAAAAGTGGCGGCCGAAACTGATTCTCATGGATACTCGAATGCCGGTTATGGATGGTTTCGAGGCCATCAAACGCATTCGGTCATGTGAAGGCGGGGAAATTGCTAAAATTGTCAGTGTGACGGCCAGCGCCTTTGATGAGGATCGTAAGCGGGCTTTGGAAATCGGTGCCGATGATTTTCTCCCCAAACCGTTTAGGGAGGAGGATCTGCTTGCAAAAATCAAATCATTGCTGGCGGTTGAATACATTTATGCGAATGAGACCCCTTCATCACGGCCGGGAATGGCCATTTCATGCGAAATATCCAAGTCCACAATGGCTGCCTTGCCTGTCAATCTCCTCAGCCAACTGCATGAGGCCACCCTCTCTGCTGACTTGGATCAAATGCTGGAATTGACTAATCAGATTAAAATACTGAATCCCGATGTTGCCGCAAGAATGCAAACCCTTGTGGAGTCCTATGACTACGAGAAGATCCTGGAATTGACTGACCGGAACCCGCGTCAGGAGCATGACGCCGCGCTAAAGGGGGAGTCATTGGTATGAATCTCAAAGGATGGAGTAATATGGAACAGATCACTCCCGCCCCACCTGAAACAACGCCCGATGTGCTTGTGGTCGATGACACTCCGGCCAATCTTCAATTGCTAACCGGAATGCTGAAGAAGCACGGATACCGGGTGCGACCGGTGCCAAGCGGCAGGCTGGCCATTCAGGCTGTCCGAAAGATTAAGCCCGATTTGATTCTGCTCGATATCAACATGCCCGACATGAACGGCTACGAGGTGTGTGAATATTTCAAGGCGGATGCCGCATTGAAAGACATCCCCGTCATTTTCATCAGCGCATTGGATGAAACGATCGACAAGATCAAGGCCTTTTCTGCAGGTGGCGTCGATTACATCACGAAGCCATTTCAATTCAATGAGGTGGAGGCACGCGTGCAAACACATTTGAAATTGCGCGGTATCCAAGTTGAACTGGAACTGCGGAACTCTCAGTTGCAGACCAGCTTCGAGGAAGTGAAAAAACTTGAGGAATTGCAGAATAATCTGACACACATGATCATTCACGATATGCGGTCGCCGTTGCTCGGCGTCACTGGATTTCTGGAGATTCTTGCTCTGAAAGGCGGAAAAACCATGACCAGTAATGATTTGGCGATCCTCAGTGGTGCCCGCAGCAGCGCCTTGGTCTTGGTGGACATGGTTAATTCCCTTCTGGATGTCTGTCGTCTGGAACAGGGGCAGATGCCGCTCAACCTGGGCATTTTGGATTTGGATGTGCTGATTGGGAATGCTCTCGCTTCGCTTGGCTCATTGACTGGTAAGGTGTCTCTGCATTATCAGAAACCAACCTTGGCGACGTTGGTCAAATGCGATGCGAATCTGATTACGAGGGTCATCGCCAATCTTGTTGGGAATTCCATCAAATACACCCCCAAAGACGGCCAGGTGACCGTTTCCTTCGAGGACATTGGTGATGGGACTGTGAAGCTTTGGGTTTCTGACACGGGGAGCGGAATCCTACATGAATACCATCAAAAAATATTTGATAAATTCGGGCAAGTTAAGACTCAGCACAGCAACACCAGGTACTCAACCGGTTTGGGCCTGGCCTTCTGCAAGTTGGCGGTCGAGGCGCACGGGGGTAAAATTGGTGTTGAGAGCGAAATCGGCAAAGGAAGCACCTTTTGGATTATCCTGCCACATGAAGGCAGTCCATGAACCCGATTGCCGTCAGCTCTATTCCAAAGGGCAAGGCCTGGTTCAACCAACCGCCTGCCGAGGTGTTGGCACAATTGGCAGCCACGGCGGATGGGCTCTCCACGGCTGAAGCCGCACAACGGCTTGCCCACAACGGCCCGAATGTGCTGACGGAAGGCAAAAAGGCCAACCCTTTCCGGATTTTCCTCGGTCAGTTCAAGAGTCTTATCGTCTGGATTCTCATCCTGGCTGGAGCCGTCGCCGGACTGCTTGGTGAAGTCGTTGATTGTCTGGCGATTCTCGCCATTGTCATCCTCAACGCGGTCATCGGTTTCTATCAGGAATTCAAGGCTGAGAAATCCATCGCCGCCCTCAAGAGGCTGACCGCGCCACAGGCCACCGTGTGGCGTGACGGAAAGGTGGCGGCGGTTCCAGCCGCTGGCATTGTTCTGGGCGACATCCTTGCGCTGGAGGCCGGTGAACTGGTTGCGGCTGATGCCCGTCTGCTGGTGGCGGCTTCGCTCCGGTGTGTTGAGGCTGCGCTCACTGGTGAATCAGACGCAGTGACCAAGCATGCCGCGACTCTGGAACCGATTGAGGTCGCCCTTGCCGACCGAAAAAACATGGTGTTCATGGGCACCAGTGTGGCGGCTGGCACTGGTCGGGCCGTGGTGGTGGCTGCCGCCATGGATACCGAACTGGGCCGCATTGCCGGCCTGATTGCAGCGGCTGGTGCAGAGGGAAAGACCCCACTCCAACAAAAACTCGATTCGTTTGGGCGTATCCTGCTCTGGGCGACGCTGGGTATCGTTGTGCTGCTGTTCGGCCTGGGTCTTTTGCGGGGCACGAAACCCTACGAGCTGTTCCTGACTTCGGTCAGTCTTGCCGTGGCTGCGGTGCCGGAAGGATTGCCCGCCGTCGTCACCGTGGCCCTCGCCCTGGGGGTGCTCCGCATGTCCCGTCGCCATGCGCTGGTGCGCAAGCTGCCAGCGGTTGAAACGCTGGGTGCGACTTCTGTCATTTGCACGGATAAAACCGGCACTCTGACCTTTGGCGAGATGACCGTGCGCTCTCTCTATGTGGCTGGTCAGAATTACGAGGTCACTGGGGATGGTTACGGCCCCACAGGCGAGGTGCGCCTCGACGGGAAGCCCGTGACTGGCCAACTCCCGGGACCGTTATTGGATCTGGCCACCATTCTGCTTGCCTGTAACAACGCCCATGTGGTCGAGGAAAACGGAACCTGGAAGGTTATCGGCGACCCCACCGAAGGGGCTTTGCTGGTTGCCGGGGTCAAAGTCGGCGGGAATCATGAACGAATTGATCGCGAACTGCCGAAGCAGCATGAATTCCCCTTTGATTCGGACCGCAAACGGAGTTCCGTCGTTCGCCGCCTGTCAGACGGGCGGCTTCGCGCCTTCGTCAATGGGGCTCCCGGCGGACTGTTGAAACTCTGTACCAGCCTGCTCACCAGCGATGGCATTCGCCCGCTGACGGATTCGGACCGCCAGCACATCGAGGCGCAAATCACAGTAATGGCCAAAATGTCTTTGCGTGTGCTCGGTTCCGCCCAGCGGGATCCGGGTAGTGCTTTGGCCGCCGGGTTCACGGCGGATGCCGTGGAGCAGGATCTCGTGTTTGTCGGTCTGGCGGGCATGTACGATCCCCCCCGGCCCGAGGCCAAGGCTGCGGTCTCCAAATGTCACTCGGCCGGTATTCGGGTGGTGATGATTACCGGTGACCATCCGGAGACTGCGACGGCCATTGCCCGGGAGATTGGCATTGCGTCAGCAGAAGAGGCCGCCGTCACCGGTGCGGAACTGGACAAGCTGTCCGATGACATGCTTCGTCAGCGCGTCCCCGGGATTTCGGTTTACGCCCGAGTCACCGCCGAGCACAAGCTGCGCATTATTCATGGCTGGCGGGCCAACGATGCCGTGGTGGCCATGACGGGTGATGGCGTGAACGACGCGCCTGCCATGAAAGGTGCCGATATCGGCATTGCCATGGGGAGATCGGGAACCGAGGTCACCAAGCAGGCCTCCGACATGATCATTACCGACGACAACTTCACCACGATCGTGGCCGCCGTGGAGGAAGGGCGTGGCATTTACGACAATATCCGCAAAACCTTGCAGTACCTCCTGGCTGGCAACACGGGTGAACTGCTGCTCATGACGTTTTGCGTGGTCCTGGGTTTCCCCTCGCCGCTGCTGCCCATCCACCTGCTCTGGATCAACCTCGTCACCGATGGCCTGCCGGCGCTTTGTCTGGCCACCGACCCCATCGACTCCGACGTCATGAAGCGTAGCCCCCGCCGCCGGTTTGAACGCCTTACGGATCCGGGATTTCTGCGCACCATGGTCGTCACGGGCCTTCTCACGGCAGCGGTTGCGTTTGGTGTTTACCTCTATGGGTTGAGGACCGGGTCTTTGGAAATGGCCCGCACCTATGCTTTCTCGGTCCTGGTTTTTGCCGAACTTTTGCGCTCTTTCGGCAGCCGCAGTGAAACCAAGCCGGTTTGGCGCATCCCGTTCTTTGGCAATTCCAAACTCGCCCTGGTGGTATCCCTTTCCTTCGCTTTCCAGGTGTGGAGTCAGCACAGCCTGGCGCTGGGCCGCTTCCTAAAGACGACTTTTGTTCCGCTCACCGATTGTCTCTGGCTCTTTGCGGCGGGCAGCATCCCGCTGCTGAGTCTGGAGGTCTTGAAGCTGATACGGGGCCAACGCCGCCGAGTGCCATCGGCCGCATCCAGGCAAAAAAGCCAAGCTTCGGTGCAACAAGAGAAACCATGAATTATGAAAAACCCATTGCAGGCATTGTCAGATCACGGCCAGTCGGTCTGGCTGGACTTCCTTAACCGAAGTCTGATCACGAGCGGTGAGCTTAAACGGTTGATCGCCGAGGATGGGGTGAGTGGTCTCACCTCGAACCCCTCCATTTTCGCGTCGGCCCTTGCTGACAGTGGCGACTACCATGATCAACTCGCCGCGCCGGAGTCACAGGGTCTCGACGCCAAGTCCCTCTACGAACGACTTGCGGTGCGTGACATTCAGGACACGGCCGATATTTTGCAGCCCGTTTACCGCGCGTCGCATCGGCGCGATGGTTATGTGAGCCTCGAAGTCTCGCCTCTGCTCGCCAGAGACACCCCTGGCACCCTGGCCGAAGCGCGGCGCTTGTGGCAGACCGTGGCCCGGGAAAACCTGATGGTCAAGGTTCCCGGCACCGCCCAGGGTTTGATCGCTGTCCAGCAGTTGATCAGCGAGGGCATCAACGTGAATGTCACCCTGCTGTTCACCCGGGAGAACTACGGGCTGGCGGCAGCGGCTTACCTGGGTGGACTGGAGAGTTTGCTTCGTCAAGGGGGGGATTTGAGTAAGGTGGCCAGTGTGGCCAGTGTTTTCATCAGCCGCATCGATACCGTGGTGGACCATCTGATTTCCGAGCGCCTGAACGCTTCTCCCAGCCCCCGGGACCAAGTCATTTTGCAGTCGCTTCCCGGTACGGTTGCCAATGCCAGTGCGAAATTAACCTACCAGAGCTACCTGGAAATCCTTCGCGGCGACCGCTGGCAGGCGCTCAGTCGGAAAGGTGCCCGGTCCCAACGCCTGCTGTGGGCCAGCAGTGGCACAAAGAACCCCAATTATGGGGATGTTCTGTACGTGGAGGAACTCATTGGTCCCGACACGGTCAACACGATGCCGCCCGCCACGCTCGCTGCGTTTCGCCACCATGGCCGTGCCTGCTCCACCCTGACAGATCGTGTCCCGGAGGCGGCCCATACCATGGCGCAGGTCGAACAGGTGGGTATCCCCTTCCTGCAACTCACTGACAAACTGCTGGAGGATGGGGTGAGGCAGTTTGTGGACGCCTTTGGAAAGCTCCTCAAGTCTGTCGCACGCAACGGATCAGTCCCCGACCACGATCCAACGGAATACCTGCGGATGGAGTTGATGAAGGCGTTGTGTCAGGGGAACGGTCGGGTTTGAACCCCAGGTCAATCCGGTCACATCGCTCTGCCCGTTCAGAATTCCCGATCCGGAACGGGTTTAACCAGCGCTGGTAGGGTTTCACCCCATGGCAGAAGCCCGGTTCTTCCAGTAGCGTTCACCCAGCAGCGGTGGCAAACAACTTGCCATCGCGGCCGACGAAATGATCACACTATGAACACACTCGAAATCAAGGGCGACTGGAACATCACCAAGGGCAAGCTGAAACAGAAGTGGGCCACGCTCACCGATGACGATCTCCAATACGCCGAGGGCAAGCACGATGAACTGTTGGGCCGCATTCAAAAGCGCACCGGCCAAACTCGTGAGGCTGTGGAGAAGGCCATTAATGATGCCGCGTCCTGCTGCTGCAAATAGGCTGCCAACCGCGCGGGCGGACTGGGGACTGTTTAAGAGTCCCACGTCCGTGCGGCGATGGGAAAACTCGGGCAAGGCATGGGCTCTGGTTCACGGCTGGGCCGGTTCCTCAAAATATGAGGTGACTGGCCGCCGCCTTCCTGCTGCTGGGGGCGATACCGGGTTTGCTTATGACGAACGTGCCTGATCCCAATCGCTCACCGGTTCCAGTCACCAGTGACTGGGGCTCACGAAGCCATCTTCAAACCCTCGTATTGCTGGTGGCCACTGGCCTCGGCATCTTCCTCTGTTATCGCCTGGTGCTGCCGTTTGTGACCGCTTTGGCCTGGGCGCTGGCGCTTGCGGTGGTGTTCGCTCCGTTCCAAGGGTGGGTTGAGTCCAAGGTGAAGCATCCCAACCTGGCGGCATTGATTTCCGTGCTCGTGGTTGGATTGGGTGTTTTTGCTTTGGCTTCGTTTGTGGGCCAACGACTTGCCCGGGAAGCTTCGTTCGGGGCCGATATCATCAAGCTGAAGTTGGAGTCGGGCGAGTGGCGCAGCGCCGTCGAATCCCACCCCTTTCTGGTCCCGTTGGCCGACTGGATTGAACAGCAAAACCTGGCGGCAATCATCAAGACGATTGTCACCTGGATGACCACCACTGGGGCGTCCTTTGTCAAGGGCTCCCTGATGGAGATGATTGGGCTTCTCGTTACCTTTTATCTGCTCTTCTTCTTTCTGCGTGACCGTCATGCCGCTCTGCTTTGGGTTCGCTCGATCGCCCCGCTGTCCGTGGCGGAAATGGACCGCCTGTACCTCCGGGTGGCGGATACCATTTACGCCACGATCTATGGCACGCTGGCAATAGCAGGCGTGCAGGGCCTGTTGGGGGGACTGATGTTCTGGTGGCTGGGCTTGTCCGCGCCGCTGCTCTGGGGCGTGGTGATGGCTTTGCTGGCGGTGGTGCCGTTGCTGGGAGCCTTTATCGTTTGGATTCCAGCCGCCCTGTTTCTTGCGTTGGAGGGCAGTTGGGGAAAGGCCCTGATCCTTGTCGTTTGGGGTGGTGCGATTGTCGGCACCATCGACAATCTGTTGCGTCCCATCCTCGTCGGGCAGCGTCTGAAACTCCACACGGTCTTCGCCTTCATGTCCGTGGTCGGGGGCCTGATGTTGTTTGGCCCTGCCGGCCTCGTTCTGGGGCCCGCGGTCCTCACGGTCACCAATGTTCTTCTGGAAATCTGGCGCAGCCGGTTTGCGGCCGAATCTGATGCGCCTCCAAATCCTGAACTGAGCGAACCATAGGCGAAATGGATGGGGTGAACACCCCATGGTGTCCGTGCCGTTTTCGGGACATGTTCAGGGGTCATGAAAAACCGATGCCCTCACCAGAAGTCAAAGCTGGAAAGCGCTGCTGAGGAATCGGTTGAAACAAACAGTCGGTGAAAGGAAAATTATGTTAGGAACGATCCTGGTTGTCCTGCTTATTTTGATGTTGCTCGGCGCACTCCCAACCTGGCCGCACAGCCGTCAATGGGGGTATGTCCCCAGTGGTGGACTGGGTTTGGTGCTGGTCATTCTGATTGTCCTGGTTTTGCTGCACAGGATATGATCCAAGGAACGCCCCAGCTTGGATTCGCAGCATCTGGTGGACGCAATTCCCTGGCGCGTCATCTCCATGCCAGCCGAACACCCTCATTTTGCTCTCAAAACATTTGAAACAAACAAAACTATGATACATTTGGATCTCACCAGCACCGAGGAAGCCCATCTTCAGGAAGAAGTTGAAAAACGTCTTCTTGCTCTGGAGCATGAAATCGCCCATACAGAGTCCCTTAACTTCAAAGCCATGCTGAAACTTCGTCGGGAGGCGATCAAAAAGTTTCTGGCCAAGCTGGCGGAAGCCACTGCCGCTACCAGCTAATGGATGGGCGGTTCTTTTATCCAGCCAGGCGAAACTGGCAGAACGAGCACCGGTGTTATTCACCGGGTGCCCGTGGCTCTTTTCGGCGGTCGTTTTCGAGGCGAATGGAAATTGGTCGATTGACTGTCCGACGACCGGATCTGGCGTTTTCACCTCTTTCAGAATATATTACATCATGAGTCGAACCTCTCACCACCCACCGGCGGCAGAACCGGCTGCCAATGCCTCTCCCAGTGAGCCCCCGGCCTCGGAGTCGGATTTGCTTCGTCAGGAGTTGGCCGGACAACAGGATCAGCACCTGCGTCTGGCCGCCGACTTCGAAAACTTCCGGCGGCGCAGCCGCCAGGAAAGCGAGGCGCGTGGTGCCGCCCAGAAGGAGTCGTTGCTGAAGGAGTTGCTGCCCACCCTCGACAACCTTGAGCGGGCACTGGCTTCCGGTGCATCCGTTGATTCTCCCATGCTTCACCAAGGCGTGGAAATGACGTTGCACCAACTGCGTCAATTGCTGCGTCAGCATGGCGTTGAGAGCCAGGAATGTGTCGGCCAGCCGTTTGACCTGCGCCAGCAGGAGGCCGTTTCCCTTCGCCATGATCCGACCCAGCCGGACCAGACCGTCCTGGAAGTCTTGCAGCGTGGCTACTGCCGGGGCGCACAGGTCTTCCGGCCTGCCAAAGTGGTCGTCAATGACCTGAGCCATTCCCGGCGCCCCCACCATGGCCATTGAATTCAAAGATTACTACCAGGTTTTGGGTGTCACTCCCAAGGCGACGGACGATGACATCAAAAAGGCTTTTCGCACCCTGGCGCGCAAGTATCATCCCGATGTCGCCAAGGACAAGAAAACGGCTGAGGATAAGTTCAAGGAGCTCAACGAGGCGCATGAGGTGTTGAGTGATCCGGAGAGCCGCCGGAAGTATGACCAGCTCGGGGCCGATTGGAAGACCGGCGGTCGCCCGCGTCCGGCCCCCAGTCGTCCTGGAAGCCGTCCTGCCCCGCGTGGGCCGGGGGAGGAGAAGTTTGAGTTCCAGTTTGAAGGCACCGGCTTCAGTGATTTCTTTGAGCAGTTTTTTGGCGGGCGGTCCCGCCGTCCGCGCGGCCCCTCACCGTTTGATCCCCGTGGCCCAGGCACGGGTGCGGATGAGACGGAGGCCGCGCTCCGTGGCCAGGACATCCAAGGGGACATACTCATCACCCTGGACGAGGTGCTCAAGGGGGCCTTGCGCGCCATCTCAGTTCGGCGCACCAACGCCCGCACCGGGTTGGAGGAATTGGAAACCCACTCGGTGCGGATACCGGCTGGAGTTCGGGCCGGGCAGACGATCCGGGTGCCTGGCAAGGGTGGGGAAGGGGCGGGGGGAGGCCGGGCGGGGGACATTCTCCTGCAGGTCCGCTATGCCCAGCACCCGGACTGGCGTGCGAACGGTGTCGATCTGCTTGGCCAGATGGAATTGGCCCCGTGGGAGGCGGTGCTGGGGGCGACGGTTCCTGTTCGGACGTTGGAGGGCCCGGTATCCTTGCGGATTCCTGCGGGCACCCAGCAGGGCCACCAACTGCGCATTCGGGGTCAGGGGTTGCCCGCCGGTGCCGGGCGTCGTGGGGATCTTTACGTCGTGGTTTCCATTCAAGTCCCGGCCCACATCAGCAAGGAGGATGCAAAGCTATGGCAGCAATTGGCGGAGCAATCCACCTTTGATCCCCGGAAGGGTTAAGACAAAAGTACTAGTCATTTATTGCGTCAAAATGCATGTAGACAATGACTTATAAAAAAGGAAGGGGGCCTCCCGGCCCCCTGGTTGGCCTCGCAGGAGCTTCAGCCGAGGCTGAATGGAAGCCAATGGAGCCGTATTCTTCGCAGCTCCTGGTTCCACTGTCAAGAATTGCCGGAGGAAATCTCTCCCCCAATTTCGCTTTCCGAAGTCATGGCCACCTGTTTCAATGCGTCCCGAACACATATGAATTCAGCGCAAGATTCCGCGCGCCGCACCCAGTGGCTGGTGTTGGCGGCCGCCTTTCTGGGATGGATGTTTGACGGGTTGGAAATGGGGATTTTCCCCGTGGTGGCCCGGCCCGCGCTCCAGGAGTTGCTGGGCACTTCCGGTGATGGCGCGGTGGGTCAGTGGATGAGCTATATCACCGCCTTGTTCCTGCTCGGCGCGGCCGGGGGCGGTCTGGTCTTTGGCTGGCTGGGTGACAAGGTTGGGCGCGTGCGGGCCATGACGGCCAGCATCCTGATCTATTCCCTTTTCACCGGGTGCTGCTATTTCGTGAGCGCGCCGTGGCATCTGGGCCTTTTTCGCTTCCTGGCGGCCTTGGGGATGGGCGGTGAATGGGCGTTGGGTGTGGCGTTGGTGGTGGAGTGCTGGCCCGAAGACAAACGCCCGCTGATGGCGGGGGTGATCGGTGCGGCCGCCAATTTCGGCTATGCGCTCATCGGGCTGATCACCTGGCTGGTTCCGGTGCGGATTGATTCCTGGCGCTGGGTGATGCTGGCGGGGGCGGCTCCGGCGGTGTTGGCGCTGTTCATCAGCCTGCTGGTCCCCGAGTCCAAGCGTTGGAAGGAATCGGTCAAAAGCCGGACCACTCACCCGCTGCGCGAAATCTTTGGTCCGGATCTGCTTAAAACCACCCTGCTGGCCATTGCCTTTGCCTCTGTGGCGCTGATCGGAACCTGGGGATCGGTGCAATGGCTGCCCCTGTGGGCGGACAAGATGGCGGGCAAAGGGATGCCTGAGGCCAAGGGCATCACCATGTTCACGCAATCGGCGGGGGCCATTCTGGGCTGTTTTGTGGGGCCGTTCCTCGGGGCCATGTTTGGACGACGCACCGCTTACTTCACCCTATGCACGGCGTCGCTGATCGCCTGCGCGGCCTTGTTCCGGTTGGCGGACGCCTTTGGAATGGCTTTTCTGGTGGGAACTTTCGTGGTGGGCGCCACCACGGCGGCCTTTTACGGCTGGTTGCCGCTCTATTTTCCGGAGCTTTTCCCCACCCGGTCGCGGGCGACCGGGCAGGGGGTCAGCTACAATGCCGGGCGAATTCTGGCGGCCGGGGGGGCTTTGGTGCAGGGGCAGTTGGTGGCCCATTACGATGGCAGTTACGCCCGGGCCGGAGCGGTGGTGACCTTGATCTATGTCGTGGGCATGGTGCTGATTTGGGCCGGACCGGAGACCAAAGGCAAACCGTTGCCGGAATAAAACGGTTGCCCGGAGTGTTTTGGTTGCCGATTTTTTTTGACCAGAACTGGCGAACCGGAGACTAATAGCGGTAGCATGAAACAGAAAGCTTACGCGCGTGCAGGTGTGGATATTGATTTGGGCAACCGGGTCAAGGCCGGTTTGCCGCAACTCCTGGCCTCCACGCATCGCCGGGAAGTGCTGGGCAAGGTGGGTGGGTTTGGTGGCTTGTTCGCCTTGGATACCCGCAAATACAAGCAGCCCGTGCTGGTTTCGAGTGTGGATGGCGTGGGCACCAAACTCAAAATCGCCTTTGCCTTGGACCAGCACGACACGATTGGCCAGGACTTGGTGAACCACTGCGTCAATGACATTGCGGTGCTGGGCGCGGAACCGCTCTTCTTTCTGGATTATCTCGGCACTGGAAAATTGGAACCGCATGTCTTCAAGTCCATTATAAAAGGTTTTGCCAAGGCCTGCGCGGAAAACCATTGCGCCCTGATCGGTGGGGAAACCGCCCAGATGCCCGGCTTTTACCAACCCGGGGAATACGATGTCAGCGGAACCATTGTGGGGGTGGTGGAGAAACGGAGGATGCTGGATGGCAAGGGGATCAAACCCGGCGATGTGGTGATCGGCATGGCTTCCAGCGGGTTGCACACCAACGGGTATTCCCTGGGGCGCCAGATTTTCTTTGATCGTCTGGCTTTGAAGCCGACCGACCGGGTGCCTGAATTGAAGAACACGATTGGGGCGGAGTTGCTGAAAGTGCATGTCAGCTACGGGTCGGTTGTGCAAACCCTGCTCAAACGCTTTAATCGCGATGGCAAACCGCGTGTCATAAAAGGGTTGGCGCATATCACTGGCGGTGGATTTATGGATAATATCCCCCGCGTTTTGCCGACCAAATGTGATGTGCTGATCCACAAGGGGTCGTGGGAGATGCTGCCCATCTTCCGGATTATTGCGGAACAGGGGGGGGTGCCGGATGCGGAGTTATACCAGGTGTTCAACATGGGCATTGGGATGACGGTCATCGTGGCGGTTGATCAGGCCCCGGCGGTCCTCCAAGCGATCAATAAGGCCGGGCATGCCGCTTGGACAATTGGTGAGGTGGTACGTGGTCAGGGTTTGGCTAAAGTCGTCTGATTTATGAGATCCATGACTAATACGCTGATCAGCATAGGGTTTTGTGTTGTGGTGCTGCTGGTGGGAACCTTTTCGGTGAGGGCCGGGGTCAATAATGCCACCGTCGCAGAGTTCGAGACTCTCCGCGCGGCCAAGGAGACGGTGGTGTTGGATGTCCGGACGCCGAGCGAATACGCTGGCGGACATATTGCCGGGGCGGTGAACATCAATTACTACAACCGGGATCTGGAGCAGCAATTGGCCAAGTTGGACCTGACCAAGACCTACTTGGTTTATTGCGCGGTGGGGGGGCGCAGTGCCCGGGTTTG
>CAIYYI010000269.1 GCA_903930345.1 uncultured Verrucomicrobiota bacterium
CCGGTGTGACGTGGGAGCAGGTGTTGACGAGGATGCGGCCGTGGCTGCTGAAGTTGGTCGGCTTTTGCTATTGCTGCGGCAGAAAGTTTGAGGATGTCAGCGTCGATTCTACATAACATAGTAATACTAGGCGGGCGCGTGGTCAGCACCGGATCCACCCTGCCCAAGCGAAACCTGGCGCTGCAGCTGGGGGCGGAAGCGGTGGTGGACAGCACCAACACCCACTGGCCCGCGGAAGTGCGCCGGATCACCGGCCGGCGCGGGGCGGACCTGGTGGTAGAGCACGTGGGCGGAGAGGTGTTGCCCCGCGTCTTCGAATGCCTGGCGCGCGGCGGCACCGTGGTCACCTGCGGAGCCACGGCCGGCCAGGATATCCACCTGAACCTGTGGCCCTTTTTTGTGAAGCAGCAGCGGCTGATCGGGAGCTACAGCCGCAACAGCGCGGACTTAAAAGCCACGCTGGACTGGGCGGCCAGCGGGAAACTGCGCCCGGTGGTGGACCAAATCTTCCCGCTGGCGCAGACCCCGGAAGCCTACCGGCAACTGCGGGAACGCAAAGTATTGGGCAAGGTGGTGGTCACCCCGCGCGAGCACCCGTAAAACGGAGCGGCTGAAGCTCAGGAGCCCAGATCCACCACGAGATCCGACAGCGAGCGGCGGGGCGTGCGGGCCGGAGTTTCCGCCGCGTAACCGAGGGGCAGAATGACCACGGGGCGCAAGGAGTCAGGACACTGAATGGCCTGGGCCGCGAGTTTGGCGTCCACGGCATCCACCCAGCAGGAGGCCAACCCGACACCCACGGCGGCGAGCATGGCGTTGCCCACGGCGGCGCAGGCATCCTGCACGCAATAGACATCCGCTCCGCGCGGGCCGAATTTCTGGGCGGAGCAGGCGGGATCAGCACAGAAGACGAGGACCACCGGCGCCTGGGCCAGCCACTTCTGCCCCATGGCGGCCGCGACCAGACCCGCCTTGGCATCCGCGCCGCGCACGACGTAAATCCGATAGGCCTGCAAGTTGGCGGCGGAAGCCGCCTGATTGGCGGCCTGCAGCACAGCCTCCAGCTTGGCCGGCTCAATGTCTTTGGGTTGATAGGCGCGCACCGACTGGCGCGCTGCGATGGCTTCCAAAACGTTCATAGTGATCCCTTATCCCGCCCGGAACGCAATAAGTCCGGAAGCAGGCAGGGTAGGAGAACCAAGCAGGCAAGGACAGCAATTTTTCGGGCCGGCCCTAGTCGTCCTCCCGGATCGCGGGCAGGGCTTCGACGTAGCGTTTCCAGAGCTGAAACTCGACGTACACCTCAAAAAACTCGCGCGGGCGAAGCTGAAACAGGCCGACCATGAGCCACTTCTTCTCCGTCTTGTCGTCCAGGGCCGCCCGGAAATTGGCGCTGTAAATCATGACCGGAGCCAGGGGATCCTTCGGCAACTGCGGCCAGAACCCGATGGTGGTGAAATCGCGCAGGTACCAGGGGATGGGCCAGTACTCATCCTTGGGCGCCGCCACCTTCACTGGCATGGCCAGGCGCTGCGGATGGCTTTCAGCAATCTTGTGGATGAGCTTGGAGAGGCGGAACACATCGGGCATCGTCTGCGAGTAGGTGTAGGGATTGCGGAAATCCGCCGCCCAGACAAAGTTGGCCCGCCAGGTTTCCCAGCCCAGATGCGCCAGGCCGGCCCCAAACAACGTGAGGAGCAAAAGGCGCAGGAGCCAGGCCCGGCAGCGGTGCCAGAGGGCGGCAAAACCGATGCCCGCCACCAGGATAAACCCGTGGTAAAAGCCGAGCAAACACCAGGGCGTCTTGTAGGGGATGGCGCTGTAAACCGCCACCATGACGACGGCATACACAGCCAGAAAACGCGCCAGCCCAAAGGAAACACCAGGAGGCAGAAAGCGCCGCCAGAACGCAGCGACGAAGCCGACCAGCGTCAGGAGCAGGATCAAAGACTCACTCCAGACCGGACTGCGCTGGGGATGAAACCAGCCCAGGTGCTCCAGGTAATAGCTCCAGACATGGATGTGAGGCGAGGCCCCCCGGGCACGCTTTGTCCACGGCAGGTAAGTGCGAACGGAATCCAGCAAGCCGGCCGCATTGGTGAAGAAGGAGGAGAAAAACAGCAGCCAGACCAGCGCCGCGGCCCCAAAAAGAATGGCAGCGTGTCGGGGCCGCCACCACTGCCGCAGCGTGGCAGACACCGGCAGCGGCTGGCTGAGAAGCACGGCCGCCAAGGCCACTGCCAGCGCAAAAAGATTGATGACAAACGTCTCCTTGGTGGCACTCATCAGGCCCAGCGCCGCCCCGGTCAGGGCCGCCCAACCCCAGTGCGGGGAGAGGCAGTACCGCCAGGCCCCCACCAGCGCCAGCATGGTGAACCAGACCAGGAGAATCTCATGGATGAAATACCGGCTGTAAAAAACAAAGGCAGGAGAGAGCGCCAGAAAAAGGGCGATCACCAGGCAGGCGGGGCGACCCAGGCCCGCCCGCAAGCCCCAGACCAAACCGACCAGCAGGGCGCCGAAGACCGCCGTGCAAAGGCGTACGGAAGCATCGGTAAGCGCGGTATAGCTGGTGCCGCCGGCGAGACGAAGGAAAGGCAGGCTGAAATAGTGCAGCGTGGGCCCATGGTACTCATCCGCGTTGTAGCGGTAGTGGCCCTTTTCGACCAGATCCCTGATGATATGGGCGTTGACCGCCTCATCATTGTGCAAGGGGCGCTGGTCAAGCTGCGGCAACCGCAGCGCCAGCGCCCCCACGACCAGCAGCCCCAGCACAATGGCGAGCCAGCGGCTCATCACTTGGCAGGCAGTGCGTAAACTTCAATTTCCTGGCGGCAGTTCAGCGCACTCTGATTGCTGCCCTTGCTGTAGCTGCGCAGGTAGCGGGCCTTGACGCCCTTGGCTTCCACCACGCGGCCCACTGCGTTTCAAAATATTCCTTGTCCGTGCCAATGCCCAGACCGGAGGAGTTGTCGGTGTCGTTGTTGTAAACCGTGCGCACGTTTTTGGTGAAATCAGCGTCGTCCGCGACCTGC
>CAIYYI010000270.1 GCA_903930345.1 uncultured Verrucomicrobiota bacterium
AATCCGCAATCCGCAATCCGCAATCCGCAATCGGATGCGCCTCGCATTCGTGTTCTGGTGGTCGAGGACTCGGCGGTCATCCGTGATTTTCTGACGCACATCCTGGGCCTCGTGCCGGATTTTCAAGTGGTGGGCGTGGCCCATAACGGTGAACAGGCCATCGCCATGGTCGCTGAATGCCGCCCCGATGTCATCACCATGGATATTCACATGCCCGGCATGGACGGCTTTGAAGCCACCCTTCAGATCATGGAGACCCAGGCCACACCGATTGTCATTGTCAGCGGCAGTTCCACGGTCATGGAATCAATGACCGCCTGTCGCGCCCTGGGCGCTGGCGCCTTGGCGGTGGAAGCCCGGCCATTCGGTTTTGGCCATCCGGAATTCGCTCGCAGCACCGAGAAACTCGTTGAAACCGTCCGGCTGATGTCCGGGGTGAAGGTGGTCAAGCGTTGGCCCCGGCGCAACGGGAACGCCTTCGCAGCGCGCCCGGTCGCGCCGGTGCCGGCCCGATCGGAAATCCGGATTGCGGCCATCGGCGCCTCCACCGGCGGGCCGGCGGCCATTGTCACCATTCTCGCGGCGTTGCCCAAGGATTTGCCCTTCCCGGTGGTGATCGTCCAACACATCTGCGATGGTTTCACCGCAGGCTTTGGCGAATGGCTGTCTCAGGCTTCCGGTTTGAAGGTGCATGTCGCCGCCCACGATCAGTCCTTATTGCCCGGTCATGTCTATGTGGCCCCCAGCGGCTCCCATCTGGGGGTCACCAGCGCCAACCGCACCCTGCTGGATGCCAGCCCCCCGGAAAACGGTCTGCGGCCCGCCGTCTCCTACCTGTTCCGCTCCGTCGCTTCATGCTTTGGTAAAAATGCCGTCGCCATCCTCCTCACCGGAATGGGCACCGATGGCGCCAAAGAGTTGAAACTGATCCGTGACCGGGGCGGCGTGACGGTTGCCCAGGACCAGGCGTCATCCATCGTGCATGGCATGCCGGGCGAGGCCATCCGTCTGGGCGCCGCCGCCCATGTTTTACCGCCAGAATCCATAGGTCAATTCCTCCGTCAACTTGCAGGAAAATGATGAATATGAACACCTCCGACTCCAATTTCCCCCCTTCCGAGAATCCGAGTTCCGAGTTCTGCGTTCCGAGTTCGGGACCGGACCTTCCGAGTTCCGCGTTCCGCGTTCCGCGTTCGGATCTTCCGCAATCGGAAGTTCTTGTCGTCGAAGACAGCCCCACCCAGGCCGAGTCCTACAAGGCCCTCCTGGAGGAATCCGGCTACCGGGTGTGCCTCGCCGCCCACGGCGGTCTGGCCCTGGCCGCCGCCCGCCTTCACAGGCCTGCCTTGATCATCAGCGATGTGCTGATGCCGGAAATGGATGGCCACGAGTTGTGCCGTCAAATCCGTGCTGACCCGGCCTTGGCCGATCTGCCAGTGCTGTTGCTCACCCAGCTCAACGAGCCGGCGGACATCATCCGGGGCCTGGATTGCGGGGCCGATAGCTTCCTGATCAAAAGCTCGGGGGATGACGTGCAGCTCCTCAGCCGTGTGGAGGCATTGCTGCAGGATAGCCGCCGCTCCCGCCTGCCGAGCCGTGAGCCGGTCATCGAGGTCACTTTCGCCAAACAGCGCTATCGGCTCGCTTCCAGCCGGCCGCAAATGCTCGATCTGTTGCTGGCTCAGTATGAGGAATCCCAACGCCAGCATCGGGAGTTGCTCCAGACGGATGGCCAGTTGCACGAGGCCTTGCAGGCAATTCAGGCCCTCAGCCAATTGATCCACGACCATGCGGTTCAGCCCAACCCCAGGAAGGTGGATAAGATCGTCGATCTCCTGATTGCTGAAGACAGCCCCACTCAGGCGGCCGCCCTCCAGGGCGTGCTCGAGGAATACGGCTACCTGGTGCATGTGGCCGGCAATGGCCGACTGGCCCTGGAATCCGTGCGCCAGCGCAAACCCGCCCTGATCATCAGCGACGTCGTCATGCCGGAGATGGATGGTTTCGACTTCTGCCGCGCCCTCAAGGACGATCCCGCCCTCCACGACATCCCTGTGATTCTGCTCACCGCGCTGACGGATCCTCAGGATATTGTGCGCGGGTTGACCGCCAAGGCGGACTATTACTTGACCAAGCCTTTTGACCCCATCCACCTCCTGACACGCATCGAATACCTGCTCGCCCATCCCGTCAAACTGACCGGCCGACCGCAGTCGCTGGAGGCGGTCATCGGCGGCCAGAACGCCACCGTCCAATCGCAGCCGCAGCAAATCATGAACCTGCTGCTGGCCACCTACGAGCAGGCCGTGCAGCAGAACCGCTCCTTGCGCCTGGCCCAGCAGGAATTGCGCGATGCCAACGAACAGCTCGAACAGCGCGTGGCCGATCGCACGCTCAAGCTCACCGCTGAAATCGCCGAGCGCCAGCGTGCCGAGGCTGAGCGCGAACGGCTGATCGTGGAGCTGAAGGAATCCCTGGCCCAGGTGAAGACCCTGAGCGGCCTCCTGCCCATCTGCTCTGGCTGCAAGAAAATCCGCGATAGCGATAACTACTGGCACAAGGTGGAAGCTTACATCGCCAGCCATTCCAAAGCCAAGTTCACCCACGGCCTGTGTCCAGAGTGCATCAAAATCTATTTCCCGGCATCGGAAGCACCGTGAAAATTTACCCATGAATCCGCAATCCGCATTCCGCAATCCGCAATCGGGCGCTCTTCTCATCGTGGAGGACAGCCCCACTCAGGCCGAGCAGCTCCGCGATCTCCTTGATTCGCACGGCTACCTGGTAACGGTGGCTCGCAACGGCCAGGAAGCGCTGGGCTGCATCCGCCAACATCCGCCCGCGTTGGTCATCACCGATATCGTCATGCCGCACCTGGATGGTTACGGCCTTTGCCGCCAGATCAAAGCCGACCCCGGGCTCAACCATATCCCCGTCATGCTTCTCACCTCCTTGACCGACCCGGTGGATGTCATCCGTGGCCTGGAGTGCGGAGCCGATAGTTTCAACGGCAAACCCTGGGAAGCATGCCAGCTTTTGTCCCGCATCTCGTGTCTTTTGGCCAATTGGCATTTGCGCGAGGCCGACCAGTCCCAAAAGGTCTTCGCGGTCCATTTTTCCGGCCAGAAATTTCTGATCCAATCAGACCGCCTGCAAATCCTCAATTTCCTCCTCGCCACCTATGAGACGGCCATTGAAAAGAATGCCGCTCTGGCCGTCGCCCAAAACGAGCTGGTGAAGCTGAACGAACAGCTGGAACAAAGGGTGTGTGAGCGCACTGCCGCGCTGGCGGCCGGGGTCGCTGACCGGCATCGGGCCGAGGCGCAGATTCGTGATCAGGCCGCCTTGCTGAACCAGACCAACGACGCCATCCTGGTTCGCTCCCTGGCCGGCGAAATCACGCTTTGGAACCGGGGGGCCGAGCTGCTGTTTGGCTGGAGTGCCCCGGAAGCTCTGGGGCGCAACGCCAAGGATATCCTCGCCCCCGCCGCCTCCCGCGAAAAAATCGCGGCCGTCGAGCAAGAGCTGCAGAAAAAAGGCCATTGGTTGGGCGAGATGGACTACGTCACCAAGTCCGGCAAGCACCTTATCGGCCAGGCTCGCGCCACCCTGGTGCGGGATGCCGCCGGCGCTCCCCAGTCCATCCTCGTCCTCATCACGGATATCACTGAACAGAAGCTCCTGGAGGCACAATTTTTGCGTGCCCAGCGGCTGGAGGCGGTGGGCACCCTGGCCAGCGGCATCGCCCACGACCTGAACAACATCCTCGCCCCCATTCTCATGGCGGTGCCCATTTTGCGGGAGCCCCAAACACCTGAGGCGATGGTCCCCACCCTGGATCTGGTCGAATCTTCAGCCCTCCGGGCTGCCGATGTGGTCCGCCAACTCCTCACCTTCAGCCGGGGTCTGGGCGGCGAACGCATTCCGCTGCATCTGAAGCATCTGCTGCGTGACCTGCGCAACATCGCCCGCGAAACCTTCCCCAAGAACATCCGGTTCACCAGTCAGGCTGCTCCGGATCTGTGGCTGCTGGTTGCCGATCCCACGCAATTGCACCAGCTCCTGCTCAACCTCTGCATCAACGCCCGGGACGCCATGCCCAGGGGCGGCACCCTCGCCGTGACCGCCGCCAACTTTTCGGTGGATGACCAGTTTGCCAACATGGTGACGGGCGCCCACCCGGGAGCCTACGTGCAGCTCCAGGTGCAAGACACCGGCACGGGCATTGCCCCCGGGAACCTGGATAAAATCTTTGATCCCTTCTTCACCACCAAGGAGGTGGGACGCGGCACCGGCTTGGGTCTGGCCACCGTGCAGAAGGTGGTCATCGGCCATGGCGGTTTTCTCCGCGTGCGCAGCCAGATGGGCACGGGCACCACCTTTGAGGTGTACCTGCCGGCCGCGCCCCATGCTGTGGCTCTGGCTGAATCGGCTGCGCCCCCGCCGGCCCTGGCCGGTCAGGGCGAACTTATCCTGCTGGTGGAGGATGAGGAACACATTCAGGAGACCATCCAAGCAACGCTCCTGCGTCATGGCTACCGTGCGGTGGTGGCTGGCAACGGCATCGAGGCCATCGATATCTTCTCCCAGCGCCGCAAAGAGATCAAAGCCGTCCTCACCGACCTGATGATGCCCGTCATGGACGGTCTGGCTTTGGTGCGGGTGCTGGCCAAGGTGGCCCCCGGGTTGCCCGTGGTCGTTTCGACCGGCTTCGGCAACGATCCAGACCAGGAGGAGAATTTGGAGGAACTGCGCCGGTTGGGAGTGTCCACCTTCCTGACCAAGCCCTACACCTCGGACCAACTCTTACATGCGCTGCATGGAGCGTTGAACCAGCCTGGATTAATGAACACCCCCAATTCCTGACCAGTCACCCCAGGCAAAAAACATCCGCCCACCCGTTGCCGGTGGGGCGAGCCTCCTGGCGAGCCGCAGGGTGGAACAACCAAACGCCAATGCCATCACTGAACGACCACCAACACCGGAGTGGCCCAGTCCGGTTGTCTCAGTCAGACCGGTGGCATTCTGGATAAGGGTAAGTCCAACCGGCTCGCCAGGTGTCGCCCCACCGGATTTCGTGATTTCCCCCAGTCTGAATTATCGAACACCCCCAATTCCTAACCAGTCACCCCAGGCAAAAAACATCCGCCCAC
>CAIYYI010000271.1 GCA_903930345.1 uncultured Verrucomicrobiota bacterium
GATCCTGGAAATCGCCCGCCGTGCAAAACCGACTGTTTAATTGACACCCAAGATATCCCTGCATCCTCAATTCCCGTCATCCCCCTATGCGCTGCTCACCCCGGAGCAGCGCAGGTTTCCCGCCGATGAGGCCCTGCGCAGCACCGCTTACGAAAAGCTCCTTCCCCCCCTTGACGATCTACGTGTTCCGTATCATGGGTTAACCGATTTCATCACCTCGGCGTAGGGTTTGCCGTCAATGAACACTTGTTTGATGGCGCCCGTTCCGGATTTGGGCACCGCCACTTGCACGGTTACCTTTCCGGTGGGGTTGCCCGTTCCTTCCGCCACGAAATAGCGCTCCAATCCGTACTCCATGTGTTCGGAGGATCCCGATGCCCAACGGCGTTGCAGGCTTCGGCCCTTGAGCACGACTTGGTCTCCCGTGGCTTTCGGTGCTCTGATGAAGGCGTTCACCACCTCGTGAAATCCCGCGTGTTTTTCCAACACCACGTAAACCGTGTCACCCGGTGCCAGAGGCTTCGTCAGCGGCGGTGAAAAACGATCCCAAGCCACGTCGCTGATTTTATAGTTCAAAATCACAAAGTCGCCGCGCAGCAGATCACGGGGATCCACCGGGAGCGTCTCCAGCAGGATTTCCGTGCCCCGGGACAGTTTGTGCTCCTGTACCAGAGCCATACCCACGATCAATGCCACCTGCAAACTTACGATCAGTGCCAGTAATTTGAGTTTCATATTGCCTCCGGCAACCAATAAGGTTTTGTTCCGCTTCAACAGGCTGAGGGCGGCGCACTGGAGTTTCTGGTTTCATGCATGCGTTGCAGCAGGTGGCGGCGTTTCTTCTCCAGGTAAAGGCCGAATCCGACCAGGAAGACACCGGAAATGAGGAACAACCAGCCGGTTCGCTCCATGGTATCCACCAGGGATACATACAGCGCCACCAGAATCAGGGCGATGAAGGCGATACTGAGGTTGACCATGGGGGGCGATTGCAGGCGCAGTCCCACCTGAATATGCAGCAGGCTTAACACGAACAGTAGAATTGCGGCGAAAATGGAGCAGAAAAACATTTCGCGGAGCAACGGCAGGAAGGTCAGGCTTATGGTGGTGACCGTGAGTGCTGTCCCCCAAGTCCAGCGCCATTGTCGGGTGAGCCGTTTTTCTTTCCCCAGGCCGACCAGGATCAGCGCCAGGGCCAGCGTTGCCAGGACCATGGAGATCACCGGGAGCCTCGTGAGGGTGTCATATCGCCCATAAGGATCGTAGAAGTATTTCCAGACCAGCGGATAGGAGAAACCACAGAAACCCAACAGGCCGAAGTATTCCGTGAGCGGGGCAAAGCTGGAAAATGAGGTATGCCGCAGGCAGTAGCCACCCCCCAGAATAGCCAACCCCAACACGGCAAAGACACAGGTCTCAAACTGATGGCAATCACCGACATAAATCAGGCTGTCCGGAAGGTTGCTCTCCCAGATGAACCACCCTGAAAACACCAGCAGCCCAAGCGCGTGCAGTGGTTTGGATCGCAGCAACCAGGGGAGAGCGGCAATACCCACCCACCAGAGCAGGATGGCATTTGCCGGTCGTGAGGAGAGGTGGTAAACTTGGCCAATCAGGGCGATATTGGCGAGGAACATCAATGCTCCCGCCTGGTAGAGCGCCTCGCCGGTCTTGGCATAGCCGGACTGGAAATCCCGCAGGTAATACCCGCCGGCGTAAAACCCAATCAGCAAAAGGAGGCCCGTGGAGAGTTTCACCCCGCGCGGGATGTTGTTCCAGTTGGAGGAGATGAGCAGGACGATTCCGGCAATCACCATCACGGCCCCTATGCTGGAGATGATTGCCAGCAGCTTGCTTCCGCCGTCCTCTGGTTTGAGGTGGAAGTGCTCAATGATTGTCTGGCGCTGCTCGGCGCTGATGAGCCCCGCCTCATGAATCTTATCAACATCAGAGTGTTTCATGAAAATTCAGTGGCGTTTTTTTCACTCCTTCCCCCTGTGCCAAGGGGGGAAGGGTGGGGAATGATCAGAGGGTGGCGGCCATCACGCCCCGGAAGTAACCGATGGATTCGGCAATGCCGGTCAGCGGGCTGTCCATGTCCTTCTCATACTCCAGACTGCACACGCCAGTGTACTTTAGGCGGCGCAGCGCGCGCACAAAACCGGGGATGTCAATCGCCCCGCGGGGCATCTCCACGCCGCGGCCTTTCTTGTCGGGAGCGGTCACGTTCTTGATGTGGATGTCATGGATGCGCGCGCCGAAATCCGCCACCGCCTTGATCGGGTCCTTGCCGTCGCGGTATTGGTGCCCGATGTCCAGGCAGAGGCCCACCCGCGTGTCCATGTCCTTGATCAGTTCCATGGCGCTTTCCGCGCTGGGGAACAGCTCCGGCATGTCGGGGCCGTGGTTGTGGATGGCGTACTTGATGTCGTATTCCCGCACCTTTTCATTGATCAGCTTCAACAGTTCGGGGGAGGCCACGCGTTTCTTGCCCTCCAGCTTGAACGGCACGCCCACCAGGGTTTTCACCCCGACCCGTTTGGCGTAGGCGAAGGCGGTGTTGACCTCCAGTTCGCTGCCCATGTAGATCGGGCCGACCCCGTAGCCGGTGACGTTGCTGCCCTTACACAGCGCGTGGAAAGCGGCGATCTCCTCCTCCGTGCTTTTCAGTGGCAGGTGGAAATCCTTGATGCACAGGTAGTGGACATCCACTTTCTTTAGCATTTCCAGGGTTTGGTCGAGCTTGAATTTGTTGAAGGTGAAGCCGGCTATGCCGAGGCGGAGTGTCTCCGTTGCGGCCGGGGCTGCGGCTTGCGCGCCGGCCCGGTTGGGGGTGAGGGTCGCAAGGCCCGCTGTGGTCGCCATGGCGACCCCCGCCTGTGTGAAAAATGAACGCCGCGTGATCGTTGCCATAAATATTATTGTGTGACTGGGTGTTTGTATGCCTTTGCCGCCCAATTGTCAAACCGGAGAAAATGCCACCAATCCCCACGAAAGGTCTTCTTTTGCGGACGTGCGGAATGGATGGCTTTACCATGCTTTTACAATTCGGTGGTCGCCATCGGGGCTCGGAAATGA
>CAIYYI010000272.1 GCA_903930345.1 uncultured Verrucomicrobiota bacterium
CGTTCCTCGCGCTGGTTGCCGTAGCGCATATCCATGATGGTCAGCGCGACGATGGTTTGTAGCAGTTTGGCGCGGTCTATATCCCCGAAGTGCGCCAGCATTTCCTCGGCATAGTCATTAAAGGTTTTGCTTTTTCCTTCCGGCAGTGGCTTTCCGCGTGTTAAATCAGTTAACATAGGGTTACGAGTGTTCAGAGTGATACCATTCTGTTGTTGTTGGATTCCTGCGCGTTGTTCGGATACGCACCCCCCGGCAGGCTTGCGCCTGCTCGCGTGACCAACGCGAGATTCAGTAATCGCAGTCCTCCGCCGTTGCCGTCTCCGCCGCCGCCGCCGGGATGCCTTGCGGTGCCGCCGTGCCCTGTACCTGGCCATCTTCAATCACCACGCTGGTGCTGCTATCCACGCCAACGCGCTCCATCCAGATTTGCGCCCCGGCCTCCGCCGCCATCTCCGCCACCAGCCGCAGGCTGACCGCATCGAGTAACACGACCCGTCGCGGATCAACACCACCTTCAGTTTCGGATTCAACGCCAACCCGATGGCCACGGACACCCGCAGTTGCTCCGCCGAGCTGGCCTGCTCCAGCGGCAGCCCGTTAAGCGTGACCGCACCGCTGGCCGCATCGATTCCCAGGCCGGCAATCGGATATTGCACCGCCGCCACCGCCTTGCATTTCTTGCCGTCGATGGCATCAATATCGGCGGTCAACCCATCCACCCGGCTGGACAATTCCCGCACCCGCGCCACCGCAGCGGCCCTGAACTTGTTGCTCCGCACCTTTACGTTCAGGGCATCGAGTTCCGCAATCTGCTTGGCGAATTGCGCCATGTCCTGGTCCTTCGCCGCAGCTTCGGCAGCTTCGGCTTGTTCCTTCGCCCGCTTCCCCTCAGCGAGGGCGGCCAGTGCTGCCTTGGTTGCCTCCTTCGCCGCTTCCAGCTCCGCCAAGGCTTGCTGCACTTCGAGGGCTGCCTGGGTCTGCCGATCGCTGGCCGCCACCGCCATCCGTTGCAGTTCCCGTTCATTCATCGCCGCCGACCTAAACCGGTGCCGCAATTCATCATTGCGCCGGTTGTGCGCCGCCGCCGCGTTCTGGGCCGCCAGCACATCCGCCGCGCTCCGTTCCTCCGCCGGAGCGTCGGCATAATGCGTTTGCGCCTGCATGCGTATTTCCGCCGCCTTCAATTCCCGGTTGGCCACCGTGCGTTCGTCATACAACGCCCGCCGCTCTTCATCCAACCGGCTCAGATCCAACCCGACCAGCTTGCGCAGCGTCTCCGCCTGCAGCTCCGGTTTTTGCCGCGAGAATTCCAGCGGATCAAACGAGAGCTTGCCCGTCATCCGGTCCAGCAACGTCTGCGGGCTGGCCTGCTTGGCCCCCTCCCGGTCCGTCACCACCAGTTGCGAGCCACCGGACGCCGTCCACGTCCGGCGCACCACCAAGTCCCCCAGATCCACCACCACCCGGGCCTTGCTCTCGCCCCGGCGCACCGGCACCGCCGGGCCCTTGCCACCGCCCAGGGCCAGCTCGATGCTATCCAGCACCGAGCTTTTGCCCTGGCCGTTCTGCCCGCCGATCACCACCAGATTCCCAGCGGGTGTGATTTCCACGGCGTTGAGCCGCTTCACATTTTCAGATGTCAGCCGGATGATTTTCATGATCAGAAGTTCACGTTGTCGTCCGCCGCATCCGCCGCCGCATTCGTCATAGCCTGCTGCGCCTGGTGCTGCTGGAATGCGCCGAGCGCATCCATCAGCCGCTTGTCATCCGCCGTCAACTTGCCCTTCACCTGCGCCGCCGGAGCCCATTTTTCAATCAGCAGCCCGATGGCCTCCTCCGTCAGTTCGCGCAGTTCGTGGCCCGCGTGCTTGCCCACGTGAACCTTGGTGCGGCTCCATTCCGGAATCACATCGTTGTAACCGCCGCCCGCCGCGCCGCCATCGGCGTAGCCGTCATCTTCAGGCGATGCCTGCTGCCCGCCACCCGGCGCCGGAGCCTGCCCGCCCCGCACATAGCTCTGCCCCTTATCGGGCCGGTCCTTCGCCCGCACAAACGTCCCGCTGGCCACCAGGGGTGGCCCCTGCTTGTGCGGTCGGATCACCTGAATGTTGGCGTAGATCTTCCCTTCCGCCTCCTCGTTGATGATGATGAGGCTCGCCGGTTTCCCGATCAGCTCTTCGGTATCGAATGCCGCCCACTCATCATCCGTCATCATCCGCCCGAGCCAGCCCTTCATGAACTGCGCAAACG
>CAIYYI010000273.1 GCA_903930345.1 uncultured Verrucomicrobiota bacterium
GCCGAAGTGGCCGGCGCCTCCCGTGAACAGACCCAGGGCATCGAGCAAGTGAACACCGCCGTCAGCCAGATGGATAAAGTCACCCAGTCCAACGCCGCCAACGCGGAGGAAAGCGCCAGCGCCGCCGAGGAACTCAACGCCCAAGCCGAAGCCATGCGCGAAGCTGTGAGCGAACTGCTCTGCCTGGTGGATGGCCAATCCGCCGGCCAGCTTGCGGCTCGCGCGGCCCACTCACCAGCCCCCAAAGCCCAGCGCACCACCCGCCGTGAGCCAGCCGGGGGGAAGCCTCTGCCGCTGGGCCACGCGGCCTCTGGAATCAACAGCAACGGTCATCATCAAGGGATCCGCTCCCCCAAGGCCACGCCCCGGGAGCTGGCGGAGATGGATGCCGGTTTCAAGGATATGTGAGCCAGGGCGGCGGAAAGACCTCACCATTCGGCAGCCATTCACGGCGCCGTGACAGCAAGTTTGCGCAAGGCATCAGTGACGGCCCAGAGATTGATCGGGGTGAACGTCTTGCCAAAGTGGTAGAACCGCACACTGCCATCGCAGAAGGCATAGTTGGCCCCGCCGGAGCGATCCCCGGTTCCGCTTCCGAGCCTGCCGTGCCGGCTTTGGTCCAGTTTCAGCAGGTCGTCCATGCCGTTGAAATCCATGTAGAAGTCGTCGAAGTTATAGAATTTTTCTCCGAAGACAACGGTTTCGGACGGATGGGGTATCGCCGTTTCTGGAATGATGCCAGAGTTGGTGGAAGTGCTATAATTCGGGCTCTCCACCCGGATCCAGTCGTTCCAGCCATTCATGATGTAGCTGTGGTCGGCGACATCCAAAGGCCACTTCGCCTGGTCGGCGGCGGAGTAGTTACCGGAGCCGCCGGTCCGGCCCGCGCTCAGGGGCTGGTTGGCCCCCTCGGAGGGGCAGATGAGAATCTTCGGCGTGACGATCTCCTCAGCCATGCGGGCGGCCCAGCCGGGCTTGTACTTGGCCAGCGGGTAGTTTCCCTCGTTGCCGTTCACATACATGATCACGGCGGTGCCGAGCTGGCGCAGGTTGTTGAGGCAGGCAATGCGTCGGCCGTTCTCCTTGGCCCGGGCCAGCGCCGGCAGGAGCAGGCCGGCCAGAATCGCGATGATCGCAATCACGACCAGCAGCTCAATCAGGGTGAAAGCCCCCGGCCAGCCCCCGCTGCCCCCGGCTAACCCGCCTGGCCGCTTGAGGGAAGAAATACGTTGCTCGGTTTTCATGGGAAAGGTGGGGTTGGGCTGACGGGGCACAAACACATCCCCACCGGTAGCCCGGAGGGGACGTCGGTGTCAGGCCGGATGAGATTATCGTTCGCGTGGCGCCTGGTCACGCCCACGGACGGGGAAGCCATTGTCAGGTGGGCCACCGCGACCGGGATTGGGGAAGCCGCCCCGAGGGCCGCCGCCGGGATTCAGGATCGCCATGCCAAACGGGGATTCGGTTATCTGCTGTTTCTGTTCCGGCTTTAAGTCGGAGGCCACGGCGGCCAAAGCGGCGGCCCGCACCAGGTTCATCTCGACTTGGATGGCGGCCATGGCTTCGGCCTTGGTACGGGCGACCTTTTCATCGTAGGGCGAGTTCAGGGAGGCTTGCAGAAATTCCTTTTGCGCGGCGCGCATTTTTTCCTCCAGCCCGCGCAGCTTGCCGCCCTCCTTTTGCATGGCTTCCTGGAACATCTGCCGCTGCCGCTCATCCAGGCCGGGCATCCGGCCACGGTCGGGAGCCTGGAAATCGCCCTGAGGTCTAGGACCACGATCAGGCTCACGCCTGCCCGACGGCGGCTGGTCGGCTGCCAGCATGGTCAGCGTGCTCAAGGCTCCCGTAATCAACCAAGCTGCGAATGTCTTTTTCATCACTTCCAAACCTTTCTCGTTAGGCTGTCTTTGCGTCACACCGGCATTGATGCCTTCACCATTAGACTCGCAAAAGGAGGGCCAAGTTACCAAAGATTCACATTATTGTTGAACTAAACCGGATTACCGCGCCTCCGCTCCGGTTCCCATGCCACGCCCCTTCGCCAGCTTGAAAAAGGCCAGGCCAGCCAGCAAGCCGCCCAGATGCGCCAGGTGAGCCAACCCGGGGTCCGACGGGATGAACACGGGGACGAGGCTGAAAATGACCGCCAGGGCCAGGGCCACCCGCAACAGGATCACTGCCTGGTTCAACCGGCAGAACACGGCCAGAACCCCGCACAAGCCCACGGAGGCACCGGCAAACGGGCCGCCAAACCGGTCGCGCAGGAACGCAGCCGCAGTTTCATACGACTCTGGCACCACGTAGCCAGACAGAGCAAAACCACCCTGCAACAAGCCCCCTGCCAGGACGGCGCCCAGATAAAGCAACAGGAACCGTTTGCCGCCCAGGCGGGCCTCGACTGCCCGGCCCAGGAACCACAGGCCGACGAAGTTGATGAGCAAATGGAGCAGGCCAACGGGCAGGCTGTACGCGCTATGCAGAAACTGATAAGTGAATAATTCCCATACATGCCCGGACTTCATGCCGTAACCGCTCAGGGCCAGATAGGCATCATAGGTCTTGCCTAGGTGGATAAAAACCACCTGCTGGATGCCGAACCAGACTCCCATCACCCCCATGAGGAGGAGGCTGCAGTTCCAAAACGGGAGGGTGCCAGGACGGTTCATAGCTCGCGTGGAGGCAGGCGGTTCAGCGGGTGGTGGGGTTCTTCCGTACCAGCACAAGCGCATTGGCCGAGGGCCGTTCGTTGCCCCGCTGGGAAGGGCTGTTGACGATGCGTCCGTCCACCCAGGTGGTGCAGGAGCCTCCGCCATCCAGATTAATCGCGTAATCGCAGTTGAGCTTGACGAAATATTCGGCCATTTCCGAGAGCGTCATGCCCATGGAATAGCGCGGTTGACGGCCATCGGTTTGCACCAGGTAAAAATACTTGTCACTCCAACCCATTGCGGTGCGCGGCTCCCGCATCTGGTAGCCGGGAAAGTCCCGGTTATCCCGCGCTTTGCCATGGCGCACCAGGGAGGGGCCGCCGCCGATGGCCA
>CAIYYI010000274.1 GCA_903930345.1 uncultured Verrucomicrobiota bacterium
CCAGCAACCCGGCTTCACCGCGCTGCACTACGCCGCCGCCAACGGCCGCAAGACGGTCGTTGACCTGCTGCTGAGCAAAGGCGCCAAGCCCGACGCCCGGAATGTCAGCGGCGTCACTCCCCTTCACCTCGCCACCCTGAAGGGCTACGAGTCGGTCGCCAAGGCCCTCCTGGCCGCCGGGGCACCCGTCAATGCCCTGACGAAAGATTATAGCAAGGGCGAGAGTGAGGACCTGCCCTACAGCATCGCCGGATATATGTCCCCGCTCCACCTGGCCTCCGAGGGCGGTTACACCCGCCTGGTGGAGTTGCTGCTCGCCAAGGGTGCGGATGTGAATCCCGGCTACCAGACTCCGCTAAGTTACGCCGTGCGCAAGCACTACCTGCCCGTGGCGGAACTGCTCCTGGCAGCCCATGCCAACCCGAACGCGGGCACTTGCGACCTGCCCCTCGCGGTGGCGGCATTCGCAGGCGAAACACCCGTGCTCAAGCTGTTGCTGGCTCATGGCGCCAATCCCAACACGAATACGACACTCGGTTGGCATATCTTTACGGGGGGATCCTATCTCGCGCCGGGCACGGCGTTCCGTCCGCTGTTCCTGGCGGTCAATCAGGGCGCAGCCGAGGCCGCCGCCGAACTACTCCGGGCCAAAGCTGATCCCAATGCGCTCGACCCTCGGGGACGATCCCTCCTGTTTGAAGCTCTGCCGCACGCGCCGACTCTCCAGGCTCTACTCGAAAGCGGAGCCAACCCGAACGTGGCCGACTCGGAGGGGGATTCGCCGCTCTTTAGAGCAGTTTACACCACCAACCAACCGGCGGTCGAGCTGCTCCTGGCCCACCAGGCCGACACGACTGCCGCCAGGAAATCTGACGGATGGACGCCGCTGCATTTGGCGGCAGCGTTGGGGGTCAAGCCTATCGCCGAGCTGCTCTTGAACGCCGGCGCAGCCATCAACGTGACCAGCAAGCGCGGAGAGACGCCGCTCCACGTTGCCGTCCGCTACGACATGCCGGAAGTGGCTGCGCTGCTCCTGGCGCGCAAAGCCGATCCGAATGCCAAGGATATTGAGGGCCAGACCCCGCTGCATTTTGCCATCGCCAATGGCCGGCCAGCTATGGCCACATTGCTCCTGGCCAACCAGGCCGATCCCAACGAGCGGAATAACTCCGGCCAGACGCCGCTGGACCTCGCCAAGAGCCAGTCCCAGGGACCACGGCCCGGCCCGCCCATGGCAGCACCCCTTCCACTCGTCCCAGGATCCGGAGGCAGACGGGCATCCTTCGCCTCTAGGTCCCAGCAGCGGGAAGCAACACCTCAACCCATGGCCGAACTGCTGCGCCAGCACGGCGCGGTGGATGACTTGCCGCAGCTCGACGGAATCAGGGTCCAACGCCGGGCGACCGGGTTTTCCAACACCCCATTGACCAAGGGCACCCATGATTGGAGCCAATTCACCCTGCTGGAACTCCTGGCCATGCAGTACGGTTTGCTGGCAACCTCGCCAAACGAAGGAGGAGATAATGCCATGTCCTTCTTGAGCGCTTTCTTCGATAATTCCCGCTTGCCTTATCCCGACCTGGCGCACCTCCGTATTCGCCGCCCCGCTCGCGATGC
>CAIYYI010000275.1 GCA_903930345.1 uncultured Verrucomicrobiota bacterium
GAACGCACCTGTCCGGGCGTTGGGCGCGAATGGATTCGCTCCCTGCTCACGGACTTGAAAGCGGCAGGCGAGGCATCCTGCCGTGGCAAAGGCCCGGCGGCCCGCTGGCAGTATTCGGGCAGTAAGGGTATCAACTCGTAAGTGAGGGTATTAATGAGGGTATTAACGCCAAAGGCTGACCGGAAGCCCGCCGGGGGGATTCAGGAAGTCTGGCAATTGGGGGAACGCATGGTAGGCTGGGCGCGTGGTGGGTCATGCCTGAGGATCCGGTCAATACGCCAGCGCAAGTCGCCAGTGTCCCGCAAGAGGTCACGGGGCAGCCCCGGCGTGTCGTCGTGGGGGACATCAGTTGGCGGCACACCTTTGCCTCGCTGCGCCACCGGAATTTCCGCCTGTTCTTCGCCGGGCAGTTCGTCTCGCTGATCGGCACCTGGGTGCAGAACACCGCCCTCGGCTGGCTGGTGTACCAGATGACCGGCTCCAAGGTGATGCTGGGCACCCTGGCGGCGGTGGGTTCCGCCCCCATGCTGCTGCTATCGGTGTGGGGTGGCTCCGTGGCGGACCGCCACAGCAAACGCACCGTCGTGCTGTGGACGCAAATCACCCTGATGCTGCTGGCGTTCGTCCTCACCGCCCTGGTCTGGAGCCAGCGCATCCAGCCCTGGCAGATTCTGGTCCTCGCCGCCCTGGGCGGGGCGGCGATGGCTTTTGACATGCCGGCCCGCCAGGCGTTCATGGTGGAAATGACCAGTCCGGAGGATCTCACCAACGCGGTTTCCCTGAACAGCTCCGTGGTCAACGGCGCCCGGGTGGTGGGGCCCGCCGTGGCGGGTCTGCTCATGGCCTCCATCGGCATGACCTGGTGTTTTCTGTTCAATGGGCTCAGCTTTCTGGCGGTGATTGGCAGCCTGTTGCTCATGCGCCTGCCCCGGTTCGTGCCGCCCGCCGAGACGGCCTCCACCGGGCGGCATGTGTGGGAGGGTTTTGCCTATGTGGCCGGCCACCGCCGCGTGAGTATTCTGCTGGGGCTGTTCGGGGTGGTGGCGGTCTTTGGCTGGTCGTACTCCGTGCTGCTGCCCGCGTACGCGAGCGACGTCCTGCACGTGGGGGAACGGGAGTATGCGGCCCTGCTGAGCGCCAACGGGGTGGGGGCGCTGCTGGGGGCCCTGACGGTGGCCACCTGCGGCCACCGGGTGCGGCCCCGGATCTTCATCCTGGGAGGGTTGTGGCTCTTTTCAGCCATGCTGCTCCTGCTGGCCGTGGTGCGGTGGTACCCGCTGGTGCTGGTCTGTCTGGCCATCGGCGGCTGGGGCATGCTCCTATATTTTGCCACCACCAACACGCTCATCCAAACCAGCGTCTCCCATGAGATGCGCGGCCGGGTGATGGGCATCTGGGCACTGGTCTTCGGCGGCATGATGCCGCTGGGCGGGTTGGAATCCGTCCTGCTCTCGCAGGCGGTGGGGGTCAGTTGGACCATTGGCGTGGGCGGATTGGTCTGCGGCGGGGCCGGCTTTGTCACCTGGTGGTTCGTCCGCCGCTACCCGTCTTCGTCCGGCCATTGAATCAATTCACCTTGAAAACATTCGGTGGGTTTCGCTTGAACCGGGAACCGGGACTTTCCTACTCTGTCCGCACACATGAATCTGAAAGCATTGATGCTTGCCGGGGCCTGCGGTCTTTGCGCCGCCGCCAGTCTCTCCGCCGCCAACTGGAAGCTGGTCTGGGCCGAGGAGTTCAACGACCCGGGGTTGCCGGACAAGGCGAAGTGGGGCTATGAGCACGGGTTTGTCCGCAACAATGAGCTGCAATTTTACACGCGGGACCGCCAGGAAAACGCGCGGGTGGAGGCGGGCAACCTGGTCATTGAGGCCCGCAAGGAGAAGTTTCCCAACCCGAGCTACAAGCCCGGAGCGGATCCGAAGAATCTGCGGACGGGCGCGCAATTCGCCGATTACACCGCCGCCAGCCTGGTGACGGACAAGAAGGTGAGCTTCCATTATGGGCGGATCGAGGTGCGGGCCAAGCTGCCCCAGGGGAAGGGGATCTGGCCGGCCATCTGGATGATGGGCACCAACCACAACACCGCGGGTTGGCCCAAGTGCGGCGAAATCGACATCATGGAGTTTGTGGGCAAGGATCCCAACAATGTGCATGCCACCGTCCATTTTTTCCGGGATGGCAAACATGGGCAGAAGGGTAGCAAGCTGGCGGTCAAGGCCCCCTACGATGATTTCCATGTCTATGCCGTGGAATGGTTTGAGGACCGGATGGATTTTTACTTTGACCAGCAGAAGTACCATAGCTTCCCGCTGGACGAAGTGGGGATCAAGGGCGCGGACAATCCCTTCCGGAAGCCGCATTACCTGCTCATCAACCTGGCCATGGGGGGCAGTTGGGGAGGGGCGCTGGATGAGGCCGTTTTGCCGCAAAAATACCTGATCGACTACGTGCGGTTTTATCAGCAGGCCCCCTGATCCCAATTCAATCACGACTATGAATAAGATTCCTGCCCTTCCGGGATTGTCCCGTCGCCATTTTCTCCAAAACAGTTCCCTCCTCGCTGCCGGAGCCCTTCTGGCGGGCCGTCAATCATGGGTGAATGCGGCGGAGGAGCCGGGCAAGAAGCTGGTGGTGGGGGTCATGGGGTTGGGTCGCGGCCTGGACCATGTGCGCGCCCTGTTGACGCTGCCCAATGTGGAGGTGGCCTATCTCTGCGACGTGGATGAGAAGCGGCGGGCCAGCGCGCTCAAGTTTTTGAACGGCAAGCTGCCCAAGGCACCACAGGCGGTGGGCGACTTCCGGCGCATTCTGGAGGATCGAGCGGTGGATGTCCTGTTCATCGCCACGCCCAATTTCTGGCACGCCTCGGCCACCATCCTGGCCTGCGCGGCAGGCAAACATGTCTATGTGGAGAAGCCCGGCAGCGGCAGCGCGTGGGAAGGGGAGCAGATGGTGGCGGCGGCCCGCAAGCACAAGCGGGTGGTGCAGCAGGGGATGCAGCGGCGGAGCTGGCCGGGCATTGCGGAGGCGGTGGAGAAGCTGCGCTCCGGGGTGATCGGCAAGCTGACTTTTGCCCGCAGTTGGTACAACAACACGAGGCAGACCATCGGCAAGGGCCAACCGGCGCCGGTTCCGGCCGGGCTGGATTACACGCTGTGGCAGGGGCCACTGCCGGAACGCCCCTATGTTGATAATCTGGTGCATTACAACTGGCACTGGCGCTGGTACTGCGGCAACGGGGAGCTGGGCAACAACGGCATCCATGCCTTGGATCTCGCCCGCTGGGGCCTCGGGGTGGATTATCCGAAGCGGGTGACCTACAACGGTGGCCGGTACCATTTCGAGGACGATCAGCAGACGCCAGACACCGGGGTGGCCACGTATGATTTTGGCGGGCAGGGGATCTCCTGGGAGCACAGCAGTTGCCAGGCGCGCAAGGCGGATGGCACGTTCCCGTTTGTGGTCTGGTATGGCACCAAAGGCACCCTGGCCCTGGAGGGGGATGGCTTCAAGGTCTATGACCTGAACGGCAAGCTGGTGGACAGCAAAGTGGGCGGCACCGGCGGGGATGCCGTGCATGTGGGCAATTTCCTGAACAGCATCCGCCAGGGAACGCGGCCGAGCGCGGAGATTGAGGAGGGGCAGAAGAGCACCCTGCTGTGCCACCTGGGGAACATCGCCTATCGCACCGGGCGCACGGTCAACTTTGACCCGGCCACCCGACAGATAGTGAATGATCCAGAAGCGACGAAATTGTGGCGGCGCGAATTCCGGCCGGGCTGGGAATTGCCGGTGTGACCGTGGAATCTAATCAAAACGCCGCCGGAGGCGGTCCGCATGGTATTGCGTGCGCTGGACCGGGGTCATGCGGTCGAAGTCGGGCTTGCCGTTCGGCAGGATCGGCCAGGCCGAGGTGGCCGGACTTTTCGCCGGGGGAACCGGAATTGATGCGGGGGCGGCGGGCGGGGTGGCCGGAGCGGGTGCCGATGCCGGGGCAGGGGTGGCAGCCAAAGGATTGTTCCGCACCTCCACCTTGGCGCGGGTGTTGCCGCCATAGCTCATGGCCTGATCGGTCAGGAGCAGATCCTTTTCCAAGGGCAGCTTGGGCGTGATACCGCAGCCTTGCAGCACCCCGTGGTAGGCGTGCACGGCCTCCTCCGGGCTCACGCGGCCATCGGTGATCAGGCGCAGCATCTGGATGAACGCGAGCTGATGCTCGGCGTTGTTGATCTTGCGACCGTACAGGGCCACGTGCGCGCCGTACTTCTGCGCGTCGTGGATGAGTTTGAAGGCGTCGTAGGTGGTGCCGGCGCTGCCGCCCAGCACGCCCACGACCAGTTGGGGATCGTATTGCACCAGTTCCTCCATGGCGCGGGGGCCATGGTACACGATCTTCAGGAACACCGGTCGGCCGGCCTCCGGCACGCCGGCCAGGCTGCGCAGGATGTGGTCGTTGATGAATTCCCCCAGCTTCTCCGGCGGAATGCCGCTGTCCACGTTGGGATCGAACACCTCCAGGAAATAGCGGAACTGCTTGCGTTCGGCCTCCGCACGGAATTCCTTGAAGGCCTGCAGGGTGGCGCGGTCCTGCTCCAGCTCGTTGACAAAGGTGAGGGAGTAGAGGCCGAGGTTGGCCCCGGGAAAATCAGTGGTGGAGCGGTCGCATTCCACCTTGCCGCACTGGATCTGGTCAATGGAGGCGGAGCGGAAGGTCTGGGCGGGCTCCTTCACATACACTCCGTGGCGGACAGCCCAGACATCGGTGGTGTCGTTGGCCCGCGCGGCCGGGGTCATGGGGGAGTTGCGGAAGAGGCCCTCTTTGATGGTGAGCTGCTCGCTGACGGCGGCGGACATCAGCATGATATCGACCAGCTCCTGGCGCACCACCTCGCGGATGATGTCCAGAAACTCCGGCAGATTCCGGTAACCGAACTCCTCACGGGACCAGATTTCGGGGGAGAACTGGGCCGGGAAGGCTCCTTTCTGGGAAAGGTAATGGCGGGTGCCCATGGCGCGCACCCCGAAGGCCATGTCGGCATCCTTGGCATCGGCGATGATAAACGCCCGTGAAGCCGGGTTGGCCCGGATATCGGCCAGCTTCTGATCGAGCGATTTGATCATGCCGTTAGTGTTCATCCTGCATTCCGCCGACCGGGATCAGTATTTCACCTTGGCCACCGTCTCCTCCAGCGCGTGGGCGGAGTTTTGGAGGGCCATCAGCTCCTTGGGCCAGAGCTTGGCCTCCATCTGGAGCAGCACCCCGGCGCGCCCGACCACGGTGGGGATGCTGAGGCACACCCGTTTGATCCCATGCAGCCCCTGCTGCTGGGAGGAGATGGGCAACACGCGCCGCTGATTCAAGGCGATGGCGTGCACGACCTCGCGGATGGCGATGGCCACAGCCCAGCCCGCGCCGCCCTTCTTGCGGATCACCTCGGCCCCGCTGCCCTTGGTGCGCTCAAAAACGGCATTCTGAAAACCGGCGGTGCATTGCGGCAGGCCGATGAGCGGCAAACCACCCACCACCGCCGTGGACCAGATGGGAACCATGGAGTCGCCGTGCTCGCCCAAAATCTGGGCCTTGACCTGGGTGGCGGCCAGCTTGAGTTCCTCGGCGATGAGGGAGCAGAAGCGGGCGGTGTCCAGCATGGTGCCCAGGCCCATGACCTGCTGCCAGGGCAGGCCCAGCTTTTCCGCCGTGATCTGGGTGAGAATGTCCACCGGGTTGGAAACCACCAGCACCAGGGCGTCCCGGCGCAGGCCCGCAGCCTTGATGCTCTCCAAAATCTGGAGGAACAGCGCCACGTTGCGGTTGATGAGATCCAGGCGGGACTCATCCGGCTTGCGCCGCAGCCCGGCGGTGATGATGAACAGATCGCTGTCCGTCGCACGGGAGTAATCCCCGGAATAAATGCGCTGGTCGGCCGCGAGGGCGGAGCCGTGCAGGAGGTCGAGCGCCTCGCCTTCGGCGGCCGGCTGGCTGGCGTCAATGAGTTGGATTTCGTTGACGATGGCCCCGCATTGCAGGGCAAAGGCCGTGCAGGAGCCCACCCGTCCACCGCCGCCAATGATGGTGACTTTCATGTTCGTGAAACAAAGGACGAATCCGGGACGGTTCAGCCCTGGCGCAGCTTGCCCATGACCTGCTCGGTGATGGCCTGCACGATGGCTTCCGCGCTCGGATCCGCTGCGGCGGGGGCCTCCGCCGGGGCCGGCACCGCGCATTGGACGCCCGGGCGCCACTCGTCGTTGTCGCACAGCTCGCATTCCTTGAGACCGAAGCGGGGATCGACAAAGCCGAGGTTTTGCTTGATGCGCAGCAGGTCCTTCAGATGCCCCGGCGAGAAGGTGTTCATCGGCTTGCCGAGCTGTGCGGCCACCAGCAGGGTGCGGCAGTAGGCCTCGATGATCTCCATGCGCCAGTAGGCCTCCTCAATGTTGTTATGGCTCCAGGAGACCACGCCGTGGTTGGCCATGAGGATGGTGTTGTGCTTGTCCGCCAGGTCGGCCACCAGCTTGCCCATCTCCGGCGTGCCGGGGGTGCGGTAAGGGGCGATGGCCACGGAGGCGAACACCTCATATTCGGGGATCATGCAGGTGGGCGGCACCACCCCGGCGATCGCGAAGGCCGTGGCGTAGGGCGGATGGCAGTGGCAGGAGGCGATGGCCTTGGGCTGCTGCTGCATGATCTGGAGGTGCATCAGGATCTCGCTGGTGCGCGTCTTGGTGCCCAGGAGTTGTTTGCCGGTGAAGTCCACCAGGCAGAGGTCGGCGGGCTGCAGGGAGCCCTTGCTCACCAGGGTGGGGGTGCAGATGGCGATGTCCTCGCCCACCCGCACGGCCATGTTGCCGCCGTTGCCATCCACGTAGGCGCGCTGCCAGAGGCGGCGGCCCATCTCGCAAATCTGCTGTTTGAGGCTCTCCGCCGCCGGGGATTTGAAGTAGGCTTCCAGCTCCGCCATCGGGCTGCGGGAAGTCAGCTTGGTGACCGGGGAGCCTCCTGCCGGAGCGGCGGCGGGCGCGGCCGGAGCCGCCGGGGCGGTGGCTCGGGCCCCATTCTTGGTTTCAAAATCCCGCAGCAGGTCGCGGGCGGAGGGGGTCAGCATCGCACCGGCGATGGCTGAGTTGATGTCGCCTCCCTTGCGGAGGATCTCCTCCATGTCACGGGCACTGATGATTTGTTTCATGATGGGGGTGTGTAAAAGACTTCGTCAATGAGGGCCGCGTTGATCGCATCGATCGGCGGCGGTTGTTCAAAAGGTTGGGCGGCCTCGCGGCCTTCCACAAAGCCCACGGTCTGGCCGGGGGAACCGCCCAGGGAGTCATAGATGACCAGGGAGGGCTCCCGGCTCTGGGTGATGTCGGCACCGGCGGCGGCCTGGCGGAACTGCTCCGCAGTGAAGGGGCTGACAATGAGCCAGCGCGCCCCGCGCAGGGAGGGGACCACCTCGCTGAGGGTGACCCGGCCGATGACCTGGCCCAGCCTCATACGAGCACCCCCGGTGATTTCTCATCCACCACGCCCAGCACGATCCAGCGCGCCGGACTTTTCTGGTCGCCCACGGCGTTGCGGGAGGCGGAGCCATCGCTGGAGATGACCACCTTCTGGTGCATGCCCGCGCCGTGGGGATCAATGGCGATCTGCGGCACGCCCTCCGGCTGGCCGGTGGCGCTGACGGGCTGGCAGATCACGAGCCGCCACCCTTCGAAGCTCTCATGCTTCCGGGTGGCGACCACACAACCATCCACGCGCGCCAGCAACATAGCAGTTTCAATTCCTCCGCCGGGAGGGCGGTTTAGAAAATCCTCAGGTTATCCACCAGCGCGCAACGGCGCACGCGGGTGAAGGTGCGGGGGTTGCAGATGCCCTCGCCGGTGGTGGTGGCGATGGAGAAGTTGGCGTACCCCTCACCCCCGTTGCCCAGACCGGCCACGCTGGCGCCGTTCTTGACGAACAGGGTCGTGTCCAGGGCCTTGGCCATGGCCGTCATATTCGAGACATCGTGCGAGTGGATGATGGCGCTGTGCTTGTAGCCGTGCTCGGCCTTCTTGGCGAGCGCGATGCCTTCCTCCACCGATTTGACGCGGATGACCGGGATGAAGGGCATCATCTGCTCCTCCTCCACGAAGATGTGGTCGGCATGGGTTTCGGCAAAGAGCATCTGGGTGCCCTGCGGGGCGTTGGCTCCCGCCAGTCGGGCCAGCACCAAGGGATCGCGACCCACCAGGTTGCGGTTGACCACCGGGTGCGGGCAGCCCGCGCCTTGTCCCGGCGGGAAGACAAACGCCTCCTTAGAGAGGCGTTCCGTCTGCTCGTTGGTCAGCCGGTAGCCGCCGTTCTTCTCCATTTCCGCCATCAGGCGGTCGGCCACGTGCTCCAGCACGAACACTTCCTTCTCGCCGATGCAGAGCAGGTTGTTGTCATAGGAGCCGCCGTAAATGATGCCCTTGGCCGCGCGCGAGAAGCAGGCGGTGTCATCCACCAGCACCGGGGGATTGCCCGGGCCGGCGCAGACTGCGCGCTTGCCGCTCAGCATGGCCGCTTTCACCACGCCGGGGCCGCCGGTCACGCAGAGGAGCTTCACCAACTCGTTGGAGGAGATGGCGTTGAAGGATTCCAGCGTGGGGGATTCGATGATGCAGCCGATGTTTTCAATGCCCAGCTCGTGGAAGATCGCCTCGTTGATCACCTTGAGGGCCATGGCGGCGCACTTGGCCGCGCCCGGATGGGCATTGAACACCGCCGTGTTGCCCGCCGCCACCATGGTGATGATGTTGCAGGCCATCGTCGGGATCGAGTGCGTGGATGGGGTCACCGCGCCGATGACGCCGAACGGGGCACACTCATCCAGCGTGATGCCGTGGTCGCCACTGAAGGCGTAGGGGCTGAGAAATTCCACGCCGGGCACGCCGCGCAGGCCCTTGAGCTTTTCAATCTTGTGGTCGAGGCGGCCGATCTTGGTCTCCTCCAGCTCAATGCGGCCCCAGGCGTCAGCATTGGCGGTGGTGAGGGTCTTGACGATCTCGATGATCCTACGCCGGGCGGCGACGCCCTGGGCGGAGAGCTGCTGGAAGGCCTCCTGGGCCGCCGCGCAGGCCTCCCGCGCATCCTGGAACACGCCGAATTTGCCGCGCGCCGCGCGCGGGGCCGACGACGAGCTGCCACAGCCGCAGGCGGACTTGTCCGCCGGTTTGGCGGCCGCGCCGCCATTCAGGCGGGCCAGCACCTCGGCCACGATATCACGAACCAATGCCTCATTCATGGGAACACTCATGCTTCACCCTTCGATTGTCGCCTGAACCATCAGGTCCGGGCGTTATAAATTTCTTTGCCCAACACATCCACGGCGTCCACGATGCCGATGATCACGGCATCAACGGGCGCCTCCTTCATATTGTTTGCCAGCCGGGCGGAGCTGCCCTGGCAGAACAGCACCAGCTCCCCGATGCCCGCCCCCACGCTATCCACAGCCACAATGGTGTTGGCGCCGGGCCGGAATTTGCTCGGATCTTTCTCATCCACCAGTTGGGGGCGCAGCAAGAGCAGCTTGCGCCCATTCATGGTGGGATCCTTCTTGGTGGCCACTATCGAGCCTTCAACACGCGCCAAAAACATGATGGGGGAGGGGATGGGGTTGGCCCGGCGCCGGGGGGCAGACTCACCGTGAGTGCCCCGGCGGCGCCGGACAGATCCATCGGCCGCTTACTTGGCGGTCGGCCGTTTCGGCAGGATGCACTCCACATCGGCGTGCGGGCGGGCAATGACATGCACGCTCACCAGTTCGCCCTTGATGGCCTTGATGGCCTGGGCGCCGGCGTCGGTGGCAGCCTTGACCGCCGCCACATCACCCACCACCACGGCGGTGACGAGCGCGTTGCCCACCTGAGTCATCGGACCGGCGAGTTCCACATTGGCCGACTTCAGCATTGCGTCCACGCCCTCGATGAGGGCGACCAGACCGCGGGTTTCAATCATTCCAATCGCTTGAGCCATAACTTTATTTGTTTTAGGAGTTAATTGTTATTAAAAATCAGTTGCCACGGGCTTCCAGGTGCCGTTTGACCTCGCGGGCCACGACCAGTTCCTCATTGGTGGGAATGACCATGACCTTCACGCGCGAGGAGGCGGTGCTGATCACCGCTTCGCGCGCCTGGACGGCGGCGTTGAGCGCCGGGTCGAGTTCCAAGCCCAGGTTTTCGAGCCGGGCACAAATGGCACTGCGCATCCCGACATGGTTTTCCCCGATGCCCGCTGTGAACACCAGCGCATCCGCCCCGTTGAGCTGCAGGAAATAGGAGCCGATCCACCGCCGGGTCTCATGGGCCAGGAAATCCAGCGCCAGTTGCGCCGGCGCATCCCCGGCGGCGGCCCGGGTGGAAATGTCGCGGATGTCGTTAAGCCCGCCGGAGAGCCCCTTGAGGCCGGATTCTCGGCAGAGCAGCTTTTCAGCGTCGTCCAGACTGAGCCCCAGCGTGCGCATCGCGTAGCCGAGGGCAAAGGCATCCAGATCACCCACCCGGTTGTTGTGCGGCAGGCCGGATTGCGGACTCATGCCGAGACTGTTGCCGATGCCGATGCCGTTGAGAATGCCCGTCACCGAGGAACTGCCACCGAGGTGGCAGGAGATCACGCGCAGCTCCGGTGTCCGCACCGGGCTCTGCCCGTCGTCCAGGTAAAGGCGGCGGGTGCGTTCGGCCACGTCCTCGCGGCCCAGCAGTTCGGCGGAGCGTTCCGCAATGTATTTGTGGCTGGCGCCGTGGAAGCCGAAGCGCCGGATGCCTGCTGCGTGCCAGTCGGCCGGCACCGCGTACCGCTGGGCTGCCTCTGGTGCCCACTGGTAAAAGGCGGTTTCAAACAGCGCCACCAACGGGGTGGCGGGCATGCGCCGGGCGAACAGCCGGATGCCGGTGATATAGGGGGGATTGTGCGCGGGCGCGAGGCCGTTGTAGGCCTCCATCGCCCCCAGCACCTCCTCCGTGAGGCGCACGCAACCATTAACCCCGCGCGCCACGACGGTCTTGAAGCCCACCCCGGCCAGCTCTGCCTCGCTCTGGATCGCCCCGGCCGCCGTGATCTGCGCCAGGCAATCCCCCACCGCCTGGGCATAGTCCGTCACCCGCTCAAAGCCCCCTTTGTGCAGCAGGCGCTCCGCGCCGCCGGCGAACTCATAGAGACGCCACTTCAGCGAGGTGGAACCCAGGTTGGCGACGAGGATTTTCATATGCGGTGTGGGTGGTCAGGCAGCCATCCGTCGGTGGGTCACTGCAGCCACTTGCCCAGGCCGGGCAGACCCTCGTGCGGGCGCGGGATCACCTGCACCGCCACCACGGAACCCACCTGGGCTGCGGCGGCCGCGCCGGCGTCGGTCGCCGCCTTCACGCTGGCGACATCGCCCCGGAAGAACGCGGTGACATAGCCGCTGCCAATCTTTTCCCAACCCGAGAACGTGACGTTCGCGGATTTCAGGGCGGCGTCGGTCGCTTCGAACAGCGCGCACAGGCCCTTGGTTTCGATCATGCCGATTGCTTGGAGACTCATATTTTTAAAATGGGGTTAAGGTTTGGTCGGGGAGGGGGGGATCACTTCTTCGGGGCTTCGCCGAGGAAACCCTTGGCCATGTCCTCGTGCGGACGTGCGATGACGTGGGAGGCGACGAGTTCGCCCACCTTGGCCGCCGCGCGGGAGCCGGCGTCCACTGCGGCCTTCACGCTGGCCACGTCGCCGCGGCACACCACCGTGATCAGGCCGCCGCCGATGGCGATGGTCTTGGCGATGGTGATGTTGGCGGCCTTGGCCATGGCGTCGGTTGCCTCGACGCTGCCGGTGTAGCCCTTGGTTTCAATCATGCCGATTGCTTCACTCATATCTATTATTGGTTAATGGTTGGGTGTTAAAAAGCGGACAAAATCAATAGTTGACCAGCTCGCACGGGGTACCGGGCTGCAGGTTGCAGGCGTTGCCCTCGTCGGTGTCGATGTGGACCTCCAGCTTGAAGCTCGGATCCACGCGCACCAGCATCTGCTCCAGCGTGAGCGCGCACGGACCGCCGATCTTCAGCCGCATGTGATCGCCGGGCTTCACGCCATAGTAGGCGGCATCGTCCGGATTCATATGCACGTGGCGCAGGGCGCGGATGATTCCGATGGGCATCTCGAAAAAGCCCTCCGGGCCCATCAGCATGCCTCCCGGCGTGTCCTTGATGCTGCCCGAGCTGCGCAGCGGCAATTCAAAGCCCAGCGCGATGCCGTCAGTGTAAGCCAGCTCCACCTGGTTCAAATTGCGGCAGGGGCCGAGAATGCGGAGATTGGAGATCACGCGGCTGCGCGGCCCGATCAGGGTGACGGTCTCCTTGGCGGCAAACTGCCCCTCCTGATACAGCCACTTATGGACCTTGAGCTGATAGCCCTTGCCGAACAGCGCGTCCACCGCCTCCTGGGTCAGGTGACAGTGGCGGGCGCTGACATTGACCAGCAGCGGATTGGGTGCCCCAGCGCTGCGGGGCATTGGTTTGCCCAAACGCTGATAAACCGCTTGGCGGACCCAGTGTTCCACCACGGCCCGGTGCATTGTGCTAGTAGGCGCTGCCATAATTCGCTCTTAAAGAGTAAGCCGAACTTGCAAGATTATGGAAGAATTGTCAATAAATAGATTGCAGAATCTTCCAAAATCTTCCATAACGTTAATCACCATGCGGGTTGAAGAACGGCATCAACGGATCGAGTCTCATCTGCAACAGGTTGAATTTGCCTCACTTGAGGAATTGGCCAAGCAGTTGGGGGTTTCTGTGTCCACCGTGCGCCGGGATGTGACCAACTTGGAAGGTTTTGGAAATATTCGCCGTACGCATGGCGGAGCGCGGTTGCTTATCCCCCGTTCGGATGAATTCACCTTTTCCAGCCGGGACGCGCACCAACTGGATGAAAAGGAGGCCATTGGCCGCGCCTGCGCCGAGCTGATCGGCGGCCACCAGAGCGTCATTATGGACGCCGGGACGACGGTTTATCACGTGGCGCGGCACCTGGAGGGCAAGGCGGTGCAACTGCTCACCAACTCCCTGCCGGTGGCGAATCTGTACGCGGCGGCCTCGCGCATCGAGGTGGTGGTGAGCGGCGGGGTGATCTACCCCCGGTTGGGGGTGATGGTGGGACCGTTGGCGGTGGAGGCGTTTTCCCGGATGCATTCCGATGTGGCCATCATGAGCGGTGGCGGGATCACCCTGGAGGGGATCACAAATTCTCACGTGCTGCTGATTGATATCCAGCGCGCGATGCTGCAGGCGGCTGGCAAAGTCATCTTCTGCCTGGACCATACCAAATTTGGCCGCCGGTCGATGTCCTTCCTGTGCGGCCTGGAGGAGATTGACATCATTGTGACCGATAGCGCCGCCCCGGCCGACCTGGTGGCGGCCCTGCGCGATCAGGGACTGGAAGTGGTGGTGGCCCCGGCGGCCGCAGTGGGCGGCGGGCAGTAGCCGGTTTTTTTCAGCCATTGAGCCGCCAGAGGGTGAAGTTAAGCACAGCAGCAAAGCTCACCCAAAGCAGGTAAGGCACAAACAGCAGACCCGCCACACGATGGATCCTCAGGAAAATAATCAGGGTGCCCAGCAGAGAAACCCAGAGGAGTAGGATATCCACAAAAGCAAGTGCCGGTTGATGCCAGCCAAAGAAGAGGGGTGACCAGAGGGCGTTGAATAGGAGTTGCACCAGAAACAGCGCCAAGGCAGGGCGTTGCCCGGCCCAGCCACCCCGATTCCAAATCATCCAGGCCGCGCAGGCCATCAGGGTGTAAAGTATGGACCAGACCGGGCCGAAGATCCAACCGGGTGGATTCCATGCGGGCTTTTTCAGATGCACATACCATTCTCCCGGCAGGAAGAGCGAGCCCATCGCCGCCGCCGCAAAACAGAGCCCCAGCCATCCGACCAGTGCCAGGCCGGACCGTGCGCCGCCGCCTTCGCCAGTCATTGTTGTTGGTTTGGACATTCGGGGGGCAAGGTAATCCCGTTGCGCACCGCAGTCCAATAATCTCAATGATCGGCGATCTGGACGCAGGTGAAAGCCAGGCGAACGGATTTCAACCCGGAGTTTTTTCTTTCAGGAACAATGGGTTTTCCCTAAGACATTGGCCGTTGCTGCCGTTACCATAGGCGTATGAGAATGCTGCTGGCAGGAAGTTTACTGGTTGCTGCGTGGAGTCATTTGGTGATGCCCGGGTTTTCGGCGGAAAAGGAAGCTGTTCCTGCGCCTGACAAAAGCCGATATCATCTGTTCAACCCCACGCCGCGAGAATTCCTGCGCGAAATGAGCACGGACCGGCCCGACAAAACGGAAAGCCCCTACACGTTGGATGCCGGGCATTTTCAATGCGAGATGGATGTGCTGACCTACACGCGGGACCACGACACTTATGCCGGGGCGGATACGCGGACCAGCGGCTACAGTGTTGCGCCGGTGAACCTGAAGGTGGGAGTGTTGAACCGGGTGGATTTTCAGCTGATCCTGGAGACCTGGAACCGAACCCGGACGGAGGATCGGATTGCGGGTATCACCACCCGCCAGTCGGGTTTTGGCGACGTGATTCCCCGGGTGAAGCTCAATTTATGGGGGGATGATGGGGGAACCACGGCGTTCGCCCTCATGCCGTTTGTGAAAATACCCGCCAACCAGCACCAGTTGGGAAACAACGCCGTCGAGGGGGGACTCATCCTGCCCCTGGCAGTGGCCATGCCCCTGGGTTTCAGCATGGGTTTAATGACCGAATTTGATCTTATCCGGGACGGGGGCGCGCGGAAGTACCACCCCGAATTCATCAACACCGTCACCTTTAGCCGAGACCTTGTGGGCAGCCTGGGCGGCTACGTGGAGTTCTTCAGCCTGGTGAGCAAGGAAACGGACGCGCGTTGGATTGGCACCCTTGATCTGGGGTTTACCTACGGGCTCTCTCAAAATGTGCAGATTGATGCCGGGATCAATATCGGCGTGACGAAATCCGCTGACGATTTGAACCCGTTTCTGGGCGTGTCTTTCCGGTATTAGTCCAGCCAATTCAATCGCAAGTGGCCCAAGGTCAACTGGCTTTCCCCAGCATGCCCCCCGCCGCCGCGCGCGGGCCGCCTTTCTCCCGTTCGGTTAACCTTGCCTCCCGGGCGGGGCTTCCGCATTATCCCCGGCGCTATGTTGGTTTTGTCAGATGTCAGCAAATCTTTCGGCGGTCGGAATCTGTTTTCCGGGGTCACCCTGCAGGTGAACTCGGATGACCGGATCGGACTGGTCGGCCCCAATGGCGCGGGCAAATCGACCCTGTTCGCCCTGATGCTGGGGGAGGAGGTGCCGGATGAGGGCCAGGTGCTGCGCCACCGCAATGCCCGCGTGGGCCATCTGCCCCAGGAAAGCGCCCCGGTCGGGGAGGAGACCGTGCTGGAACTGGCCACGGCCATCACCCCCGAGTTTGAGGAGTTGCGCCGCCAATTGGCGATGGTGGAGGAGGGGACCGCTCCCCACGAATGGGATATCAATGACATCAAGGCCCGGTTTGATCACCTGGGCGGCTACCGCCTGGAGGCCAAAGCCAAAGCCATTCTGCGCGGCCTGAGCTTTCGCGAAAAAGATCTGCACCGGCCGGCCCGGGAAATGTCCGGCGGCTGGGTGATGCGCGCCCATCTCGCACGCCTGTTGACCCACGAGCCGGAAATCCTGCTGCTGGACGAACCGACCAACCACCTCGACCTGGAGGCTCTGCTCTGGTTCCAGGATTACCTGAAGGGTTATCCCGGGGGGCTGCTGGTGATTTCCCACGACCGCGAATTCCTGAACCGCACCATCTCGGTGGTGGTGGAAATCAGCCAGTCCCGGCTCTATTCCTATCGGGGCAACTACGACGAATTCCTGGCCCAGCGCGAGGCGGCCGAGCAGCAGCAGTTGTCCGCGTTCAAGAATCAGCAGCGCGAGATTGCCCGGTTGCAAACCTTTGCCGACCGCTTCCGCGCCAAGAATACCAAGGCGGCCCAGGCCCAGAGCAAGCTCAAGCAGATTGAGCGCATGGAGAAAATCGAGGCCCCCGCCTCGCCGGATGCCACGGTGGACTTCGCCTTTCCCCAGCCCCAGCGCAGCGGGCTGAAGGTGATCAATCTGATCGGGATCAAATTCGGCTACGGCGGCGTTCCGATCTACGAGTCGCTGGATTTTGCCGCTGAGCGCGGTCAGCGCATTGTGCTTGTGGGCCCCAACGGGGCCGGCAAATCCACGCTCCTGAAAATCCTGGCCCAGGTGCTCCCCATCCAGGGGGGCGAGCACAAGCTGGGGATCAACGTCAAAGTCGGCTACTACTCCCAATACCGGGTTGACATGCTCCATCCGGAGCGGACGGTGCTGGAAGAGGCCCTCGATACCCCGCAGCGGGTGACAGAAACCTTTGTGCGCACGGTTCTGGGCGGGTTCCTTTTCCGGGGCGATGATGTGTTCAAGAAGGTGGAGGTGCTGAGCGGCGGTGAAAAAAGCCGTCTGGCACTGGTCAAGCTCCTGCTGGATCCCCCGAACTTGCTGCTGATGGATGAGCCGACCACCCACTTGGATCTGGCCAGTGTGGATGCCCTGCTGGCCGCCTTGGACCAGTTCGAGGGCACGCTGATCTTCATCAGTCACGATGTCTATTTCATCCGTTCCATCGCCAACCATGTCGTGCGGGTGCAGGATGGCGTGCTGACCCCATTCCCGGGCGACTACCAATATTACGAGGACCGCATGGCGGCGGAAGCCGCCCGGTTGGCCGCGTACCAACCCGCCAATGTCGTGAGTCGCGCCGGGCCGGAACCCACCGCCGCCCAGGAGCGCAAGGAACAGAAACGACGCGAGGCCGAACAGCGGCAAATACGCTATCGGGCGCGCAAATCGCAAATCGATCTGGTCAAGCGGCTGGAGAAGGAAATTGCCGATTTGGAAGAGCGGCAAAAAGAATTGACCCGCGACTTTGAAGCGCCCGAAACTTACACCACGCCAGGCCGGGCCTTGGAGTTGAACCAGACGATGCGGGCCACGATGGACCGCCTGGACGTGCTCTCCCGGGAGTGGGAAGCGGCGGCCACGAAGCTGGCGGAATCCGATAACGAGGCTGATTAAAGTCCGGGCTCGTGAATATGCAGGTTATTAACAATCAGGCATTTGTGCATAGGCTTGGAATAGACTGGAACCCGAACATTGTCGGCTTCACGAAGGGAACGGGAAAGTTTGTGCAGAACGCCAACCCCGGGTGTCAGATTTCCTGTCCGGCAGATGAAAACCCCTTATTTTGGGATGGACAAAGACGCGTGATCCCATTGAACTAGGCGGTCTGAATTGTTAAGTGGTTGAATGAATTAGGTTTTGAAGATGAGCAAAGAAAATTCGCCCAAAGAGATGGCGGCCTCTGGTGAGGCCCCGAGTGTGCGCACTCCGTCGGCCAAGTCGGCGGCGTCGGCCAAAGGCGGGGTTCCCGCCGCCCCGGTTCTGCCCACCAAAGTCGCCCCGCTTTTCCGCCCGGTGGATTGGATCACCTTTGCGGTCACCACCCTGCTGGTGTTCGTGGGGTATTACATGACGCTGGCCCCGGACCTGACCCTGGAGGATTGCGGCGAGCTGGCGGTCGCCTCGTTTTATGCCGGGGTGCCCCATCCGCCCGGCTACCCGGTCTGGACGGTTTACACCTGGCTTTTCACCGTGCTCCTGCCGGTGTCCAACATCGCCTTTCGGGTGGCGGTGGCTTCCGCTTTTGCCGGCGCGGTCGGTTGCGGCCTGATCGGCCTGATGGTTTCCCGTGGCAGCTCCCTCATCATTGAGGGCATGGAAGAGGTGAAGAACTTCGACCGCAAGTGGGAGAACATCTTCTGCTTTGCCGCCGGTTATGTGGCGGCCCTGCTGATGGGTTTCAACGGGTTCATGTGGAGCCAGTCGGTGATTGTGGAGGTGTACAGCTTCAGTGTGTTTTCACTCACCGCCGTGCTCTGTTTCCTGCTGCGCTGGATGTATGCGCCCCAGCAGAACCGCTACCTGTTCCTGGCCTTCCTCACGTTCGGCCTCTGCACCACCACGCACCAGACGCTGATCCTGGCGGCGGTCGGGTTGGAGGTGGCCATTGCGGCGGCCAATCCCCGGCTGGGTCGGGATTTGCTCTTCATCAACAGCATCTGCTATCTGGTCGGTTTGTTCGGCAAGTCCCGGGGCTGGATTCCCTCCTTCGTCAACCCCGCCGATCCCAGCAAGCCGGCCATGCTGTTCCTGATCTTCAATTTTGTCGGTTTCTTTTCCATGGTGGCCTGCGGTTGGCTCATTGTCCAAACCAAGAAGCTGATGACCGAATGGAAGCCGGTGCTGATTTCGGCCCTCCTGTTTGTCGTGGGCTCGGCGGCCTACCTCTACATGCCGGTCACCTCCATGAGCAACCCGCCCCTGAACTGGGGCTATCCCCGCACGATCGAGGGGTTCAAGCACTCCCTTTCTCGCGGCCAGTATGAGCGCACCAACCCCACGGACGTGGTCAATGATCCCGCCCGTTTCCTCCAGCAGTTGTGGTCCTACTTTGAGGGCGCGGTGGAGGAGTTCAACCTGGTCTATCTGGCCATCGGTCTGCTGCCCTTCCTCTATATTGGCATCCGGGTCTGGCGTGAGGGGGCGCGCAAGGAGCTTTTTTACATCTTGGCCGCCAGTACGGGCACACTGCTCTGCTTTGCCGGCATGGTCGCCGCCCAGGGCTTCAAAGCCAAGGAACTGCTGAGTCCGCTGGCCACCTTCGCCGGGTTGTTCCTGCTGGCGGATTGTTTGCTCCTCATGCTGCTGACCTACCGCTACATGCGCAAGGTCGAGCGGGCCTGGATGGTGGGTTCTTTCGCCATGTACATCTGCCTGGCGCTGCTGTTGCTGATCATGTTGAACATGTCGCCGGACCGGCAGAGCAAGGAGCTGTGCCGGGTGTTCTTCACCTCCTCCCACGTCTTTATCTGCATGGCGGTCGGGTATGGTCTGACCCTGCTGGCTGCCAGTGTGGCCACGCATTATGACAAGCTGCGCCTCCCCATTCTGGGGGGCTGTGCGGTGGCCTCCGGCATCGCCCTTTACGTGGTGGCGGTCACCTTCTCCGACACCTCCACCTTCGATGCCAGCGTCAAGAGTTTCCTCTTTGACATCGCCCCATCCAAGGATCCGCTGATCCGATTCACCTCTCTCTTCGCGCTGGGTCTGGGGCTTTTCGCCGCCGCCGTTTTTGCGGTTTTTCGCTCCCGTGGTCCGCTGGCGGCGCTGGCGCTGGTGTTTTTGCTGTTGCCGGCCAAGCCCATCCTCTCCCATTGGAGCGATAACGAACAGCGCGGCCACCTCTTTGGCTACTGGTTTTGCCACGACATGTTCACGCCGCCCTTCAAGAACGAGCAGGGCAAGTGGAGCTATGATCCCGAAGAGCGTAAGCGGATGATCGCCAAAGGCGCGAACATCTACCCCGAAATGGATCGCGACACGGTGCTGTTTGGCGGCACGGATCCCGGTCGTTTCAACCCCACCTACATGATTTTCTGCGAGAGCTTCATTCCGGGCAGCAAGAAGCCCCATGACCCGCTGTTTGACCGCCGGGACGTTTACCTCATCACGCAGAACGCGCTGGCTGACGGCACCTACCTGAGCTACATCCGGGCGCACTACAACCGCAGTGCCCAGAAGGACCCGGGATTTTTCCAGGAGGCCTTCCGCAGCCCGCAGGAGGTTGATCGCAATGTCTATACCAATGGCCTTGCCAGCCTGTTCACCCCGGTGGATCGGGCATTCCTGACCCTGGGCGATAACGTTGAAAAGGACCGCCGGGCAGGCACCTCTTTCTTCAAGCCGGATCACTTCACCGATCTGGCTGGTTTCCGGGCCAAGCTGGGCCAGGCCGGAACCCCGCTGACCAAGCACCTCAAACAAAACCTCTCGCCCGAAACCCAGGCCCTGCTCGCGGGCGGGGATGAGCAGAGTTTGCGCACCCGCCTGGCCAAGGAGCTGAATGCGCTCCTCGAGAAGGAACTCCTGTTCCAGGCCGCCCGTTTCCAGGGCGTGGTCCTAAGTGATCGCACCCGGAAATTCATTGCCCAAAATCCGGAAAGCCACACCCGCATCCGCCTGAACCGGCTCTGCTTGGAGGAGGCCTTCCCGAAGGAAATCGCCGTGAGCCTGGGTGGCGTTTATCCCGACCGCGAAATCCTGACCCCCACCCAGGCGGATTCGCAGAAGGCTTTCTCCGAGTACATGGAGGATGCCCAACGCCGCCTCTCGGCCGGCCAGTTGCGTCCGGGTGAGGATGTCCGTGTCGATGGCGGTCGTGTGCAGGTCTCCGGCCAGGTGGCGGTCATGGCCATCAACGCCCTGCTCACCAAGGTGATCTTCGACAAGAATCCGGACCACGCCTTCTTCGTCGAGGAAAGTTTCCCTCTGGATTGGATGTATCCGCACCTGACCCCGTTCGGCGTCATCATGAAGATCAACCGCAACCCGCTGCCTGAACTCACCCCGGAGATCCTGGAGCGCGACCACAAGTTCTGGAGCGAGTTTTCGGAGCGCCTGATCGGCAATTGGATCACCTACGACACCCCGGTCTCCAATATTTGCAAGTTTGCGGAGAATGTTTATCTGCATCGCGACTACACCGGGTTCAAGGGTGACCCAAAGTTCATCCGTGACGACAACGCGCAGAAGGCGTTCTCCAAGTTGCGCAGCTCCATCGGCGGCGTTTACAACTGGCGGGTGAACACAGCCCCCAATGCCACCGTCCGGCAGCGCATGATCCAGGAGGCCGAGTTTTCCTTCAAACAGGCCCTGGCCTATTGTCCTTTCAGCCCGGAGGCCGTCTTCCGCTACGTCAATCTGATCCTCGGCCTCAACCAGCCGGAACGGATTGATGACGCGATCCTGATCGCCCTGACCTGCAAGAAGCTGGACCCCTACAACGCCCAGGTGGATGACCTGGTCAACCGTCTGAGAATGATCAAAAACGATTCCGCGAACATGATGCGTTCCCGTGGCCAGATCGGTGAGATGGAAGCCGCTTTCCGCGCGGACCCCTCCAATGCCCAAAAAGCTTTTAACCTGGCCCAAGCCCAGATGGGCATGCAAAACACCAACGCGGCCATGAACACCTTGGAAGTGCTCTTGCAGCAGCCCAAAGTTGAAGCCCCCACCGTTGTGGCCATCGCCAAGGCATTTGTTGATTTTCAACAGATTCCAAGGCTGGAACGTGCGTTGTTGCGTTTGACTGCCATTTCCCCTGAAAGCCCAGAAGCCTGGTATGATCTGGCGGGGGTTCAGGCCCTGATGGGCCGGGGCACCAACTCCATCAGTTCGTTGGGCCGGGCGCTCGTCCTGGGCCAGCAGCGCATGCAGAAAGATCCCAAGGCCAATAACTTGCGGGATTCTGTTTTGCGGGATGAGCGTTTCCGATCGCTCCGCAACCTGCCGGAATTCCAAAAGCTGATCAACACCCCGTAGCCATCGGCTGCGGGTCAAAAACAACGGGCGGGGGTTGCACTCCCGCCCGTTTTGGTTAAACTTCCCCCTGCTGACGGTCAGTTTAGAATGTCTTTATGAGTATGGATTCAACCACGGAAAATCAACCAGCATCCGGCCCGGAAACGGTCCTGACGCCGGAACCGCCCCCGTTATTGCCGCTTGCCGCCGCCGAATTGGAAGCCTTGAAAGCCAAGGCCGCCAAAGCCGATGAGCATTTCGACCGCCTGCTGCGCCTGGGCGCGGAGTTTGATAATTTCAAGAAGCGCGCCGCCCGTGAGCGTTCTGAGGCGATCAAGTTTGCCAATGAGGAAATGCTGCGCCGACTGATCCCGGTGTTGGACAATTTCGATGCCGCCCTTCAGGCGGTGAACGACCATCAGGGCAACACTCAATCCCTGGTGGACGGGGTCAACATGATCCTGCAACAATTGCGCTCCACCCTTACGGAATCGGGTCTGGAGGAGATCAACGCCCACGGTCAGGCGTTCGATCATAATTTCCACGAGGCGGTGTCGCAGCAGGAGACCAGCGAGGTTTCAGAAGGCCAGGTCTTCCAGCAACTGCGCAAAGGCTAC
>CAIYYI010000276.1 GCA_903930345.1 uncultured Verrucomicrobiota bacterium
CGCCGGCCTCGCCGCCTTGGCCCCAGCCAAAATCCCTCGCCGCAGCACCCCTCGCAATTTTTAGACAGGCTCTAACCATCACCTTGATGTGTCTGCTGGGTGGATTGGTTTTCGCCGCCGAAACCAAAGCCGCCAAACCCAACATCATTGTCATCTATACCGACGATCACGGCCATGCTGACCTCGGCATCCAAGGCGTGGTAAAGGACATCAAGACACCGCTCATCGATGCGCTCGCCCGCAGCGGCGCGCTGGCGAAGCAAGGTTACAGCACTGCCCCGCAGTGCGTGCCGTCGCGCGCAGGCCTGATGATCGGCAAGTTTCAAAGCCGCTTTGGTGTCGAGGCCAACGGTGGCACTCTCGATGGCTTCGACAAGGAAACCACCATCGCCTCCCGCCTTCAAAAGGCCGGCTATGTCACTGCGCAGTTTGGCAAATGGCATCTCGGTCCGACGGCCAGTATTCCTCAGCACGGCTTCAAACACGTCTTCGCCCAGAACGCCCAGCAGCCCTTCTCCGCCAACATCACGATTGACGGCCAGGATCGCCCGATGGGCAATCTGACGCCGGAGATGTATCACGTGGACGCTTGCAGTCGTGCCGCCGCGTCCGTCATCGAACGCCACAAGGATTCATCGCTCTTCCTCTACATTGCCTATCGCGCGCCGCACGTCCCACTCGATGCGCCGAAGAAATACCTCGACCGTTTCCCCGGAGAGATGCCCCAACGCCGCCGCCAAGCCCTCGCCATGCTCTCCGCTGTGGATGACGGCGTCGGACTGATCACCGAGACTTTGAAGAAGCACGGTCTCACTGAGAAGACCCTGATCTTCTGCATTGGCGACAACGGCGCCCCGCTCAAAATCACCAAAGCCGACGAACCCGGTGGCGGCCCCGGCTGGGACGGCAGTCTGAACGATCCGCTCAATGGCGAGAAAGGCATGCTGGCCGAAGGCGGCATGCACACCCCCTTCGTCGTCGCGTGGCCCGGCACGATTCCCGGCGGACAGACTTACAATCATCCGGTCAGCGCGCTTGATGTCGCCGCCACCGCCTGTGCGCTGGCCAGCATTGCGACCAAGCCTGGCGACCTCGACGGCGTGAATCTCATTCCCCATCTCAAAGGTGAGATCAAAACCCCGCCGCACGAAGCCCTCTACTGGCGCTGGGTCGCGCAGTCCGCCATCCGTGAAGGCAACTGGAAACTCCTGCGCGGCGGCAACCGCGAATATCTCTACGACCTCGGCACCGACCTGGAAGAGAAGCATGACCTGGCTGGCAAACATCCCGACATCGCCGATCGGCTCCGCGCCAAACTCACCGCGTGGAGCGCCGAACTCAAGCCACCCGGCCTCGCCCTTGGCCCGATGGCACCCACATGGAACAACTACTTTGACCATTACCTCGAAGGGAAACCCATCACCCGCACGCCCCGCAACGAAGGCAACCAGTCCGAGGACGAAGCTGAGGCGCCAGCCAAAGCCAAAGTGCCTGCGGACACCCAGGGTTGGGTAGCCCGCAACGGCACGCTCACCTCGAAGAACGGCATTCTGACTCTCACACCGCAAAAAGGCGCTGCGTTCCTCGTTCGCACAGGGCTCAAACTGAACGCACCCGTCACCGCAAGCGTGACGCTGAAAACCTCTATGGCAGGCGAGGCCAGCTTCGCCTGGCGCACGGACAGTCAAAAAGACTTCGTCCACGCAAATCGCGCCTACTTTACCGTCACCTCCTCTGATGATTGGCAGACACACGATATCCCGCTCCCCGCCAATGGCACCATCATTCACTTGCGGCTTCATCTGCCCGGAGGAGTTGCTCTCATTCGCGAAATCAAAGTTCCATCCACCTTGAAATGAATTACAAGTCCATTCTCATCCTCATCTGCCTTTGCACAGCCTGCGCAGCCGTCAGCATCCTCGCAGCGCCGCCAAAGCCCAATGTTGTTTTCATCCTTGCCGATGACCTGGGCGTGAATGACCTGTCGCTGTATGGCAGCAAGTTCTTCCAGACGCCGAACATTGACGCGCTGGCGCGGCGGGGAATGAAGTTTAACCAGGCCTATTCCGCCAGTCCGCTCTGTTCCCCCACCCGTTCCAGCATTCTGACCGGACAATACCCGGCGCGCACAGGTATTACGGCACCGGAATGTCACCTGCCGAAAGAGGTTCTTGATAAACACCGGGTCGCCTCAGCCCCGCCGCCCCAGAAAGCGCTGGGGGCCGAAAGTGTCACGCGCCTGCTGACCAACTACTACACATTGGCCAAAGCGTTCAAGGCGGATGGCTACACGACCGGGCACTTTGGCAAATGGCACCTGGGGCCTGAACCGTACAGCCCACTGCAGCACGGATTCGACGTCGATATCCCCCACACTCCCGCCCCCAGTCCGCTGCCCAAAGGCTTCTTTTATCCATTCCCCGTCTGGAAAGGGCACGGGAAGCCCGGCGATAACCTCGAGGACCTGGTGGCAGACGAAGCGGTGAAGTTCATCGCGGAACACAAGGACAAGCCGTTCTTTCTCAATTACTGGGCTTTCGAGGTGCATTCGCCCTGGCAGGCGAAGGAGAAGCAGATCAATAAATACCGCGCCAAGGCGGATGCGGCCTCGCTCCAGCGCAACCCGGTCTATGCCGGCATGGTGGAGACACTGGACGAAGTCGTGGGCCGGTTGGTGGCGGCGCTGGACAAGGCCGGAGTGCTGGAGAACACGGTCATCCTCTTCACCTCGGACAATGGACCCTATTTTATCCCAAACCGGGAGCATATGCCGGAGGAGTTTCACCAAGTACCGGTTACGAGCGCGTACCCTTTACGAGCGGGGAAAGGGACGATCTATGAGGCGGGAACCCGGGTGCCGCTGGTTATTGTTTGGCCGGGCAAGGTGAAGCCGGGATCGCAAAGCCGGGCACTGGTGCAAAGCACCGATTTCTTTCCCACCTTCGCTGACCTGCTCGGCTGGAAGGTGCCCACCGAGGTTCGCTTCGACGGTGTCAGCCTGCGGCCCGTACTGGAACACGACAAGCCCGTCCGCGAGGAAGTTTTCTGCCACTTTCCACATGTCCAAGCCCGGGGCGAATACGAGCGGATGCCTGCCCCCACCCCGGCCACTCCCGCGAGTTCAGTGCGCCTGGGCGACTGGAAGCTGATCCGGCTCTATTGCGATAACGCCGATCAATCGGATCGTCACGAACTCTATGACCTGGCCAATGATCCCGGCGAACGACACGATCTCGCCGCAGCGCAACCCGATCGCGTGAAACAACTCGCGGCCCGGATAGACGCGTTTTTGAAAGACACCGCTGCGGTTATCCCCAAGCCCAATCCCACTTACAGTCCAAACGTGTCACCGGGCGGATCAAAACCGGCCACTTGTGGGCACTTCAAAACCGGCCAGTCTGAGGCGGGAGATTCATAACAGTTTTCTGGTTTGTTTCAAGGGTGATTTGGAGGCGAGGTAAAACGAGCCGGGGCCGTGCTGCGAGCCCTCAGCTCGCGGCCCCGGCGGTCAAAGGTTCGTTTGGCTGCCTGGTTTTCTTTTTTTCGGAGGCCTGCGGCAGCGAGTCTTTAATCCGATAACTGCGGCCCGTGATGGCGATGGTGATGGCATGGTGCAGGAAGCGATCCAGGATGGCGCCCGCCGTCGGCACGTCCGCCAGCAGCTTGCCCCAGTCTTCCAGCGGTCGGTTGCTGGTCATGATCGTGGAGCGGTTTTCGTAACGGCGCATGACCACTTCCAACAGATACTCGCCGGATTGCTTGGGCAACGCCTTCAGCCCCATGTCATCAATGATCACCAGATCGGGTTTGAGGTAGCGGCGCAGGGTCTTGTCCATCTGCTTGAAGGCCTCGTCTTGCAGGAAGTCGCGCACCAGGTCGAAGATGGAGCGGTAGAGGACTTTTTTGCCCTGCTTGATGGCCTCGTAACCCAGGGCCTGGGCCAGATGGGTCTTGCCGATCCCGGGCGGCCCCAGGAACAGGATGTCTTTGCCCTCGCGCAGGTAGCTGCCCGCTGCCAGTTCGAAGATCTGTCGGCGGTTGATGGCGGGGTTGAACTGCCAGTCGAAGTCCTCCAACGTCTTGAGCTTGCGGAAGTCGGCGGCCTTGGTGCGGCGGGCCAGCATCCGCTGATGGCGCACGTTGAGTTCGTCCTGAAAGATGAGTTCGAGGAACTCACCATGGCCCAGGCGGCCGGCGGCGGCTTCCTGCAGGCGCACGTCCAGGGTTTGCAGCAGGCCCGAGAGGCGCAGTTGGCGGAGGGTGGTTTGGAGTTGGATCATGGGTTTTGTTTTGGGTTGGGGTTTTCCACGGGTTCAATGCGATAGGCTTCGAGGGAACGGATCAACGGATGGGTTTCCAGAAAGTCCATTTGCATCACGTTGCCGGGCAGTTCCAGCAGGCGCTTGAGATCGCGCAGGCGCCAGGTGCCGTGATGGGTGGCGACACCGGCGGCTTTTTCCAGGGCGGCGGCGGGATGTTTTGCGGCCAGTTGCAGCAAGCCC
>CAIYYI010000277.1 GCA_903930345.1 uncultured Verrucomicrobiota bacterium
GTCTGGCACACCCAGGGCTCCGGCAAGAGCCTCCTCATGGCCTTTTTCGCCGGGCTGCTGGTCCATGAGCCCACCCTGGAGAATCCCACCCTCCTGGTCCTCACCGATCGCAACGACCTGGACGACCAGCTCTACAGCACCTTTTGCCGTTGCCAGGACCTGTTCGGCCAGCCCCCGGAGCGCGTCGAATCCGTGGCCGACCTCCGCCAGTGCCTCGACCGCACCGTCGGCGGCGTCATCTTCGCCACCATCCAGAAATTCCGCCCGGAAGCCGGAGCCACCGCCTTCCCGGTCATCAACCGTCGTCGCAACCTCATCGTCTTCGTCGATGAGGCCCACCGCAGCCAGTATGGTTTTTCCGCCAAGATAGATTCCGGCACCGGCCGCAAAACCTACGGCTTCGCCCATTACGTCCGGCAGGCCCTCCCGCACGCCGCCTTCGTCGGCTTCACCGGCACCCCCGTCGAGCTGGTGGACCGTAACACCAAGTCCGTCTTTGGCGATTACATCGATATCTACGATATCACCCGCGCCGTCGAGGATGGCGCCACCGTCCCCATCTACTACGAAAGCAAAATCCTGCGGCTGGAATTGGACGAAGCCTTTCGGGAGGAGGTGGACACGCAATTTGACGAGATCACGGAAGGAGTGGAGGAGGAGCGCCAGGCTTATCTCGGCAGCCGGTGGTCGCGCCTGGAAGCCCTCGCCGGAGCCGATCAGCGCCTGGATGACCTGGCCAAACTCATCGTGGACCATTTCGGCAAGCGGCAGGCCGCTCTGGTAGGCAAAGGCATGATCGTCTGCATGAGCCGCCGCATCTGCGCGGCCCTCTACGCCCGCCTCATCAAACTCCGCCCGGACTGGCACAGCCCGGAAGACCAGAAAGGCGCGCTCAAAGTCGTCATGACCGGGTCTGCCGCCGATCCGCAGGCCCTCCAGCCCCACGTCCGCAGCAGCGCCGCCCTGGAGCTGCTCGCCACCCGCTACCGCAACCCGGACGATGATTTCCGCCTCGTCATCGTCCGCGACATGTGGCTGACCGGCTTCGATTGCCCCTCCATGCACACCCTCTACGTGGATAAGCCCATGCATGGCCACACCCTCATGCAGGCCATCGCCCGCGTGAACCGCATCTTCCGCGACAAACCCGCCGGCCTGGTCGTCGATACCATTGGCATCGCCACCGACCTCAAGGCGGCCCTCACCTACTATTCCGACAACGACCGCCGCAAAACCGGCATCGATGCCGCGCAGGCGGCCCAGGCCTTGGCCGAGGCACTGGACGTCATGCGGTCCCTCTTCTTCGGGTTCCGTTACCAACCCGCCCTCACCGGCACCCCGCAGGACCGCCTCCGGCTGCTGGCCGGTGCGGTCAACCACATCTTCGGCCTTGAGGCCAGCGGCAGCGAGCCCACCGACAAGGAGCGCACCGCAGCCCGCAAACGCTTCATGGATGCGGCCGCCGCCCTGGACAAAGCCTACAAACTCGCCTCCGGCCGCCCGGAAGCCGCCGCCGCCATGGAGGAAATCGCCTTCTTCCTGGCCGTCCGGGTCGTCCTCCGCAAGCTGGAGGGCGGCGAGGGCACCCGCAAAACCGCTGCGGATCTGGACACCGCCATTGCCCGGCTCATCGCCCAGTCCGTCGCCTCCACCGAGATCATCGATGTCCTGCACGCCGCTGGTTTAAAACAGCCGGACATCTCCGTCCTCTCCGATCAGTTCCTGGAGGAAATGCGCGGCCTGCCGGCCAAGAACCTCGCCGTGGAAGCCTTGCGCCGCCTGCTGGCGGGAGAGATCACCAGCCGCACCCGCACCAACATCATCAAAAACCGCCAGTTTTCCGAGCGCCTGGCCGACGCCATGGCCAAGTACCACAACCGCGTGGTAGACGCCCTCCAGGTCATCGAAGAACTCATCCGCATTGCCAAGCAGCTGCGGGAAGAGCCAGAAGACGGCCTCACCGATCAGGAGAAGGCCCTCTACGACGCCCTGGCCGACAACCCCAGCGCCGTGGAGGTCATGGGCAACGACAAGTTGCGGATCATCGCCTCCGAGCTGGTGCAGGCCATCCGTAAAGATGCGGGCGTGGACTGGTGGATGCACGACAACCGCCGGGCAGCGGTCCGCGTGGCGGTCAAACGCATCCTGCGAAAATACGGCTACCCTCCCGACCTCCAGGACGCCGCCATCAAAACCGTAGTCCAGCAAGCCGAAGCCCTCGCCGCCGAACTAGCCGCCTAAACAAACCTTGTCTTCGAGGTCAGCCCCTCGAGTCCTTTATTTTGCACCGCCAGCGGCAGGGGAGAACCGTTAAAAGCATAGTTTCAGTGGCATGGTGGTGCGGCAAAGTGGCAGCCGTTCCGATTTCCGAGTTCTCCCCGCTTCCACCTGGTGGGGCTCCTGCTGAGCCGTTCCAGTTCCCCGTTCCGTTTATCAAACAAGAGTCATGACTCTGCTGAACTGCTCACTATAGATAATCAATGACATGCAAATAATATTCCAGGAGGTATCAGCAGCTTTTGTCTTCAATTATGCCGTCCAGAGTGGAAACGAAAAAAGTTTGAGAAACCGGCGCGGTCAGCCTACTGTTCACCTTATGAATTGCCCCCGGAATATCCGGGGAAAGCGAGTGGGGCGGGGCCGGGCTCAGAAAAACCCTGAACCGGTAAGGAAATAGTAAAGTTTTAGTAAACTTTTATCCGAACCACCCAGCCGTTCTTTGACATTGTTTGTGGTGGTACTGCGCCGGAGATCCGGGCGATTGTTAGCCCCAGCAGGTTGGGATACCAAAACACGGTGGGGAGAGGCTCCCGCCAAGCCGTCCTCGTCTTCCAACCCCAGTTCCGCGTTCCGAGTTCCACGTTGCGAGTTCAGGTGAGCCGCCTTTCCGCCCAATTTCATTTTTCAGTCACTTCCGGTCATCTTTAGTCACATTTAGTCACATTTAGTCATCTTTGGCCATGCTGCCATCAACCAAGAAGCATCTCCCATCTCCCATCTCCCATCTCCCATCTCCCATCTCCCATCTCCCATCTCCCATCTCCCATCTTTCTCTTGTATCATACAGCAAAAATACACCTATCCGGCTTGCCAGGCGTCAGAAAATTTGCGAGTGTATCTCGCGTGATGAATACAGTATCAATGTCGGCCGGTGATTCTCCGGGCGGTCTCGCCCCGGCCATCCCAGTTCCGACTTCCGAACTCCGCGTTCGGCCGGGCCGTTACCAAGTCATGGGTCCAATGTCAGTGGTCTTTGGTGGGTCCCGCTCTGCGGGACTGCCGAGCCGTTTCCGAAGTTCCATATTTCTGTTTTCAGCTTTCCCAATTTCTACTTTTCCCCTGTGTTTCCATGCGCCGCCACGAAACAGGGTGCCA
>CAIYYI010000278.1 GCA_903930345.1 uncultured Verrucomicrobiota bacterium
CCGACAACCTTCGCGCCCAAGTTTCTACGAATGGGACCACTTTCATCACTGTTTGGACGAACACTCTCAACTACAGCGCTTCTTATACCACGGTTGGACCGATCGATATCTCTTCCTATATTTCCACCAACACCCGGGTACGCTTTATTGCGGCCGATGGTTTTTCGAGCACGGCTGGCAACGATGATGTCTATGTTGACAATGTGCTCATCTCCAGCACTTGCACAGGAGCAACCACCAACACCAGCCAAGGGCTTTTGGACCGCATTGATCCGGTGACAACCAGTGATGGCAGCACCACCAACACCTCTGTCTTCAACACTAATCCGCTCTTGGTGGACCGGGTGACCACGAACGCGCTCGCAGAGATCACCGTGGGGGTGTTTACCAATCAGACGTTCACCCATGTCACCGGCACCAACGCGAACCGATTGATGCTGGTCACCCTGTCAACGGAGAATGACAACGGCGGCACCTTCGATATCACCGGCGTCAAGTACAGCGGTCTAAGCCTCACCAAGGCCATCGAACAATCCACCACCGAGGAAGCCAATACCGAGGTGTGGTACCTGATCAATCCGCCCAGCGGCACGAACAACGTGGTGGTGAGCATCAATAATACCGTCAGCGATGCCGATTCGTCCTTTGCGGGAGTCATGACCTTCTCCGGCGTCGATACCAACAGCCCGTTTGGCACTTGGGTATCGGCCAGTGGCTATAGCACCGGTAGCTCCATCACCATCACCTCCGCCGTGGACGAATTGGTCTTTTCCACCTTGGGTCTGGATGATGCCCGTGGCATCACCAACTCGGCCGGGCTGGGCCAGGTTGAGTGGTGGAATGGGCGATCTGAGCCAATAAGCTCCGGCTTTGACGGGGCGGGTTCCTCTGCGCTGACCCGTGCGGGTGACGATGAGGTGACCATGTCGTGGACCAACGGTTACGATGCTTGGGCGATCTGCGGTGTCTCCTTGCACCCGGCCGGCAATGCCTCTGCTCCAGTGCTTTTCCATCAGTCGCCCACGTTCTGTGATGCCTTTACGATGCCCGCCGGAGGAGTTGTTACCGTCACCAATCACGTGGAAATATTCGCAGGCACGATGTCCGGCACCCCCGCCATCAATGCCACCCTGAGTTGCCAGGGCACCAACCTCTTGGTTTTGTCGGCTCCGGTTTACAATTCACTAGCCGGAACTGTGGGCTGGTCGGGAACCCTCAGCAACAACATCACCATCCCAGCGGGAGCAGCCGTGGACGTGACCTTCGATTGTTTGCAAGTCGATGTGAGCTTCCGATTTCTCTTCGACAGCCTGACGAAACCATCGCGGGTCTCACTTCCGGCCTCCACCGTCATCCACATCACCAGCCTGGGTCTCTATGACGCCCCGTATCCCAACGGCAATCTGATCACCGCACCTGCCAACGGCGCGGTCGTCTATGCGCGGGTGGCCGTTTCCGATCCCTTCGGAGCCTACGATGTCACCAGCGTGAACTTGAACATCGATGGGCCGGGAACACTGAACGACATTGCCACCACCCTGAACTCCAGCCACGTCGTGGCGAGCAACAGTTGCTCTAAAACATACGAGTACACCTGGCGTACCGGTACCACGCAAGGGGGCTACACCATCACCACCACGGCCAATGAGGGGACCGAGGGGACCGTCACCGATGTGAGCGCCATCGCGGTGACCCTTAACTTCTTGGATATCGGCACCCCCAGCACCACCGAGTTCACCAGCGGTAACAACGGGGCAGCCACCAGCCTTTACGCCACCAACACCACCATCTGGATGCGGGTGACGGACTTGGACCAGAACACCAACAGTTTCCTGTTGGACACCATTTGGGCCACGGTCACCACCAGCACCGGTGATTCCGAGTTGGTGCAGTTCACGGAGACCGGCACGAACACGGGTGTGTTCACGGCGTCAATCCCCTCCAGTGCCACCAGCGGCCTGGCCACCAACAACGCGACCCTGAATGCGCCTGTGGGCACCGTGCTGACAGTCTCCTATACGGATCCGACTGACGCCAGCGATCAAAGCAGCGCCTTGGCCACCGTGCCACCCGCTCCGGGCGTGGCCAGTCTGACCCTCACGAAAACGCTTGTTCTGCCCGCCGATGGCCAGGCCAATATCGGCGAGGCCGTGCAGTACCTCATCAAAGTGGTCAACTCCGGCAACACCAACCTGAACCAGGTGACCGTGACCGACACTTATCCCTCCAACAAACTCTCGTACTTGTCCGCCAGCATAGTGCCAGACCTGGACACGCCGGGAACACTCATCTGGACCAACCTTGGGCCGCTCGTTCCCGCGCAGAGCGCAAGTGTGACCGTGACCTTCATCGCCACTGCCATCACAAATCGGGCGACGAACACCGCCACTGTTTCGAACGCCTTGATCACCCCCAACATCAGCCGCACCGCTCCGGTGCTCATCACCTATGTGGGGGTATCGCTCACAAAGACGCTGGTGAGCCCGACTCCCGGACCGGCAGTGATTGGCAGCAACGTGGTTTACCGGATTGCCATCACGAACACCGGTTCCTCGGTGATCACCAATCTGCCGTTGGAGGATATGTATAGCGGCACCTGCTACCAGTATGTCACCTCCTCAATCCCGCCCAACGCCGTCGGCTCCGGCAGCCTGCTGTGGTTGAATGTGCTTGGCACCAACACCATGGCTCCGGGAGCTTTCACGAACCTCACCGTCACCCTCAGGGCGGCGGGCGGATGTTCGCCGGCGGACAACCTGGCCAAGATTGAATATGGCCAGGACATCAATGGCGACTCCCTGCCCCCGGTGAACAGTACCGCCTCCATCATCACCACCGCCGCCAAAATCACCGGTTTTGTTTATGACGATAAGGACAAGACCGGCACTTTGACCGTGAACGATGTGGGACTCGCCGGGATCACCCTGAGGCTCTATACCGACCCCAACGGGGATTCCAACCCGGCCGACGGGGTGCTCGTCGCCCTCACCACCACAGCGACCAACGGCTCCTATGAGTTTTTAAACCTGCCCACCAACCGTTTTGTGATCATCGAAACAGATCCGCTGGGTTACGCGAGCCAGGCGGATACGGGTGGAACCAATGACAACCGCATCCCGCTGAACATCACCACGCTCACCACGAACAGCGGTAACCTGTTCTTTGATTACCTGGTGCCCGCCACCAACTATTCCACCTTTGGCGGCACTGTGTACCGGGATGTCAACACGAACGGCATTGTTGATGATGGCGGACTGGTGATCAGCAACGTGTTGGTCGATCTGATTCAAGATATCAACGGCAACGGCTTGGCCGACCTCGGTGAACCCGTTTACTTCTCCACCATCACGGGAACCAACGGAACCTATGTTTTCGCCAATGTGCCGCCGGGCAATTTCGTCATCCGGGAAACCGATCCGGCTGGCTATTACAGCACCGGCGATGCCGCCAGCCCCAATAACAACCTGATCCCAGTGACCGGTATCACCGGTGGCACCACCAACCTGACCCGCCACTTCTTGGATAATAACACCTATGCCATCGGCGGTCGTGTGTTTAAGGATGTCAACGCGGATGGAATCTACTCTGCGGGAACGGACACTTGGCTGACCAACCTGGCGGTGCGGGTGACGGACTCCGCAGGCACCATCACCACGAACTACGCAGATGCCACTGGCTACTGGAGTCGTGTGGTGCCCAATGGGAGCACCCTGGTGACGGTGCTCTCAGCGGATCCCAACCCGGGCAGTGCCACCCAGCAGGGATTGACCAACTTTTTCCCGAACGGGTACTTGCAAACCATGGGCATTAACCCTGCGTTATTCAACATAATGACCACCACCAATTGTGGGACCAATGGCTTTGCCACGGCCGGTGGCACGGCCAGCATCCAGGGCATCGTTTTCAGCGATACCTACCAACCCACCAACAACGCCATCAACCCGACCAATGACACCAAACTGGCGGGCATTGCCGTGAAGCTTTACCAGGATCTCAATGGCGACCGACTGGTGAACAGGTTGACGGTGATTCAGGGCCAGATTGACTTGAACTCCAGCGGTACCATTACCAGCGCGGACACCGGCCTTCTGCATGGCGTACAGATACTATCCGGCTCTGTGGACCTCAATGGTGACGGCGTCATCGGCGCGGCTGACGACGGCGTCTTCCTGGAATATGTGGTGATTGATGGACGGATTGATCTTAACACCGATGGCTCCATCGACACCATTGGAACCCTGGATAATGGCACTGCGGCGACCGAAATGCTGGTTGCCATTGACACCACGGCGGCAAATGGGGTTTTCACCTTCACCAATCTGGCGGCTGGGAATTATGTGCTGCTTGAGGTGGACCCGCCGGGAGTCACCAGCGAAAACGAGTCCAGCACCCAATATCCCAATCCCCCCGGAGGCAGCCTGACGGACAACATGATTGGTTTTGCGTTGACCAATGGCATGACGAGTACCAACAATTATTTCTTGGATGGCAATGTCAATCTGTTCACCGTGAGCGGAACCGTTTACGAGGATGGCGGCGCCGGATTGACCGGGGATGGGGTCTTGGGGACAGGCGGTGATTACACTTTGCCGGGCATTGTCCTGGAGCTTTACCGGGATGCCAACGGGGATGGTGTTCCGCAAACCTACGAGTTGATCGCCACCAACATCAGCAACCACTTGGGCAGCTATGCCTTTACTAACCTGCCCAATGGTGAATACCTCGTCATTACCGCATTTCTGCCCGTAGGCGCATCCAATGTCACCGACATTGACGGCATTGCCAATGGCGCTGGCCGAGTGGCGTTGACCATCAACGAAACCAACCAAAGCGGCATCAATTTTCTGCTGGACGGTTTTCCTGGCGGGCCCACCTTGGCCATCATCAGCGAGGTGCATGCCTATGCCGATACTGCTGGCACTCGCATCTGCTGGAAGACGGCCTCGGAAGTCGGCTCCCTCAGCTTTGATTTGTACCGGGTGCAATCCGGGGGGAATTGGTTGCGCATCAATCCGCAGCCGGTGCCGGCAGCAAATTCTATACTGGGGGATGAGTATAGCGTGCCGGATCCCCAGGCGGATTTTGCCCGTCCGCAAACCTATTACCTGGTGGAAAAGGATGAGTGGAACCAGGAACACATCCTCGGCCCCTACCCGCTCACGCGCATGAACGCTCCGGCGGCAAAATCGGCGAAAACCCAAGCTGCCACCCGATTGCCATCCGCCAAATCCTTGGGAACCGCCCTGCCCGCCAAATCGGTCAGCCTTGATTCGCTGGATCAACTGACGGGCGGACGGCGGGTCAAGTTGACCACCCGGGAGACGGGGCCACACGCCGTGAACGCGGTCGCCTTGGCGGCGTTGCTGGGCCGCCCTGTCAGCGAAGTGAGCGCCGCCATTGTTCAGGGTGCTCTCAGCCTCTCCAGCCATGGCCAACCGGTGGCCGGTTGGCCAGCGGCCGATGGCAGCGCCCTTTACTTCCAGGCGGAGCGTTTCCAGAATAACTTCACGGATGAGAACGTGTACTGGCTGGAATGGCAGTACCAGGCTCCGCTGGCCTTGGTGGATGGCCTCGCCCCCGCCACCAACCTGAACGCCGGCTACACCGCCCGGGTGAACCTGGAGAGCAACTTGATCACCGTCACCACGCTGGTGGATGATCCGGATACCGACTACTGGATGTGGTACCGCCTGCGCCCGGGCTTCATCACCACCGAAAGCGCCATCTTCACCATCGCAGCCAACCACCTGGCCGCAGGCCGGGCCGCCAACCTTCTGACCCTGGTCCTGCAGGGGGGCAGCGACACCCACCACGGTGTGACGGTCGAATTGAATGGGCAGGCCATCGGCCAGGGCGATTGGCGTGGGAAAAATGCTTACACCCTGGAATTGGCGGTGCCGGATGCCGCCCTCCGTGGAACCAACACGCTGCGTTTGAAGGCCGTCAACCTGGCCGACAGCAGTGGTTCCGTGTGGTATGCCAACCGGCTGGCCTTGGGCTACGCCCGCGCCTACCAGGCGGAAGGTGGCCGCTTGGAATTTGATGCCAACGCAAACCCGACGGTCACCGTGAGCGGGTTCACCATGCCTGAGATCACAGTGCTGGATGTCACTGAACCACGGCAGCCGGTGCTGGTGACCAACACGACCATCACTGCCGATGGGGGCGCTTTCCGGGTCAGCCTGATGCCGCTGAACCCAAGCGGCCAATACGTGGCCTTTGAAACCGGGGCCGCCCATACCCCCACCGCGATGACCGTGTCGGAATTGGCTGGATTGGCCGGGGCTACGAACCAGGCGAGTTACATTGTGATCACCGCCGGGGGGCTGGCCGAGGCGGCCGCCGAACTGGTGGCCTACCGTCAGCAGTCGGGCTTAAGCTCCAAGCTGGTCACCACCGAGCAAATCTACGATGAATTCGGTGATGGCATTCCCACCCCGCACGCGCTGCGGACTTTCATTGCCACGGCCTTCTGGCACTGGCAGCAGCGGCCCCGTTACGTGGTGTTGGCGGGCAATGGCACCTATGATTACCGCAACCTGATGGGCCGGGGTGACAACCTCGTGCCGCCTGCCATGGTGCCCACGCCCTTCGGCCTGTTCTGCACGGATACCCTGTACGGCGATGTGGGCAACACAGGAGTGCCGCTGGTGGCTCTCGGCCGTTTGCCGGCCACCACAGTCGATGAGCTTCGCTTCATGGTGCAGAAGATCCGTGCCTATGAAGCCCAGCCGGTCCCGTCCAACCCCCAGGCACTGATCATCGCCGATGTCCCGGATGCCAGCAACTTTTTCGCTGACTCACTGACCTCCGTGGAAGCCGCGCTCTCTGGCAAGTTCGCCCGCCAGATCATTTCGGTCATCGGTACGGATGAATTGACCGCGGTGCGATCGGCGATCCTCTCCGGCTTGAACAGCGGCGTGGACCTGGTGAGCTATCTGGGACACGGAGCGGTTGACCGCTTGGGTGGCGACGGGTATCTGACCAGCGACGACCTCTCCTCTCTGGCCAACAACAGCCGTTTGCCGGTGTTGCTGGCGGTCACCTGTGTGGCCGGGCAATACGCTGTGCCTGGCTACAACTGCTTTGCGGAGGAGCTATTGCTGCAAAACAATGGTGGAGCCATCGCCGTGCTCGCCCCCTCGGGCTTGTCCCACAATAGCGATGCCAGCCTGTTGAACCAGCGCCTGATGGCCAACCTGGAGGCCAACAGTCGTCCCCGGCTCGGCGACATGGTGCGCGAGGCGCTGGCGGCCTACGCTGAATTGGATCAGGAAGCCACCCAGCCTTGGATTTACAATTTGATCGGTGATCCCGCCTTGGTCTATAATCTGGCCAAAGATCCGGCCCCGGCCAACCTCGCACCCGGAACGGTGCTCAGGGTGTCAGGCGTTGCTTTGTCCGCCCCGGCGGCCCCGGTCCTCCAGGCTGAGGCTTGGGATTATGATGGCACCATCACCCGGGTGCAATATTTTGACGGTGAGCAAATTGCCGGGGAATCAACGGCCTACCCCTATACGGTGGCGTTGAGCGGAGTGGCGGTCGGCATTCATGATTATCGCGCAGTGGCCATGGACGATCAAGGTATGATGTCCACCTCGCTGGTCAGCCGGGTCGTGGTCACACCGGAAAACCTGCGCCCCACCGCGCAATGGTTGCAACCCGCCAACGGCGCGCTGTACAACGACCCGGCCACTGTGGTACTACAGATGGACGCCGCCGATGCGGATGGGAATGTGACGCGGGTGGACATTTATGACGATATTCAACTGGTCACCAGCCTGGCAACACCGCCTTACACCGTGGTGCTGACCAACTTAATGACTGGCTGGCATGGGTTTACCGCCGTGGCAACCGACAACCAACAGATGCAGACCCGATCCCAGCAATTGCTGGTGCAGGTGCTGCCTTTCCGCATCACCGCCACAGATTATCAGGCGGGGCAAATCCACTTGCGCTGGGCGGGTGGCCGGCCGCCGTACCGGCTGGAGTACACGGACAGCCTGACGCCGGAAGCCCCTGTTTGGGAGTGGTTGCCGCCGCTGCTCAACAGCACGAATGTGACGGTGCCAGCCAACGGAACAACCCTCTTCTTCCGTCTGCATTCATCACCATCACCATGATCGCCGAAGAAAAAAGATCAACAGATCAATGACAGACCCTGTCCAAAACCAGCCGGCCTTTCCGACTTGGAGCGAAGTGCTGGGGGTCAACCTGCGCCGGTGGGGGTGGTTCCTGTTGGGCGCCTTTTTGTTGGCTGGCCTGGGCAAAATGGGCTGGGGCCATTACCGGAAGTGGACCGTTGACCGTCTGGCCGCGAAGGCGGAAACCCTCTACCGTCAGAATCAGTGGCGAGAGGCGGTTCTCGTCGCCCGTGAAACCCTGCAACAGGATCCAAAAAACCTGGTGGCGGAGCGGATCATGGCGCGCATCGCGCAACGCAATCATCCACAGGCCGCCTTGGTGTGGCTGAGACGCCTGGCCGAACGGGATCCCGGCAACACCGATCTCTGGCTCGACTTGGCCGCGTCCGCACTGCGGGCGCAGGAACTGACCGTGGTTGAGGCATCCCTGGCCAGAATCGGCCCGGCCGGACGCAGAACAGCCCGCTACCACGAACTGGCTGGAGCCTGGTCCCTGGCCGGCGGTCATGTGGTACAGGCTGAAGAGCACTTTCGGCAGGCGGCCCAGCAAGGCACCAACCAACTGGCCTCGCGCTTCAACCTCGCCAGCCTGGCCTTGCGCCGGGATGATTCGGGCACCCTGCAACAGGGACGGCACGACATGGAACTGATGGCGGCGGAACCGGCCTACGCCGCCCTGGCCCTGCGGTGCCTGGTGGATGACGCCCGGCGGGCTGAAAACCCGGCCCGGCGAGAACAATTCCTCCGCCGTCTGGCCACCTTGCCCAATGCCGGGATGGCTGACCGGCTGCCTTGGCTGGAATGGCAAAAGACTCGTCATCCCCAGGCGTATTCCCAAACTCTGGCCGACTATCAATTCCAAAGCCGCACCAATGTGCAGGCCGCCGCCCTGTTGGCCGATTGGATGCGGTCCAATGGCCAGGCCGAACTGGCCGCCGGATGGATCAAAACACTGCCCGAGGAGATCAGGACCGCCTCCGCCATCACCATCGCTTTGGCCGATTGTCTGGTGCAAACCAAGCAGTGGGAATCGCTTGCCGACCTGGCCAAGCCCGGACGCAAGGCCGATTGGCTGAGCATGGAATCCGTGCAGTATGCCTACCAGTCGCGCGCTCTGCGTGGATTGGACCAGCGGACAGAGGCCAACAACACCTGGACTTCCGCCCGCACCGAGGCCGGCACGGACACCTTCCGTCTGGCTTTGCTCGCCCGGCTGGCTGGCCGCTGGGATTGGACATTCGAAGCGGAAGCCATCTGGAGGGAATTGGCTTACGATCCGGGAGTCCGCATGACCGCGCTGGCCGAGTTGCTGCGCCTCTATTACGCCGAGGGGCGGGAAAAGAGCCTCCTACAAGTGGCCACCACCCTTTACGAGTGGAATCCGCGGGAGCTCTCCACCGCCAACAACTATGCCTACCTGCGCCTGCTGCTGCGGGTGCAAACGGAGGAGGCCGCACAGATGGCGCGGGACAACCTCACCCGTGATCCTCAATCCCCTTCCCTGATCCTGGCCTGCGCCTTTGGCGAAGCACAGCTTGGGAGGAAGGCGGCGGCGTTGGACTGTTTGAAGCAACTGCGCAACCCGGCCCAACTGCGGGGTCCGGATCTGGCCTGCTACGGCTGGATTCTTTACACCACCGGCCAGACCAACCAGGCCCGACCGTTCCTGGAAAAAACCGTGACTTCGCCCGGACTGTTGCCCACGGAGCGTGAACTAATAGAGGAAGCCCTGCGTTCCCTAAACCGCCGATGAACACCTCCCTTATCAATCGACTGGTCTGGCCCGTTGGCTTGGCGGCCTTATGGCTGATCACTTGGAATGGCCTGCGCTATGAATGGCAGACCCGTGCCATTTATGAATATGGGTATGCGATTCCCCCCCTGTCCCTATTCCTCTTTTGGTTGCGTTGGACCAGTCGGCCGGGATATTCCCCGGCCCGTCCTTTCTATACATCCCCCGTGTTCTCCGTGATTCTCGGGCTGGTGGCGGTGACCTTTGCTGTGGGTGAATTGCTCCGGCAGCATGATCCCTCGTGGCGGGTCGGATGCGGGCTGTTGATGGTGGGCGCAATCTTTGTCACCGCTGCCTGGCTCTACCGGCTGGGGGGGCGTCGGCTTCTGTTCCACCAGGCATTTCCGCTGGCCTTTACCTGGCTGGGGGTGCCTTGGCCACGCGGCCTGGAGGTGCGGATTGTCGCCTCCCTATCCGAATTGGTGGCTGCCACCACCACGGATATCCTTAATTTGGGCAATTGGGTGGCCACACGCCATGGCAATGTCATTGAACTCAGCACCGGCTGGGTGGGGCTGGACACGGCCTGCACCGGGGTTCAATCCCTGCAAACCAGCCTTATGGCGTCGTTGTTTCTTGGGGAAGTCCTGCACTTGCGCAATGGGCGCAGACTGGCGCTTTTGCTGACCGGGGTGGGTCTGGCCCTGGCATTTAATATTGCCCGTGTTTTTGGTCTGGCCGTTGTCCTGAGCGGGCATGGGGTCGCCACCATGGACCGCTGGCATGATACCATCGGCATGATCGCTTCCGGCTGCACCTTTGGCCTGCTCGGGCTGACAGCCTGGTTCTTTGTCGGCAGACGCCTGCCAACTCACCAACCTGTCGCCACCCAGATCCCGCTGTTTTCGAATTCGGCACCTCGCATTGCCCGGGATGGCATTTGGGTGCTGTCGGCCGTGCTCGGTGCCCTGTTCCTTCCCCCGGTATGGTTTCACCTCTTCGGGGGTGACAGCGTGCGGGAGCAGGCCGGGCCCAACTGGAACTTGCGTCCGCCCGGCATGTATGAAAACTGGCGCATTGTCGAGCACCCCATCCGCCCTGCTGAGCGTCGCGAACTTGAATTCACCAAGGGTGATGCGGTGGAATTGGCGGGTCCCTCCGGGCAGACAGGAGTCCTTTATCACTTTTTCTGGCAGCCCGGAGAGCGTCCGCCCATGACCGCCTACGCCCACACCCCCGGGGTGTGCATGCCCAGCGTGGGCTGGCAATCCTGCGCTCCCGCAACCGCCTCCAGCCTCACCGTCCACGGCCAGACAATGTCTGGTCGGTTGCATCTGTTTCAACAGGACCAACGGCGGATCGCGGTGTTTCAATCGGTTTTCCCCAAACCGTACCAGGCGAGTGTGTATGCGGATTGCGGCCGTTGGGAACGGCTGGAACTCCTGTGGAAAGCCCCCCGCCAACGGGTGGCCGAAGTTCTCCTGCTCTACATCCCCATGACGGATGCCTCCACGGATATCAAATTCTGGGGTGAGTCCGCCTTGAGCGTGGCCTTGGCCACCAATCAGTCCGTCATTCCCCCGAAACGATAGCTTCCGGTTCCTTTTCGGCCTGCGGCTTTAAAAACCAGGCGCAAAGAAAGGTTTCCCCTCCATTCTTCGCGCCTTCGAATTCCAGACCGGAACGTTATGGTGTGACCATCCGGTAAAATCGGATGCCACTGCTGGTTCCGAAAGGATCCACCACTTCCATGGAGCCATTCAAGCTGGGCAGATTGGTGATGGTGATCCAATTGGTTGACCCCATCTCAGAGGTGGATTGCAGCAAGACAGGGGTGCTGGCGTCCCCAACCAAGCGGAGTTTGACGGTGCCATTGTCGAGTTTTTTGATCATGCTGACCTTCAGGTACGGTCCCAGCGGGGAGTCTGATCCTGCCGGTGAAACGATGGCGGGATCCGGAGTGGCAAAAACAGTGACTGCGTTGGCCAGGCCAGGCATTTGGTATTCGACCTGGTTTTGAATCTCCCTGACACCCTGCTCACCGGAGGGAACCTGCACGAAGTAGAGTACCGTGATCGGGCTGGCGGGCAGGTTCGTTCCTGTCCATACCATTTCACCGTTCAATACTTCGGGGGCACCATCGGCAATCACATTTGTGATGGCCCAACCGGCCGGCAGCCGGGGCCGCCAGAGCAACGAAAGAAGGGTGCCGGAATAGGTCACTTTGTTGGTGATCATGAACAGGGAGCCCGCCGAATAGTTGCCGGGCATTTGCTGGGTCACCAGGAACGGTTGAACCCCTGATTTGGGATGGAGAGATTTCGCCCCATCCACACAGCCGGGGGCAAACCCATCCACGCCGGCAATATCCACCTGGTAGCAACCCTGCCGCCACATGGCGAGCACGCGGTTGATTTCGGTGCCATCCATGAACCAATAGGGGGGCTGGAAATCTCCGCTGACGAGCGGGCCATTCTGGTTGCCCAAGCCGGGAGCATAGCCATCGCAGGTGGTTGGATCCAGATGGTGGGACTGGGCGCGCCAATAGGAAAGCGCCTTGGACGCTTCAACTGTGTCAATCACCCAATTCGTATCGCAGTCGGCACTGTGAAAGAGGCGGGGTTGCGTGAACAATGGGTTGGGCAAGGCGGCCACCGGTCTGGGGGAAGCCATCCCCACCAGGGTGACAACCGCGTTTCCACCAATTTGCCGCCCTTGGGTTTCGCCCGCAGGAACCCGGACCTGGTAGTTGAAACGCAACGGCGAATTCGTCAACAGGGCATTCTGGAACAGTATGCTGCCATCCGGTCCGATGGATGGCCCCCCGTCGCCCTGGACACCGACGATGCTCCAGCCTGAAGGAAGATTGGGAACCCAGGCCAGGGAAAGGATGCCGCGCCCGGTTTGGTTGTCCACCTGGCAATAGACGATGTTGGTTCCAGGTGAAACAAAGGCCTGGCAAGAATGGGTCGGAAAGAACGGCAGGTAGTCAACCACGGTCAGGCTGAACGTGCGCTGGGAGGCCAGGTTATTGCTGGAGGTCACTCCCAGCGTGAACTGATAGGTTCCCGCATTGGTGGGGGTTCCGCTGATGATGCCCGCTGTTGGATTCAACACCATCCCGGCCGGGAGGCTGTTCGACACTACCCCCCAGATGTAGGGAGTGGCTCCGTTGGTGGCGGTCAGCATATAATAGGAGGGATACCCTGCCACCGCGTTTTGAAGGGGATTGTAGGTGAGAATGGCTGGAACACCACCGCCCTCGGCCACCAGCACCTCATCAATCTGAAAGTCCAGGGCAAAGGAATAGTCCGTGCTGTTATAGGCGAGGAAGCGCAACGCGAGGTTTGTATAGCCGATATACGCATTCAGATCCACCTGCTGCCGGGTCCAATCCATGCCGGTGTTATAGTAGCTGCCCCAGCCCCAGAGCGTTGTCCAGTTTCTGCCATTGTCGGTGGATGCCTGGGCATAAAGGCTGTTGTTTTGCTGGGCGCCAGCTCGCCAGGAAAACCACAGCTTTGGATTCACCGTGTTTTGCAGGTTGACTGTGTTTGCCAGAGTCAACGGGCAATAGAGATTGATGCCCGAACCCGGCCGGGAACCGTTGCCAATCTGGCAACGCCAGCTCATATCCCCGCCGCCCATGGCACCGCCGGGCAACTGTTTCCAGACCGAGGGTATCCAGTTGTTCTGGGTGATGGGAGTATCCATCCCATCGTAGAGGGGAAACCCGAGAACGAGCGGGGCAAAATCCCTGATCTGCACATCATCAATGTACCAACCCGAATACGGATTCTGGCCGTCGCTCTTGATCCGGAACCGTAGGAGAATCTGAGTGCCGGCATAGGTGCCCATATCCACCTGGGCCTGCTCCCAGCCAGCACCGCTCTGGCTGGTCACCGCGTAAAGACGAGTCCAGGTGCTGCCATTGTTGAGGGAAACCTCCACAAATCCATAATCCTGGTTCGGCTCAAAGGCGTAATGCTGCCAGAAACTGAGCTGGGGCCGGGCCGATGCCGTGAGGTCCACACGCATATAGGCGGACGTATCAGCATTGTCGGCATAATTACCGCCGGCATTTGCGGCCAGACATTGGGTGCCACTATGCGACATATTGCTGGTAATCCCCCACGGACGATCAAGTGCCCAGTTGGCATCACCGCTTTCAAATCCCTCCCCCGCCGGGTAATTGGTGACCATCTGTCCCCAGGCGGTCTGGTAGGAGACTTCACTGGCTCCCCAATTGTGCAATCCATCCGTATCCCATGCCAAAATCCGGTAATAATAAGTCTGGCCGGACATATCCAACCCGTTGTCCTGGAATGAAACGGTGTTGCGATTGCTGATGACCGTCACCCGGAAATCGTTGGGGCCAATGTTGGGGCTGACGTCACGATAAATCGCATAATAGGCAAAGTCCGAGGCAGCGGAGGCCGTCCAGTTCAACTGGGCACTGTGACGAGGATCAGGTCCGGGACTGGCCGTCAGGGTTTCGTCCGCCGGGGCGTCGCCCACAATGACTTCATCAATTTGAAAATCCACGGCAAAGGCATAATCCGGATTGATATAGGCCAGGAATCGCAAAGCAAGGTTGGTGTGGCCAATATAGGAGTTCAGATCGATCTGTTGGCGGGTCCAGTCCATGCTCTGGTTATAGTAGCTGCCCCAGCCCCAGAGGGTGCTCCAGTTTTTCCCACCGTCAGTCGAAGCCTGCGCGTAGAGAGCATTGTTCTGTTGGGCAGCGGCACGCCACCAGAAGGAGAGTTTCGGATTGGTGGCCCCAGCGAGATTCAGCGCGCCAGACAACGTCAGCGGCGCGTAGAGGTTGATGCCAGGGGCGGGACGCGACCCGTTGCCAATCTGGAAACGCCAGGTCATTCCCTGTCCATTGGTGGGATTTCCCGGAGTTTGAACCCACGAGGAGGAGGCCCAATTGGTGGCGCTGGAAGTCTGATCAACCAAATCGGCGAACGAGTTCCCCAAGGAGGGCGGAGTTTGGTCGGTGATCTGCACATCGTCGAGATGCCATCCATCGTATTGGTTCTGGGCATCCGCCTTCAGACGGAAGCGGATGAGCACTTGATTTCCCGCATAGCCCGCCAGGTCAATTCGCACCTCTGTCCAATTCGTCGGTCCCTGCCCGGTCACCGCATACCATCGGGTCCAGGTCGAACTGTTGTCCGAGGAGACTTCCACATATCCATAGTCCTGGTTGGGTTCAAACGCATAGCGATGCCAGAAGCTGAGGACCGGGTGCGTGGCGGCACCCAGATCGACGTTCAGGAGGGCGGAAACATCCGCATTGTTGGAATAATTGGTGCCGGGGTTGCTCGCCATCGAGTAGGTGCCGGTCCGGGCCATTTCGGTGGTGGCACCCCAAGGGCGATCCGGCGCCCAATTGGCATCTCCAGATTCAAAACCCTCGGCAAAGGACAGGTTGGTGACCAGCTGTCCCCAGGCGGTGCGATAGATCAAATCAGCCATGCCCCCCGAGTTGGGGAGTCCGGTGTTGTCACGCACCATCACCCGGTAATAATAGGTTTGTCCGCAGACATCGAGCCCGGTGTCCTGATACGACAGCGTGGTTTTGTTGGTGATGGTGGCAACCAGCAGATCATTCACATCCACGCCCGCGCTGGTGGATCGGTAGATGGAATAGCTGCCAAAGAAGGGGGAAGCGGACGCCTGCCAGGTCAGGAGCGCGGCATGCCGTGGATCCGTCCCCGGACCGACCGTGGCGGTCACATTCGGCAGCGGGGTGGGCGGTTCGGATACCAAAATGTCATCCACCTGGAAATCCAAGGCGAAGGCGTAATCCGTGCTGTTATTGGCCGCGAACCGGAAGGTGAAGTTTGTGGAGCCGGTGAATGACGTCAGATCCACCTGCTGACGTGTCCAGGCCATGCTGCTGTTATAGTAACTGCCCCAGCCCCAAATGGTGCTCCAGTTTCTGCCCCCATCGGTGGAACCCTGGACGTAAATGGCATTGTTTTGCTGCCCACCGGCGCGCCACCAGAACCATAGCTTCGGCGTGAGCGCATTGGTGAGGTTGATCGTCCCCGCCAGGGTCAGAGGGGTGAAAAGACCAATGCCGGAGCCCGGGCGTGATCCGTTGCCAATCTGGCAACGCCAGCCAAGGTCGGTTCCGTTGGTGGTGAGGCTGCTGGGGGATTGCTGCCACACGGCAGCGACCCAATTGCTCGGGCTGGCTGTCGAGTTCATGGAGTCGGCGAAGGGATACGGCAAGGCGACCACCGGGAAATCCCGCACCTGGACATCGTCAATGTACCAGCCTGACAGGGTGTTTTGAGCATCGCTCCTGACGCGGAAGCGAATGAGCAGTTGGGACCCGGCATGGGAACCCAAGTCCACCTGGACCGGCGTCCAGCCGGCGCCTCCCTGGGTGGCCACAGCATAGAGTCGGTTCCAGTTGACCCCATCGTCAATGGAAGTCTCCACGTAGCCATAGTCCTGGTTGGATTCGAAGGCATAGTGCTGCCAGAAATTGAGCATCGGGCGGGTGGCGGTGGTAAGGTCCACCTTCAGATACGCAGACACATCGGTGTTGTTGGCATAATTGCTGCCGGGGTTTGATGCCAGACAGCGTGTGCCGGTGCGGGACATTGCCGTTGAGATCGCCCACGACCCATCCAGAGCCCAGAAGCCATCGCCGTTTTCAAAGCCGTCCGTGAAGGGGTAATTCGTGGCCATATTTCCCCAAGTGGTGCGGTAGACCACGTCGTTGGTGCCCCAATTGTGCAACCCTTCGTTGTTCCAAACCATCACCCGATAATAATAGTTTTGTCCGCAAACACTCAGGTTGGTGTCCTGGAAAGAGACGGTGTTCCGGTTGCTGATGACGGCCACCAAAAGATCACTGGGGAGCACCCCGGGGCTTGGGTCCCGGTATATCGCGTAGTAGGCAAAGGTGGGGGCCGTCGAGGCCGTCCAGCTCAAGAGGGCATGGTGACGGGGGTCGGTGCCGGCCGCAACCGCAACCGCCACATCCACCGGAGCCTCCCCCACCAGCACATCATCCACCTGAAAATCCAGGGCGAATGAGTAGTCCGCACTGTTGTAGGCCATGAACCTCAAGGCCACATTCGTGTGGCCAATGTAGGGATTCAGATCCACCTGCTGACGGCTCCAAGCCGCACCAGTGTTGTAATAGCTGCCCCAGCTCCAGATCGTGTTCCAGTTCTTGCCCGTATCGGTGGAGATCTGCGCGTAGAAAGAGTTGTTTTGCTGAACTCCGGCGCGCCACCAAAAGGAGAGCTTCGGATTCACAGCCGTGGCCAGATTCAAGGAACCCGCCACGGGCAGGAGCCCATACAAATTGATGCTGGCGGCGGGGCGGGATCCATTGCCGACCTGACAGCGCCAGCTCATGCCGGATCCACCGCTGGCCCCGCCCGAAACCTGCTGCCAAACGGAAGCGATCCAGTTGGTTGCACTGGCGGCGGCATCCATGTTATCAAAGAAAGGATAAGCTGCGGTGGCCGTGCTCTCCTGCAAGCGCACATCGTCAATGTACCAACCGGAATAAGGGTTGGCGCCATCGCTGCGGAGATGGAAACGAATCAGCACCTGCGCCCCGGCATAACCTGAGAGGTCCACCTGCACCGGCGCCCAACTTGATCCGCTCAAACCGGTCGCGGCCCCCAACCGTGTCCAGTTGGCACCTTGATCCTGGGAGATCTCCACAAAACCGTAATCTTGGTTCTGTTCGAGACTGCGAATCTGCCAGAAGGTCAGCAGGGGACGGTTCGCAAACCTCAGATCCACACCCAGCGTTGCCGATTGATCGGCGTTATTGGCATAAACCCGCCACGGATTACTGGCCAGGCAATTGCCGCCGGTGCGCGCCTTTTCCCAGGTGGGTCCCCAGGGCGTCTGCATCGTCCAACAATTGGTGTTGATGCCCGACTCAAAGCCCTCCGAAAACGGAAAAGGCGCAAAGCCGGCGCGAATACTGAAAGTCAGGGTCAGGGCGGCAGCAACAAAAAGAGCCGTCTGAAGCGACTTCCAACCTGCAAGTGTTTTTAAGGGTTTCATAGGGTCTCTCCAAAATGGTTGATTCTGCCCGACACGTTCCTCAATGCTAAAAATGATTTTGGTTTAGTTGTTTGCCACGATCCGCACAAAAAGTACCGGGTGACTCGCCATATCCCAAGTCCAGGTCATCACGTCACCTGAGCCGGTCACTGAGGGACCAGGCAGCCAAGTCACCAAATCCTCAGAAGTCTGAACCTGATACTGAACGCCCGCAACGGATGCCCATTGCACGTGCATGTCCGAACCCCGGACGTTTATTCTCAAGGCCGGGGCGAAAACGGTGTTCAAAGTGTAATTTTGCGCGGACTGATCTGACAACACGCTCGTGTAGCTGCGGCTGGCCGGCAGAAACTGGCACCCGGTCTTCCATGGGGCTACGGTTCCACTCCAGCCCTGGGGTAAAGCCAGCGAATAATTGCCGTCGGCATCCGTCACCGCTGCCGCAATTCCGTCCACTCTCACCGCCACATTCTCGGCCGGCATGCCGTTGGTCAAACTCACCCGGCCGGAAAGATTCACCTGGGCGCCAAGGGAAAAATTGCCGGTGAAAACATCCGCCGGTTCGCCTTGAACCCCATTCGCGTTCTGGTCCATTTTCCGGCCATAGAGATCCTGGATATTTGGTCCCACCCGGAGGGAATAGCCTCCCTCCGCCGATTGCAGTGGAAAGCCCACCACAAAAACGGCACCACCCGCCGATCTTACGGATATTTGGTCGTTGGGCAGCATCCCCTGGGGGGTGCTTATGGAAATGTCACTGGCGGCAATGCGGTTGGAATACACCCCCTCGTTAAAACGCACGACGATATTGCTGAAGGGATGGAATGTGCCTCCAGGAACCATTGCAACTACTTGAAAAGGTGGCAGATTTGTGGAAAATGAAACCGTGCCCACCCGGCCATTCTCACTCGGGACACTTCCATCCCCACTGAGGCCACTCGAGACAATGGGCTGGTTGGGCAGATTCACGAGCACAGTGCCAGAAACAGCGATTCGCCCGCCACTCCCACCCCCACCCCAATAGGATGTTCCGCCCGTGGCAGAAAGACTGCCGGTACCGGTAACGATCCCGGCGGTCAGGAATATGCCTCCGCCCGAACCTCCCCCGCCGAAAATATAGTCCAACCCCGGACCACCGTTTGCAGAGATGGTGCCGTCCAGGTAGAGAATGCCTCCCACGCTCAGGCGGATCGCACCGCCTCCGAATCCTCCCCGGGAAAAATATCCGCGACCGCCGCCGCTCCCCATCTCAAGCGGCTGAGTCGAAGAGCCGTAGGGAATTCCTCCTGGAGCACCATTGGTGATCGAACCACCCCAACCACCATACCCGCCACCACCACCAGCCCAATCCCCAGAACTGCCTCCCGCCCCCGGTCCGGTGGCCGAGCCATAACCGAGTCCGTCAGCAGTGATGGAGCCACCGGCATTGACCCGCAAATCTCCCATGGTCACGATTTCCAAAGGCATCTCCGGATCCGGACGTGCCGTTGCGCCGGGCAACACCACAAAGGAATAAAGCGTCAGGGGCATATCCGGGGTCATGACAGCCGCGCCCGCAAGCACCAAGTCAAAGAGGATATCCGATGGCCATAACGCTGTGTTCAGGCGTGTTACGCCATTACTATTGCCCCCATTGTGAATCAGGACCTGGCCCCGCGGAGCCGTTGCAAATTTGGTGAAGATGGTGCCCGCTCCGCCCCGGCTTGCTCCGGAACCACCGTAAGCGCTTAAAGCTCCGGAGAAATCGTTCGAGCCGCAATGGATTGCAATCCGACCACCGGCTCCTCCCCCCCCACCATTGGCGCTGCTTCCCCCGCCATTGGCGGCGATCCATCCTCGCCCGGCCAACCTCGCCACTGTCAGGTAAAGACTGCCGCCAGCACCACCCCCGCCAAAGAGGTTATCAGTGGAAATGTCGCTTCCATTGGCGATCAATGTTCCGTCCACCTGCAGAACCTGCCCCACCGTCAACTGAACCGCCCCGCCGCCATTGCCACCACTGGAAAAGTATCCCCGGCCGCCACCACTGCCGAATTGAACCGGGGCCACGATGGAATCATAAGCCCCCCCTCCCGGCCCATTTGCGCTGCCCCCGTTGCCTCCATGCCCGCCTCCGCCTGCTCCGCCCTGAAGGGAACGCCCCCCCGCACCAGGCCCCAAGGCCATTCCGAAGCCACAGCCGCTTACGTCAATGGCCCCCCCGGCTTCAATGACAAGGTTGCTGATGACGGAGATATTGAAACCCATGCGACCCGGAAGATGGGTCAGGAGAGCGTTGGTTTTGATCGTCAGGCTGGCATTCGTCAAGCTCTGCTGGGGATATGCCACGGCGCGATTCGCCAGGGTCAGATTGAACGGTGTGACTGTCATCAAGGGAGTGTATTGCCCCGCATTCCCGCCGTTATCCACCAGCACATCTCCATTTTCAGCAGTTCCCACCCGGAGGTAGATCGTGCCCGCTCCTCCGTATTGTGCCCCGGCCCCTCCGTATGCTCGCATCGGTCCCCTAAATAATTGGGAACCAGCACAATGGATGGCAATTCTCCCTCCGCCGCCCCCGCCGCCATCCATTAACCCGCCCATCCCCCCACAGGCGGAGATGGTGCCATTTCCAGCGAGGTTTCCGACCGTCAAAGCGATGCTTCCGGCGGAACCGCCGCCGCCATAGGTGTAACCGGCCCCATCGGCTCCATCTGCCAACAGGGCTCCATCCAGACGCAACGTCCCTCCCACGTTCATACGGATCAGGCCGCCACCCGGTCCGCCGCTGGAGTTGTACCCGTTTCCCCCACCACTGCCGTGTTGGGTGGGAAGGGAAATCGAGCCATAGTTCGTTCCCGCGGTTTCACCACCCGAGCCAATCCCACCGATTCCACCATGGCTCCCGCCATCCCCCCCCCAGGCGATCGAACTTGCCCCGGCTCCTGGGCCGGAGGCGGAACCATAGCCCTGCCCCCTCACATCGATTCGGCTGGTAAAATCCACGGCCACATCCCGGGTGACCGTCAGATTCAACTGTTTGGAGGAATCGCCATCCAGAGCGGGGGAGTGTGTCAAAACGGCCGCGTTGGTCAAAAGTACGTTGCCAAAGGAATGAGTCCCATCAACCGTCAAGGTGCACCCTTGAACAACAAGTTCCTGCCCTTCAAAACTGTTGTTTCCGGCGTCAATCAGAGTGTCGGTCGTAAACGTGGCCCCCAAAACACACACCGCCGAAAACGACAACGCCATTCCCACCCCCAGAAATAGGCCTCTAATTTTCATGACACAAAATGGTTATCCGCCAGCACGCAGGTATGCAGTAAAACCATACACAAGCATGTTCAGAATGCAACCTAATTATATATTAAGTTTCCACTTATATCCCAAACAAGGAGAACTATTTTCTCTTGAACAACCAGTTTACCTGACGTACTGCTTCCCTCGTGAAGTGCGCTTGGCATCGGGAAAATAGCGACTGACCCAATCCCTCGGGATGGGATCAGAAAAACCCTGAGCCGGTA
>CAIYYI010000279.1 GCA_903930345.1 uncultured Verrucomicrobiota bacterium
ACGGATACCCGTATCCATACCCGTAGCGGCAGGCATCCTTGCCTGCCGGAGCCGGCGGCATCCCTGCCGCACGGCCCAGGTCCAGACCCGGCTGGAAGCCGGGTAATACGGCGGGCAAGGATGCCCACCGCTACCAGGCGCAAATTTTACCTTTTTGCTTTCCGGCGTTTTTGGCGTATGAATAACAGATGTATCGCTTGATCAAGTCGCTCTGCTGCTTGCTGCTGGGGTGCTGGAGCCTCCTGGCTGCGGTGCCTCACACCACAGTGCGATTGCATTTCGAGGCGGCGGAGGCCAGGCCGGGCGACACTGTCTGGCTGGGGGTTCAGCTCAGCATGGAAAAGGGTTGGCACACCTACTGGGCCCACGGGGGGGATGCCGGATTGCCAACCCGGATCACCTGGGAGCTGCCCCCGGGCTTCAGCGCGGGCGCAGTGCAGTGGCCGGTGCCGGAAAAACTGGTGTCGGAGGGTTTGGTCACCTTTGTTTACAGCGATGAGGTGGTGCTGCTGGCACCGCTCACCGTGGGCGCGAGCGTGACGGCCGGTGTTTACACGGTTTCCGCCAAGGTCAAATGGCTGGAATGTGACCAGGCCTGCGTGCCGGGTGCCGGGACCATCACGGGAAGCCTGGAGGTGGGTGGCCAGGCCAGAGGATCCGCGTCTGCCGGGCTGATCCAGCAGTGGCAACAACGCCTGCCGCAACCCCGGTTGCCCGCCGGGGCCACGCTCTCCTGGCAGCCCACGCCACTCGCTGAAGAACGCGATTTGCTGGTGGAATGGCCTGCCCGGGTCAGTGCCCTGGATTTCTATCCGCTTGCCAACGACCCGCTCGAGGTGGCCGGCAAGAGCGAGGTCACGGCAGGCACGACTGACAAAATGGTGCTCCGCAAACGGGTGAAGCGGACCGGCGCCGACTGGCCCCCGCTGACCGGGGTTGTCAGCACGCAACTGCCCGGCCAGCCGAAGGCGGGCTATGCGGTGGACTACGATTGGGGGGCTTCCGCGACAAAGGCTCCGACCGGAACCGGGGCCGCCAACCTCACCCTCTGGATGGCGCTCCTCCTGGGTTTCGTGGGGGGGATCATTCTCAATGGCATGCCCTGCGTGTTGCCGATTGTCTCCCTGAAAATCCTTGGCTTTGTGCATCAGGCCGCCGCCGCTCCCGGGCGGGTGCGCAAGCTGGGGCTGGTTTACGGAGCGGGGGTGCTGTGCTCCTTTTGGGCGCTGGCCGGTCTGATCATCGCCGTCAGTTCCACGGGGCGACAGGCGGGGTGGGGGATGCAGTTTCAAAACCCGGTGTTCATCGTCGGCCTGACCACCCTTGTCACCCTGGTGGCCCTGAATCTGTTCGGACTGTTTGAAATCACCCTGGGGAGCGGCACGCTCACGCGGGCTTCGGACCTGGCCGCGCAAGAGGGTTGCCCGGGGGCGTTTTTCAACGGGGTGCTGGCGGTGGTGCTGGCCACCCCCTGCACGGCTCCCTTCCTCGGCGCGGCGCTCGGCTACGCGCTGGTGCAGCCTCCCTTGGTCATCCTGCTCGTGTTCACCATGATCGCCCTGGGCCTGGCCCTGCCGTACGTGCTCTTAAGCTGGTTCCCGGCCTGGCTCAGATTTCTCCCGCGTCCAGGCGCCTGGATGGATCTCTTTCGCAAGGCCATGGGCTTCCCCATGCTGGCCACCGCCGTCTGGCTCTTCTCGGTGGCGATTGATCACTTTGGCAAGGCGGTTGTCTGGTTCGGCCTTTTCCTCGTCATCACCGCCCTGGCGGCCTGGATCTTCGGGGAGTTTTGCCAGCGGGGCTCCCGCCGTCCCGGGTTGGCCCGCCTGCTGGCCCTGGCTTTGTGGGTCGGGTTCGGGGGCTATGCGCTCGAATATGAGCTGCACTGGCGTAATCCCGCCCGCGCCCGTGTCAGCGGCATCGCCTGGCAGCCTTGGAGCAGTGCGGCCGTGGAAAAAGCCCGGGCCGGGGGACGGGTGGTGCTGGTTGATTTCACGGCGGATTGGTGCCTGACCTGCCAGGCCAACAAGCGCACCAGCATTGAAATCCCCTCCGTGCGCCAAAAGCTGGAGGCGTTGTCGGCGGTCGCCCTGCTGGGGGATTACACCCTGCGGGACGATCAGATCGCCGCTGAACTGCGCCTCCATAACCGGGCGGGGGTGCCTCTGGTGCTGGTGTACCCCCGCAACCGGGAACTCCCTCCGCTGGTGTTGCCGGAATTGCTCACCCCGCAAATCCTGCTGGACGCCTTGGATAAGGCATCAAAATAACTGACTTAAACAGTGATTAGAACTGCTTGACGGCACCGGGCGGGCGCAGTATCACTCGGGAATGGCAACCGAAACAACGTTGGTGCTCCTGAAGCCGGATTGCGTCACGCGCCGGTTGTGCGGCGAGGTGATCCGGCGGTTGGAAGGGTTGGAGTTGGACATTGTGGGCATCAAATGGATCCGCTTTGATGAGGCCCTGCTGCGTACGCATTACGCGCACATCATTGACCGGCCGTTCTTCCCCAAATTCAGTCTTTTCATGACCAGCGCCCCGGTGATGGCGCTGGCTTTGTCCGGTGAGGAAGCCATCGCCCGGGTGCGGCACCTGTTCGGTCCCACCGACTCGCGCCTGGCTCCCAAGGGGACGGTGCGCGGCGATTTTGGCGTGGACGCCATGGTGAACATGGTCCACGCCTCCGATTCCCCCGCCAGCGCGGCCACGGAATTGGGGCGGTTCTTTGCGGGGGGAGAGCTGTTTCGCCGTTGAAAACCCGCTGGAAAGGGGTGCTTTCCAGTTGTTGCCGGGCTGGTTTTCCGGTTTAATCGCCGGATGGAACGTGCGCCCGTCCACCCGCTGCGGCGGTTGGATAATCCGTGGATATTTGCCCTGATGATCCTGCTGCTTCAGGTGGCGCTGTTTCCTGATGTTTTCCTGGCCGGCAAGGTTTTCTTCTTCCGCGATTTCGGACTTTTCGGTCTGCCGCTGGCCCACTTTCACCGCGCGGCGTTCTGGTCCGGCCAGTTTCCCTTCTGGAATCCCTACAACGACTGCGGGGTGCCGTTTTTTGCGCAGTGGAACAGTCTGGTGTTGTACCCGCCCACGCTGCTGTATCTGACGCTGCCCGTGGCCACCGGGCTCACCCTGTTCTGCCTCGCCCACCAGATGCTGGGCGCTGTGGGGATGTTTTTCCTGGTGCGGCGGTGGACCGGGTGGGGTGGGGGGGCCTTGCTGGCGGGCATCGGTTTCGGTTTCAACGGGCTGACCCTCTCCGCCCTCATGTGGCCCAACAACATTGCGGCCCTGGGCTGGCTGCCCTGGATTGTCTGCCTTGGCCAGGCCGGGGTGGCCCGGGGCGGGCGGTCGCTGTGGCTGGCCTGCCTGCTGGCCGGGATGCAAATTCTGACCGGAGCGCCCGAGATCATCGGGTTCACCTGGCTGCTGCTCGCCCTGGCGGTGCTGCTGGTGCATGCTCCGCAGGTCCATGGCCCGGATGCCAAAGTCTCCACCTGGCTGGGCCATGCGGCCATGTTCGCGGCGCTGTCCCTGGGGTTGGCGGCGGTGCAGTGGCTGCCGTTCCTGCGTTTCCTCACTTTATCCCACCGGGCGGCGGGTTATGAGGAGGTGGTCTGGAGCATGCCGTTGACGGGGCTGTTTCATTTTTGGCTGCCGGCGTTTGGATCGTACGTCTGGAATCACGGTGTCTGTTTTCAGAAAGGCCAGTACTGGACCACCAGCTATTATGTCGGTACCGGATTGACCTGGCTGGCCGCCCTGGGCTTGCTGCTGCGTTTCCGGTGGCGTTCGCTGGGATGGGTGGGCATCTCTCTGGGGCTGCTTTGGGTGGCCATGGGGCCTGCGGCCGGCCTTTACAGTTGGTTGCAGGATTGGGTGCCCGGACTGGGGATGATCCGGTATCCGATCAAGTGGGTGACTCCCGTGCTGTTTGTCATCGTGCTGCTGGCCGGTGTGGCGGGTCAGGACCTGCGCGGGCTGGTGGAGGAAAACCGGGGTGCCCCCTTCCTCCGCCGGGTGGTGGCAACCGCGCTGCTGGGCCTGGGATTGATCTGGCTGGCGCTGGGCTGGGAGTGGTGCAACACCCACCCGGACAGGCTGGATCATTTCCGCAATCTGGTGCTGCCCAATGCCGGGGCGCGGACGGGATTTTTCGCGGCGTTTGTGACGGTTGTGTGCCTTGCCCTCACGCGGCGTTTGCGTCTGGAATCCGCCCTGCCGGCGCTGGCTTTCATCACTTGGCTGGATCTGGCCACCCATGCGCCCCGGCAAAACCCCACGGTTTCCCCAAGCGCCTATGCCCCGCAACCCCCCGGTCCCGCCTTTGCCCTGCGGCCCCCGCTCACCCGGTATCTGACCCACAGTGATCGTGACTTCAAAGTACACCCGGCTTTCCGCACCAATGCCGAACTGGAAATCAGCGCCAAACTGGCGGGACGCTACGCCAATTTGAACCTGTTTTATCCGGATGCCAAAGTGACGGGTTTTCTCTCGCTCCACTTGCGCGAATCCTACGCGGTCATTGATGGGATGTACGAGTCCACCAATGGCATGTCTGATGGTCTGCTGGATTTTCTCGGGGTGGATCGGAGGGCGGAACGCCCGGGAACGTATGGGGAGTGGGTTTCGCGAGCCTCAGCCATGCCGTTGGTCACCGGCGGGCAAAAGGTCCTGTTTGACAAATCCGAGGAGATCCTTCTCGCAGTCTTGCGAAGCGACTTTGACCCGCGCCAATCCGTTTACCTGCCAGTGGAGCAGCGCACCCTGGTTGGAGAGCTTCCCGGTGCGACAGTTAAAATCAGCGACACGAAGCAGACGCTCAACGAGCTGACGTTTGTCGTGGAAGCCGGGCAGGCGGCGGTGGTCACCATTGCCCAATCCTTTGAACCGGCCTGGACGGCGGTGGTGAATGGCCAACCGGTGTCGTTGTGGCGGGCCAACTACGGTTTCCAAGCTTTGGTGGTTCCCCCCGGCCGATCCGTCGTTCAGTTGCGATATGCGGACCCCGCGTTCCGGACGGGCGCGTGGGTGTCCGGTTTCAGTGCGCTTGCCTTGGGGTGTCTGGTTTGGCGGAGGCGGTGTCCTAAAACAAGACACGCCGTAACCCTCTGAGGGTTGCCGGCGTGTCAGTGAATCCGTTATCGGATGCCAAATCAGATTGCTTTTACCGCGTGTTTCAATGCTCCAAAGTGTGCCCTGGGCTTGAACACGTCGGAGTCAGGCCAATCGAGTTGAACTCATATACCCCGCCTGCCGGACACTTGGGCATGTCCCGGATATAGAGCAGGGGACCGATCAAGTCTGACTGCGCGGGAGTGTCGCTGGGTGCTTTGCCATACTCCACTCCCCAAACCTGTTTGGCTGATTCGATCTGCTTGAGATTGTTGATACAAGCCCGCGACTGAGCCAAGGTGCGCGTCTTGACGAAGTTCGGGATCGCGATGGCCGTCAACAAACCAATGATGGCCACCACGATCATGATCTCCACCAAGGTGAACCCGAGCCTTGAGGTTTTACACCTTTTCATTTCAGCCACTTTGACGGTGGTTAACCGAAAACCGGCTTACGCCCACAGCAAGTGGGGCATAAGCCGGCTGAAACCGAGTGGATTACAGGGTGTGGCCGTCGATATTGCAGGTCGGCTTGGTGACCATATTGCCCGGGGTATAGGCACCATTGCCAGGGCAGGCCGGAGCGGTCTTGATGTACTTGTCCGTGCCGTACAGGTCGGTATCGCCCGGGGTGTCGGTGGACGTTTTCTTGTTTTCCAGCGCCCACTGCTCCTTGGCTCCGTCAATCTGACGCAAGTTGTTGATGCAGGCATTCTTCTGCGCTGTGGTGCGCGCTTTCACAAAGTTGGGAATCGCGATGGCGGCCAGCAGGCCGATGATGGCCACAACGATCATGATTTCCACCAGCGTGAAGCCCGATTTACGGGAGGTCTTGATTTGCATGTTTTTACCTTTGGTTTTTGCTATGCAGGTGTGAACCAGGCAAAAGGCGGGTTATTATGATTACAGTACATGTTCAC
>CAIYYI010000280.1 GCA_903930345.1 uncultured Verrucomicrobiota bacterium
CAGTGGCAACGCGCCCCCAATACGTGGCTCCCAGACCAGAAAGTTTGCTGAATGAGAATGAATCGTTGGTGCCGTGATGGCTCATGTATCCATCGACCAGGTAGCCGTCGTTGTAGGTTGGGAAACTGAACAGGGTTCCTGAGGCTGAGTCAAACACCTCAACCCGGTCACCAGCAGAGGGTACTGGCAGGGTCCCAACCTCGACGTATTGTGGTTGAGCGATGCTAGCAATAGGCAATAGCAAGGCAAGAAATGCGAAGATGCGGACAAGGAATTTGATGGCGGATGGCGGTCTGGTAGTTTTCATGGTGTGCGCATCTTTCTGCAAACCACCCACCACAGCCAAACAAAGGGCGCGAACTCGTCGCACCCCCACGAGAGGCACCGCGAAGCGCCTGTGAAGAGAATGCACCAAGCCGCGCCCAATGGGCGCGTACTCAGCGGCAGACCTCTTCACATTTGAAAATTCGCGGTTTTCTCGTGAGGCCGTAGCCGTGGCTACGCAAAATTAAATTGGTTCTGTTCTATTTACATTCTTTCGATTTGTTCTCTGTAGTGCTTGGTGTAAACGTTCTACTACTGCCTTGCGAGCTATTTTTTACGCCAGCGCGCAAGTTTTCGGCTCGGCAGGCCGAACCGTAGGCCCGAAAGATCACGGCATCGCCAACCAACCGGATGGCATGGCCACATGGTCGGTGTGAAGCGGTGCAGAAAAAGAGCAAACCCTGCTAAAGACGCTGGGCGGGAATATCCGCCGGGAACGAAACCTCAAGGGATTGACGCAGGAGCGCCTCGCGGAACTGGTTGGCCTGAACATTCGCACCGTACAGAAGATCGAGGCCGGACAGACCAATATCCTCGTGACGACGCTGGAGCGTTTTCATCGCGCCCTTGCCTGCTCATGGGCGCGGCTACTACCAACCGGGTAGCCACCAGCCTGCTCCGGATGGTCCGCCAGCCGCTTGCAGCTCATGGCTGACCTGGAGGCAAGACGGAGCGGAACCCTATGCCGTAGTTCCCGCCCGTCGGGCCGCCGCTGCATCGGGCCGCCGACCGGCAGTTGAACGCGCTGACGGACAAACAGCCCCCGCGAAACACGCGGAATGGGCCTGAGGCAGCACCACGGGGGTCCGTTTGCACACCACTGCCATAGCTCCCATCCCAGTCCCAACACCTTTCCCATACATTCCCCGCCATATCGTATAGACCATAGGCGTTGGCCGTAAACGATCCTACGGGGCTCGTACCAGATTCGAAGGTCGGGTGCCAGCCACGTGTGGGGCTGATGTCGTAGGCATCTTCGGCATAGCTGAAATAGTTCGCCTGGCTGTGCGTGATCGTGTCCCCCCAAGGGAACCGCTGCCCGCTGGCTCCACCCCGCGCCGCCTTCTCCCATTCCGCCTCGGTCGGCAGCCTGCAACCCCGGTCCCACCGCACGTACGGAGCCACCTGACCACTCTTATAGACCACCGTCATCGCTGCATCTGTATAATAGGCAGGCGTTTTCCCCTCTTTCTGACTCCGGGCATTACACCACTTCACACTGTCATACCACGTCATGCTGTGTGCTGGATGATTCGCCGCCTTGCCCTGTGCTCCATAGTCAAAGCTATATCCGTTGGCAATGGCCCAAGTGTAAACCCCGTCCCACACCGCCTTGCTCACCTCATACTTATCCATGTAAATGGCACTCACATACACCGTGTGCAAGGGCAAAGCATAAATGTCACCATCCATACTATCCCCCATCGTGAAATCTCCTGCCGGGATAAGGACCATTCCGGTTGGGGTGGGTGAATTGGTCACCACCGATACCACCGGGTAGCTGATGAGCACGCGGTAAAAACGGCTGCTGTTGGTGGCGCTTTGGTCCGTCACCGTGCGGACCGTGCCGTTGTCGGTCTGGCTTGCGGCGCTCAAAACCTGAAAGCCTCCCGCCTCAAGATTCGTCGCATACTGCACGGTGTACGTGCGGTTGGTCCAGCAGGGATTAAAAACAACTTGCGAGACCCCATTGCTGCGGACCTGTTTCAAGGTAAACACCGAGGCCGGATTCGCCGGATCCAGACCGGCCACATACTTGAAAAGAGCCTCTTCCCCTGTCCCATTGGGATTGTTGATCCCGAAATATTGCACCTGCCAGGCATCGGGCATTCCATCCGCAGCGTAGATGCCGAGGTTGTCCAGATCGGTGTCCTGCACCCAGAAGTTCTGACGAACGGTTTTGCCACCGAGAACGCCGGTTACAGAGCCTGCCGTATTGGTATAAACCCGGTCTGCCATCACCAAACCCGTGGGGGAAACCGATGCAATGCTCCCGTTGACGCCCCACCAAAGGGCAGCCGGACTCAGTCGGGTGCCATCGGTGAGCGTGGCATAGGGTCTCAAGGCCACGGAGGCGTTTTCATTCAAGTTGCTAGCCACTGTGTCGAGGTTGAGTGTGGCCACCTCAAACATCTGGCCTGCGTAACCTTGCCGGTTGAGATAATTGGCAGAGGAGGCAATGCCGCTGCTGCTCCCCACGCTGCCAGCCTCCACGGCATACACGCCGCCGGTAATACGGCTGCCGCCCAGATCCAGGCTTGTCGAGGCCACGCTGTAATTGGCACTGCTGGCGGCGCGGATGGAGGCAGTCACCAGCAGCATGGTGACGAGCACAATCAGGGTTTGTGTTTTCATTCGATGGAAAACTCTCCGGAATAGGAAACCGGAGACCACAGTCCTCCGCCGGTGTAGATTAGCTCAATGCTTGCAAATGCCTGCCCAACCAGCTTGGGCCACTTGATGTTTTTTTGGATGGCCATCATTTTAGGGATACCGATTGCATTACCTTGGAAAGTCCCAACAGCCACTATATTATTGCCATCAGCGTTCATGGCGACGGCAGACCAACTCCCCAAACCGGCGTTGTTGTTGGTGGACCACGTGGTGCCGTAATTAATGGAAGTGGCGATTGGACCATAATACGATGGATTATCGCCTCTCCCCGCCACGAGCTTTCGACCGTCCACACTCATGGCGACGGCCGACCAAGCCACCCCGGCGTTGTAGTTGGTGGACCACGTCACTCCATAGTTGGTAGAGGTGACACTAGCACTGTAAAATCCTCCTTTCCCCGCGACGAGCTTTCGACCGTCGGCACTCATGGCGACGGAATTCCAATCCCCCATACCGGCATTGTTGTTGGTGGACCACATCACTCCGTAGTTGGTCGAGATGGCAATAGGGCCATTGAACTGTCCCGCCACAAGCTTGCTGCCATCGGCGCTCATGGCGACGGAACGCCAGTCCCTTGAACCGGCATTGTTGTTGGTGGACCAAGTCACTCCGTAGTCGCTAGAAATCCAAATACCGGAGAACTGTACTGCCACAAGTTTACTGCCATCGGCACTCATAGCAACGGAACGCCATTCCCCTGGACTGGCGTTGTTGTTGGTGAACCACGTCACGCCGTAGTCAATCGAAGTCCAAATACGCCCACTGGAGGATTGTCCCACCGCAAGTTTACTGCCGTCGGCGCTCATGGCGACGGAACGCCAGTCCCTTGAACCGGCATTGTTGTTGGTGGACCACATCACTCCGTAGTTGGTCGAGATGGCAATAGGGCCGACGGACATGCCACCTTGCACCGCCACAAGCTTACTGCCATCCGCACTTGAAGCTAAACTAGCACTAGAACTCCCGAAAGGAGGAAACCAGGGAAAACTCAGGTCCGTCCATCCGAGAGGTGGCTTGGTGATGAGCTGGCCGGGGTTGGCCAACAGCATAAAACCGTCCGCTCCTCCAGTAACCCGTACCCGGTCACCCACGCTAGGATTCGCGGGTAAGGTGACTTGATTGGCCTCAGCATTCGTGAAAACGTACGCGCTATTCACCGCCGCCTGCACGTTTGGATTGCCCGCAACTTGAAAGTTAGACGTGCCCACCACCACGCCGGGGGCCAACTGTGCCATTCCGATCGAACCAGGGGCGATCTTGGCCGCAGTGATGCTGCCGTCCGGCACCGTTCCCGCCACCAGCGCGTAGCCGACAGCCGCGATCCTTTGATCGGGAGTCAATTGCTGAAACCCGCTCACCCCGTCGCTGAACCACACCCGCAACCGCACGTCGCTGTTGGTGAACACCGTCGTCGCCAGCGCCGCCATGTTCCCCACCGTCGTGTCCCCCAACAGCACCGAATAAAGCCCATTGGTCACGCCCAACATCACCACCGCCGCTGGTGCATTGCCGTTGGCACTGCTCCCATCGTTGCTCCACAGCGTGGCGTAAGTGGACGGGGGCGCGCTGAACTGGATTGCCGGGGCACTGGTGTAGCCACTGCCTGGGTTGCCCACCACCACGCCGGTCACCGCCCCGCCAGAAAGCTGCGCGGTCAACACCGCCCCGCTGCCGCCTCCACCCGTGGCTGTGGCGCTGGGCGCGGCTGCGTACCCGGCCCCGCCATCTGTGATGGTCACGTTCACCAGGAAGCCGTACGCCACCGTGGCCGTACCCGAGGCCGTCCGGGCGACATTGCTGCCGCTGTTGAGCAGCGCAAACTTGAATTGCCCAGTGCCCGTGAAGTTGGTGCCGTTCACCGACACCCGCCCCTGATAGTTCAGCAGTTGCGGGGTTTGAGCATCAATAAACGACGCCCCTAAAAATAGCATCGCAACACCGATTTTGAATGGGTTCATAATTTGAAAACGATACCGGAAGAGTTGTGAAATCCGCCCGAACAGACAGGCCAGTTGACCACAGTGCCGACTGTTGGCTGACAATAGAATTCCTTGGAAGAAATCGGGAGAACGCAGCTTCCCGAGGCGGGCGGGAACCAAGCCGCCGAGTGGCGGCGTAGCGGCGCTGACACAAAATCATCATGTCGTCCATGATGCACTATTCCCGCCCGCGAGTCGATGAGTCGTTTTAAACAAGCCAAAGGGCAATTTAAACCTTCGGCAATCACAGGCGCGCCAATTCGGACGGGCGGGTCGTTCCGTTGCGCGTAGCGGTCGGCGGCAAAGCGAACGGGAGTTCGAAAAGTCCGTTCCCGCCGCTCACCGCCCGCCCGGCGGCGCGATGGAGTCGTGGGCATGGCTGCCGAACCGTCGCCCCTGAGAGGGGCTCTGCTGGGCAGTCTGGTAGTTTTCATTGTCAGCATCTTGCCGCGAGCCGCCGACCACAGCCGGAAAACGAAACGGCGCACACCAAGTGGTGAGACCTCACCACGTTGGTAATAGGCCGTTTCCATCGAGCCCGTGGCCGATTCCTCGCAAAATGAAACTGGTTCTGTTATGATTAAGCTTTGCCCGTTTGGTTCTCTTTGCATCTTTGTAAACGATTCCCCCCCTAAGAATCGAGGTGTTTTTACTACGTTTATTAAGGCTTTAAGAACCACTCCCCATTCCCCAGAACTCCGCAGACCAGCCGGGTGGAGTGGCCACGCGCAGACCACCTATGCGGCCTGTGTCCGCCGCTTGCTTTACTCTGCTGGCAGCGTGCCGGTGAC
>CAIYYI010000281.1 GCA_903930345.1 uncultured Verrucomicrobiota bacterium
GCGCACGAGTGCGGCTGGCGCATGCGGCTGCCCATGCTGCTGCTGGCGGCGGCGTGCGTGGCCATCGGGCTGGCGCCGGTGCTCTTCTGGCCGGCGGTGGCGGCCGCGGCGACGGCCTGGCAGCCCGCGTGGGCCGGGGTGGCGGTGCCCGCCCCGCTGGCCACGCTGGGGCGGGTGCATCTGGTGGTGGCGGCCCTAGCGGTGGCGGCCGTGTGGCTGCTGGGGCGGCGGGTGCGACAGAACGGCGTGCGCCGCCAGGGGACCTGGGATTGCGGATACGCGGCACCCACCCCCCGCATGCAGTACACGGCCGGCTCCTTCGCCGGCATCATCACCGGCTGGTTCTCCTGGATCCTGCAGCCACGCCGTCATGGGCGGCCGATCCGGGGCCTGTTCCCGCAATCAGCGGCGCGGGAGGAGCACACGCCGGAGACGGTGCTGGAGCGTCTGGTCGAGCCAGTGAGCGCGGGGGTGATGCGGGTGGCCGTGGCGGTGCGCCGTCTGCAGCACGGGCGGCTGCAGGCCTACTTTTTCTACCTGCTGGCCGGGCTGGTGGCCCTGGCCTGCCTGGCCCTGCTGGGAGGTGCGCCATGAGCCTGGTCCCCGATTTCCTGCTGCGCCTGCTGATCTGGCTGCTGCTGGCGCCACTGCTGCCGGGCATCATCAACCGGGTGAAGTCCTGGGTGGCTGGGCGGCGCGGTCCGCCGGTGCTCCAGCTTTATTACGATCTCGCGCGGCTCTGGCGCAAAGGGGTGGTGCTGAGCACCGCCGTCTCCCCCGGCCACGTGGCGGGGCCCGCCGTGGCCTGGGTGGCGGTGATGATGGCGGCCCTGTTGCTGCCGCTCGGCCCCGGGGGCGGCGCGTGGTCGTTTCGCGGGGATGCCCTGCTGTTCGCCTACCTGCTGGCGCTGGCGCGCTTCTGTACGGCCGGCGCGGCCCTCGAGACCGGCTCGGCGTTCGAGGGCATGGGCGCGGCGCGCGAGGTGAGCTACGCGGTCCTGGCGGAGGCGGCGATCATCACCGCCCTCCTGACCTTCGGGGTGCAGACCGGCAGCGTCTCGCTGGCCACCATGCTGGCCCCGGCGGCGGGGCCGGGCGCGGCCCTGCTCGGGGCGGGCCTGTTTGCGGTGCTGCTGGCGGAAAACTGCCGGGTGCCATTTGACGACCCCAACACGCACCTGGAGCTGACCATGATCCATGAGGTCATGGTGCTGGACCACAGCGGGCCGCCGCTGGCGGTGATTCTGCATGGGGCGGCCTTGAAATTGATGCTGTTCGCCGTGCTGCTGGTGGAGGCCGTGCTGCCGCTGGGGCAGTGGCCGCCGCTGGTGGCGGGCGGGGTGCTCACGGTTTCCGTGCTGGCGGTGGCGGTCGGGGTGGGGCTGGTGGAATCGTTGCTGGCCCGGCTGGCCTTCCGGCGCGTGCCGCTGTTTTTGACGACCGCCTTTCTGCTCTGCCTGTTCGCGCTGCTGGTGGCCTGGAAGGGGGTGGCGGCATGACCGGGACTCTGAATCTGCTGGTGGGCCTGGTGATGGGCCTGAATCTGGTGGCACTGGCCAGCAGCCGGTTGCCATCAATCATCCGCGCGGCGGCGTTGCAGGGAATGGTGCTGGGTCTGATGCCGCTGCTGATGGGGCACGGGATCACCTGGCTCTCGGCGTTGGTGGCCATCGGCACGGTGTCGATCAAAGGCTTTGTGATCCCCGGGCTGCTGCGCCGCGCGCTGCGCGCCGCGCACATCGACCGCGAGGTGCAGCCGCTGCTCGGGTTTGTGGCGTCGCTGCTGTTGGGGGCCGCCGCCACCATCGGCGCCGTGGCGCTGGCGGGGGTGCTGCCTCTGCGGCCGGAGCACGCCAGCCTGCTGCTGGTGCCCGGCGCTTTTGCCACCGTGGTCTGCGGCTTCATCCTGCTCATGGGCCGGACCAAGGCGATCTCCCAGGTGTGCGGCTATCTGGTGCTGGAAAACGGCATCTACCTGTTCGGGCTGCTCCTCATCAACTCCACCCCCCTGATCGTGGAGGCCGGCATCCTGCTGGACCTGACCGTCGCCGTGTTTGTCATCGGCATCATTGTGGACCGGATCCAGCGCGAGTTTGACACTCTGGACACCACCAAGCTGACCTCCCTGCGCGAATGAAAGAACTGGCCCTCATCCTCGTGCCTCTGGTGGCGTCTGCGGCGGCCTTTCTCTGGCCCACGGAGCGCACCCGGCCGTGGCTGCTCCCCCTCACCGGGGTGATCCACACCGCGCTGGCGCTGTGGCTGCTGGTGTGCCCGCCCGCGCTGGTGGCTGGGGCGTGGCTGGGGTTTGATCCGCTGGCCCGGGCGGTGCTGCCCATGGTGGCGCTGCTGTTCCTGGGCTGCGCCTGCTACGGGGTGGCATATCTGAAAGTGCGGGCCGAGCGGCCCAACCGGGTGTTTGTCGGCGCGCTGCTGGCGCTGCTGGGGCTGCTGAGCCTGGCATTGCAGGCGCAGCAATTGGGCCTGCTCTGGGTGGCCGCCGAGGGCGCCACCCTGGTCACGATACCGCTGCTCCACTTCAACGGCACCGCCCGGGCCTTTGAGGCCTCCTGGAAATACCTGCTGATCGGCGGCACGGGCATCGCCCTTTCGCTGCTGGGTTCCTTCTGCCTCGGCTACGCTTCGCTGCATGGGGGGGGCGGGGGCGATCTGACCTTTGCGTCCCTGGTGGCCCAGGGGAAGATGCTCACCCGCCCCTGGCTGGTCACCGCCTGGGTGCTGCTGCTGGCGGGGTATGGGACCAAGATGGGCCTCGCCCCGATGCACACCTGGAAACCCGATGCGTACGGCGAAGCCCCCGGCCTGGTGGGCGCGCTGCTCGCCGGGGGCATGACGACGATGGCCTTCGTGGCCATCCTGCGGGTCAAGCAGGTGGTGGACGCCGCCGGGGCCGGCGCCATGGCGGAGCGCACGCTGCTGGGCTTCGGCCTCTTCTCCATGCTGGTGGCCGCCCTGTTCCTGCTGGCCGCGCGCGATTTCAAACGCCTCCTGGCGTATTCCAGCGTGGAGCACATGGGCATCCTGGTTATCGGCGCCGCCCTGGGTGGGGCGGGGGTGTGGGCGGCGCTGTTCCACGTGTGGAACAACAGCCTCACCAAGGCGGCGCTCTTCCTGAGCGCGGGCAATATCCGCCGGGCCGCCGGCGGGCGCACGGTGGACGAGGTGGCGGGCATGGCCTGGCACGCGCCGCTCTCGGCCCGCATGTTTGTGGCGGGCATCTTTGCGGTCACCGCCTGTCCGCCGTTTGCACCGTTTTTCAGCGAGCTGCGAATTGTGCAGACGGCCATTTCCAGCGGCGGCACGGCGGTGGTGGCCGGTTTCCTGGGCTGCCTGCTGCTCGCTTTCTTCGGGCTCACCCGCATGGCTTTTGCGATCATGGATGGCCGGCTGCGGGCCGCCTCCCGGGAGGCGTGCGTGCGCTTTCCGGAGACTCCCGGTCTCACGGTGCCGCCGCTCCTGTTTTTGGCGTTCTCCGTCATCCTCGGCCTGGCCACGCCCGCGCTGTTATCCGAAACCTGGAGCGCCGCCGCGCGTTTCCTCCTCCCGCCATGAATCCACCCCTCCAATTCCTGATGGAGGGCAACGGTATGGCGGTGCCATGGGCGGAGGTGCCCGCGTGGCCCGCCCCCGAATTCGTCACGGCCACGGCGGCGGAGCTGGATCGCGGGGGGCGTCTCTGCGCCTGGTTCGGCGTGTCGGAAGGGCAGGGGACCCGGCTGGTGGCCGTGGTGGCTTTTGATGCCGATAACCTCCTCGCTGTGGGCCGCAGCGAGCCGTTCACCGGGGCTTACCCGGCCCTCACGCTGCGTCATCCGCAGGCGCACCTGTTCGAGCGTGAGGTGTGGGAGCAGCATGGGCTGCGGCCGGAGGGCCACCCCTGGCTCAAGCCGGTCCGCCGCACCGCCGGCCAGGCCCCGGCCATGGGGGAGTTTTTCCAGGTCGCGGGCGGCGAGGTGCACGAGGTTGCGGTCGGCCCCGTGCATGCCGGCATCATTGAACCGGGCCACTTTCGCTTCCAGTGCTTCGGCGAGGAGGTGATGCACCTGGAAATCGCGCTCGGCTACCAGCACCGGGGGGTGGAGGATGCGCTCGTCGGTGGTCCCCACCGTGCCACCCTGAGCCAGATGGAGACCGTGGCGGGCGATACCACCATCGGCCACGCCACGGCACATGCCCAGGTGCGGGAGGCGCTGGCCGGTGTGGAGGCCCCCCTGCGGGCGCAGTGGCTCCGTGCCCTGGCCCTGGAGCTGGAGCGGTTGGCCAACCACACCGGCGACCTCGGCGCGCTGGCCAACGATGTGGCATTCCTGCCCACCTCCTCCGCCTGCGGCAAGCTGCGCGGCGACTTTCTCAATCTCACCGCGCTGCTCTGCGGCAACCGGTTTGGGCGCGGCCTGGTGCGGCCGGGCGGCGGTGGACATGATCTGGAACCCGCCCGGATCGCCGAATTCCTCAGGCGCCTGCCCGCATTGCGGACGGAGGTGGAGCAGGCGGCCGCGTGGCTGTGGGATGCCAATGGTGTGCGGGCCCGGTTTGAGGGCACGGGCACGGTCACGCCGCAGCAGGCGGCTGACGTCGGCCTGGTGGGGGTGGCGGCCCGGGCCGCCGGCCTGGTGCGTGATGTGCGCTTTGATCACCCGGCGGGCTGGCATCGGTTTGCCCAGATCCCCGTGGCGGTCTGGCCCGATGGCGATGTCCAGGCGCGTGCCTGGGTGCGGGGGCTGGAAATCCAGCGGTCCGGCCAGTTTTTGGCGGAGCAATTGGCGGCCCCGCCCGACGGGGACCTCGGCCTATCGCCCGGCCCGTTGGCGGCCGACACTCTGGCGGTCGCTTTGGTGGAGGGGTGGCGCGGGGAAATCTGCCATGCCGCGCTGACCGACGCCACCGGGCGTTTCCGCCGCTACAAAATCGTCGATCCCTCCTTTCACAATTGGACCGGGCTGGCGTTGGCGCTGCGCGGGCAGGCCATTTCCGATTTTCCGGTGTGCAACAAGAGCTTCAACCTTTCTTACTGCGGCTTTGATCTCTGACCATGTTCACCCTTGAAACCATCCTTCATCGCCTCCGGCACGGCTGCCAGACCATGGCGTATCCGGACGCTGCCGCACCGGCCCTGCCGGACCGCCACGGCGGCGCGTTGCGCGTGGACGCCGGTTTATGCGCCCGCGATTGTTGCGCCTGTATGCCGGTGTGCCCCACCCAGGCCATCGCCCGGCCATCCGGGGAAGCCGTGCGTCTCGACCTGGGCCAATGCCTGTTTTGTTCCGCGTGCGTGGATGTCTGCCCCACGCATGCCATCTCTAAAACCAAGGATCACCGCCTGGCTGTGCGCCGACGGGAGGATCTCCGGTTGGGGGGCGCCGGGGCGGAGGAACTGCGCCTGGCCGGGGCGTTGGGGGCGAAGTTGCTCCGTCTGTTCGGACGGTCGCTGCGACTGCGCCAAGTCAGTGCCGGCGGCTGCAACGCCTGCGAGGCGGACACCAACGTCCTTGGGACCATCGGCTGGGATCTGGGCCGGTTTGGCATCCAGTTTGTCGCCTCGCCACGCCATGCGGATGGCTTGCTGATCACCGGGCCGGTCAGCCAGAACATGGAGTTGGCGCTCCGGAAAACCTACGCTGCGGTGCCGGACCCCAAAATCGTCATTGCGGTGGGGGCCTGCGCCATCGCCGGGGGGCCATTCATCGGGCACCCGCAGGTGCTGGGTGGGGCAGGGGCGGTGGTGCCGGTGGATCTCTTCATACCCGGGTGCCCCCCACATCCATTGACGATTCTGGATGGTCTGCTGCGCTTGCTGGACCGCTTGCCTCCGATTAATGGAATTGAAAACAGGAAAAATGAGGATGGACCGTGATGGGGGGACTTGAAATGCGCATTTCCACTTTGAAATCAATGAGTTACGCGGTGGAGTCGTTTTGGGGACGATCATTTTCTGAGGGTGCTTCCCAAAGATGGCCTGGTGGAGAGTTTGCATGGGGCTGGGTGGGTAATAATTGTTGTAAATGATTATGCACAAGCACGTTGTGATCAGGGCTAAGCGGTGGCCGATGGGTGGAAAAATATTTAGAAAAACTTTGACAATGGGTGGCTGAATGCTTAAATTTCCCACTCAACTTTTGTGCTGAAGCGCAAAAGCAAGCATCATCCTTGAGGCTGAAGGAAAGTGGCCCAGGGAAGATGGTTTTTTTGTCGTTAGTGGCAATTGAAAGTCGAAACGCAGTTAGATCAGAACGAAAAAACAATAGATTTTGTGCCCGCGTAGCTCAGTTGGCAGAGCGCGTCCTTGGTAAGGACGAGGTCACCAGTTCAAACCTGGTCGCGGGCTCCAGGTTTTGTAAGCAAGAACAACCAATCAACATCAGGACATAGCATGGCTAAAGAGCAATTCCAAAGAACGAAACCGCATGTCAACGTCGGCACCATCGGCCACATTGACCACGGCAAGTCCACTCTCACCGCGGCCATCGTGGCGACTCAAGCCCGTCGCGGATTGGCGACGCCGATTTCGTACGCGGACATCACCAAGGGTGGTACGGTGCGTGACGAAAACAAGACGGTGACCATCGCCGTTTCCCACGTCGAGTACCAGAGCGAGAACCGCCATTACGCGCACATCGACTGCCCCGGCCACGCTGACTTCATCAAGAACATGATCACCGGCGCGGCCCAGATGGACGGTGCCATCCTCGTGGTGGACGCCTCCGAGGGACCGATGCCCCAGACCCGTGAGCACGTGCTGCTCGCCCGTCAGGTCGGTGTGCCTGCCATTCTGATCTACCTGAACAAGGTTGATTTGGTGGATGATCCGGAATTGCTGGAACTGGTCGAGATGGAGTTGCGCGACCTGCTGAACAAGTACAGCTTCCCGGGCGACACCACCCCGATCATCCGCGGCAGTTCCAAGGCCGCCCTGCATGGCGAAGCCAAGGGCGAAGAGTCCATCCAGGCCCTGCTCAAGGCGGTCGATGAATTCATTCCGCTGCCTCCCCGCGAGGTTGACAAGCCGTTCCTGATGAGCGTGGAAGACGTGTTCAACATTGAAGGTCGCGGCACCGTCGTGACCGGCCGTGTGGAACGTGGCGAACTCCACAAGATGACGGAAGTCGAGATCGTCGGCATCAAGGAAACCCGCAAGACCACCGCGACCGACATCGAGATGTTCCGCAAGTTGCTCGACAAGGCGAGCGCGGGCGACAATGTCGGCGTGCTGCTCCGCGGCACCAAGAAAGAGGATGTGGAACGCGGCATGGTGCTGGCCAAGCCCGGCTCCATCACCCCCCACACCAAGTTCAAGGCGGAAGTTTACGTCCTCTCGAAGGATGAGGGTGGCCGCCATACCCCGTTCTTTACCAACTATCGTCCGCAGTTTTACTTCCGCACCACGGATGTGACCGGCACGGTCGAGTTGCCTGAAGGCGTGGAAATGGTCATGCCGGGCGACAACGTGTCCGTCGTGGTGAACGTGATCGCCCCGATCGCCATGGAAAAAGGCCAACGGTTCGCGATCCGCGAAGGCGGCCGCACCATCGGCGCCGGTCGCGTGTCCGAAGTGATTGCGTGATTAACTTGGGCTTGACAGGTGGGCGGGGGATATTATTGTCCCCCGCCACCTATATTGTCAGGTGACCAGGGGAAAGAGCTCTCGAGGCAGGTTAGGGTGGTAGCTCAATTGGTAGAGTAGCGGTCTCCAAAACCGTTGGTTGGGGGTTCGATTCCCTCCCACCCTGCCAGTCTTGGATTAGACCCACAGCCGGAGAGGTGGCAGAGTGGTCTAATGCGGCGGTCTTGAAAACCGCTATGGCTTTACAGCCATCGGGGGTTCGAATCCCTCCCTCTCCGCCAGGATTTTGTCATGAACGAATATATTAAGTTGGCGATCTGGGTGGCCGTGATCGGCGCAGCGTTTGCTTTTAGCTGGCGCAAAGGCTACATCACGGCTTTGTCGATCTACGTGCAGGAGACCCGGGAGGAGTTGCGCAAGTGCTCCTGGCCCTCCACCGATGAGTTGAAGGGTTCCACTGGCGTCGTGCTCGTCGCCATCGCCCTGTTGGGCGGCTACACGCTGGGGGTGGATTTGTTCCTCACCTTCTTTGTCAAAGCGATCACTGCGAGCTAACCGGAATCTCCCACTCTTATCATGCAAAGCCAGTGGTTCGTCCTACATACTCTCTCGGGCCAGGAATTGAAGGTCAAGGATAGTATTGAAAAGCGCATAAAAACCGAGGAAATGGGTGAGTACATCAAGGAAGTGCTCGTCCCCATGGAAAAGGTGGTGGATGTGCGCGGCGGCAAGAAAACCGTCACCACGCGCAAACTGCACCCTGGCTACGTCTATATAGATGTGGTGTTGCTGGATGAGAACCGGCGCATCCTGGATCGCCCTTGGTACTTCGTCCGCGATACCCAGGGTATCATTGGCTTCGTCGGCGGTGACCGCCCCGTGTGCGTCACGGCGGAGGAAATCGCGGTCATCAAGGAACAGATCAGCGAATCCGAGGACCGCGAGAAGCCGAGGGTCAATTTCGAGGCGGGTGAGACCGTCAAAATCAACGATGGTCCGTTCCTGAATTTCAGTGGTGTCATTGAGGAGATTGACCCGGCTCGCGGCAAGCTCAAGGTGACGGTCAATATTTTCGGACGCAACACCCCTGTGGAACTCGAATACTGGCAGGTCGAAAAGGCCTGAGCATCGGTGTCAGTTAAAGCATTAACCAATCAAGATTTATGGCAAAGAAAGTTGTCGGCATCGTCAAATTGCAGATCCCCGGTGGACAGGCCAACCCGGCTCCCCCGGTCGGTCCCGCGCTCGGCCAGCAAGGCGTCAACATCATGGCGTTCTGCAAGGAATTCAACGCGGCGACGAAGGATGCTGCGGGCATGATCATCCCGGTGGTCATCACCGTCTTCCAGGATAAGTCGTTCAAGTTTATCACCAAGTCTCCTCCGGCGGCCATTCTGCTGAAGAAGGCGGCCGGGGTCGCCTCCGGTTCCAAGCAGCCGAACAAGGACAAAGTCGGCAAGGTCAACCGCAAGCAGGTGTTGGAGATCGTGAAGCTCAAGATGAAGGATTTGAATGCGACCAACGAAGAGGCCGCGTTCCGGATGGTGGCTGGCACAGCCCGCAGCATGGGCATTGAAGTGATCAGCTAACCATTCTTCACAACCCACGCGGGAGAGTCGCAAGACTCGCATGCACCGCACCCATACCATGCCCAGCAAACGTTATAAGAAAGCCCAGGCCCTGGTGGATGGCAAGAAGCCTTACACCCTGAAAAACGCCGTGGAAATTCTAACCAAATTCCCGCGCGCGAAATTCAACGAAACCGTGGATATCGCCTTTAAACTGGGCATTGATCCAAAACAATCCGACCAGATGGTCCGCGGCACGGTGCCCCTGCCTCACGGCAGTGGCAAGGTGGTCCGCGTGCTGGTTTTCGCCAAGAGCGGTGCTCCGGCCGATGCGGCCACCGCCGCTGGTGCGGAATATGTCGGTTTCGACGACATGATCAAGAAGTGCCAGGAGGGTTGGACCGATTTCGATGTCGCCATCGCCACTCCTGAGGCAATGGTCGAGGTTCGCAAACTGGGCAAGGTCCTCGGACCGCGCGGTTTGATGCCCAACCCCAAGACCGGCACGGTGACGGAAGACACGGCCAAGGCCGTGAAGGAAGTCAAGGCGGGTCGCGTGGAATACAAGACCGACAAGGCCGGCAACGTCCATGTTCCGGTTGGCAAGGTGGCCTTCCCGGCCATCCAAATCGAGGAAAACGCCCGCGCGGTGATTGAGGCTGTGATCAAGGCCCGTCCGAGCAGCGTCAAGGGTACTTATGTGAACACCGCCACCATTTCGGCGACCATGAGCCCGCCCGTCCGGTTGGACCTGAAGGCGTTTGTCGCTCACTGACAGGGTCGGATCACGATAACCTTAAGCATCTATAATTTCCATGCGTGCCGAAAAACAACTGATTAACAACGAATATTTGGGCCGGCTGAACGCTTCGCCCTTTTTCATTGTCGTAGATTACACGGGTCTGAAGGTGGGTCCGATCACGGAACTGCGCAAGCGGCTTTTTGCCGTGGGCGCCGAGTTGCATGTGGTCAAGAACTCCATCTTCCGGCTGGCCGCCAAAGAGGCGGGCATCGCCGATATGGGCAGCTCGATGACTGGCCAGATCGCGGTGGTGACCGGTCGGCAGGATATCGCCGCTGCCGCCAAGGCGGTGAAGACTTTTGCCGCTGAGTTCGACAAGCCAAAATTGAAGTTTGGCTACCTGAACAGCCAGCGGATGGAGGCCGCCGATATCATGGTCCTGGCCGATTTGCCGCCGTTGAACGTTCTGCGTGGCAAGTTGCTCGGTACCATGATGGGTCCGGCGACCAAACTCGCGGCGCTCCTCAGCACTCCGGCCAATCAATTGGCCCGGGTGCTCAAGGCCAAGGCCGACAAGGGCGAATAAGCCCGTGGCCCACCAACAAACATTTCCGCGCCGGTTACCCGGCGTGGGGATCAACAACAACTAGAAGAAAAAAAGTAAATCGTCGGCTGGCAGGCCGTCTGCTTAAAACCGCCCTGGCCGGGGTGGACGACGAGACTGAAAGGACATATGGCTGATATCGCTGCGATCGTAGAACAGTTGGGTAAGCTCACCATCGTTGAGACGGCTGAGCTGGTGAAAAAGCTTGAGGAGGCCTGGGGTGTGACGGCGGTTGCTCCGGTGGCTGTTGCCGCTGCGGCTACTGCGGCTGCTCCGGCGGCCGAAGCCAAGACCACGTTTGACGTGATCCTGCTCTCCGCGCCTGCCGACAAGAAGATTAGCGTCATCAAGGTGGTGCGCGAAGTCAAGGCGGGTCTGGGTCTGGCGGAAGCCAAGGCCCTCGTCGAAGGCGCTCCGAAGACGATTCTCGAAGGTTCTCCCAAGGCCGACGCTGATGCGGCCAAGAAGAAGCTCGAGGAAGCTGGCGCCAAAGTCGAGCTTAAGTAAGCTGTTGGTTTTTGGGGGCGGCGACGGGTGTCGCCGCTCCCTTTATGTCACCCAGATGGTTGGGTCACAGGTTGAATTACGCGTCTTTTGAGCGATATTAGTTAGCAGTAGTGGAAAAATTTGCTGGCGAGTTCTCCGGAGAACCCGAGACACTCGCTTTCTGTCGTTTTAGCGAACCAAGAATGGGCCGGTGATATGCCGGTCAAGAGAAAAGGTCACAATGCCATCGTCGAAGCCCAGCGAACGGATTAACTTCGGTAAAATCAAGGAGATCATCGCTCCACCGAACCTGATTGAACTCCAGACCAATTCCTACCGCGAGTTCTTGCAACTGACGCTCTCCCCCTCCAAGCGCAAGAACGTTGGGTTGGAGGCGGTTTTCCGCGAGGTTTTTCCCATTGAGAGCTATGATGGCAAATGTGTGCTGGATTACGAGAGCTATGAGATCGGTGAACCCAAGGTGGACTGGCTCGAGTGCCTCCGCGAAGGCATCACCTTTGGCGCTCCGCTATATGTCACTTTCAAGCTGAAAGAGGAGAAGGGGACGAAGGAGGAAAAAGTGTTCATGGGCGAATTGCCGCTCATGACGCCCCAGGGCACCTTTGTCATCAATGGCGCGGAACGCGTCATTGTCAGCCAGTTGCATCGTTCCCCCGGTCTGGCTTTCGAAGCCTCTCAGCATCCCAACGGCAAAATGCTGCACTCGTTCCGGATCATTCCGGACCGGGGTTCCTGGTATGAGGCCCAGTTTGACACCAGCGATCTGCTGTACGTGTACTTGGACCGCAAAAAACGCCGCCGCAAGTTCCTGACCACGACTTTCTTCCGCGCCCTGGCTTTCCTGGATGACGAAAAGCACCGCGGCACCGGCACGGATGCCGACATTCTCAAGCTGTTCTACAGCATTGAGGAGCTGAATGTCAAAGAGGCGGAGAAGATCGAGGAAATCGGCAGCAAGGTGCTGATTGAGGATGCCATCGACCCCGAAAACAACATCGTGGTTGCCCGCGCCTTTGAACCGCTTTCCAAAGCGGTCATCAAGCAGATCGCGGAGATCGGCATCAACAAGATTCGCGTCGTGGATACTTCCGTGGATGATGGCATCATCATCAAATGCATGAAGAAGGATCCGGCCAAGAATGAGGAGGAAGCCCTCAAGGATATTTACCGCCGCCTGCGCCCTGGCGACCCGCCGACGCCTGCCAACGCCCGTGCCCTTATCAAGCGCCTCTTTTTCGACTCCAAGCGTTATGACTTGGGTCGGGTGGGACGTTATAAGATCATGCAGAAGCTTGGTCTGAAGGACAGCAACGATTCGCGTATCCTCACCAAGGATGATCTGGTGGCGGCCACGAAATATCTGCTCTCGCTCAAGAAGGGGCAGGGGTCGCTGGACGACATTGATCACCTCGGCAGCCGCCGTGTCCGTACGGTGGGCGAACTGCTGGCCAACCAGTGCCGCGTGGGTCTGGCCCGCACGGAGCGTCTGGTCAAGGAGCGCATGACCCTGTTCGATCAGGGCCTGGAGTCGATGACGCCGCAGAAGCTCATCAATCCCAAGGCGCTCTCCGCCGTCATTCGTGATTTCTTCGGCCGCAGCCAGCTCTCGCAGTTCATGGACCAGATCAATCCGCTGGCCGAACTAACCCACAAGCGCCGGTTGTCGGCCCTCGGGCCGGGCGGTCTCTCGCGGGATCGGGCCGGGTTTGAAGTCCGTGACGTGCATCCGTCCCACTACGGACGCATCTGTCCCGTGGAAACCCCTGAAGGCCCCAACATCGGTTTGATCGCCTCTCTGGCGACCTTTGCCCGGGTCAATGATTTCGGTTTCCTGGAAACTCCGTACCGCAAGGTCGATAATGGCCGGGTGACCGGGCACATTGAGTACCTGACCGCTGACCGGGAGGAGCCGTTCATCATCGCGCAGGCCAATGCCTCCATTGATGATAAGGGCCATTTCCTGACCGAACGCGTCACTTGTCGTTCCAAGGGGGACTTCATCGACGTGGAGCCTCCGCGGGTCGATTACATGGACGTGTCACCGAAACAGTTGGTTTCCGTGGCCGCCAGCCTGATTCCCTTTTTGGAGCATGACGACGCCAACCGTGCGTTGATGGGTTCCAACATGCAACGCCAGGCGGTGCCGCTGCTGATCACCGATGCCCCGTTGGTCGCCACCGGTTTGGAAGAGCGCGTCGCGCGGGATTCCCGCGCCGTGCTGGTCGCCGAGGAGGCGGGCAAGGTGGCCTCCGTGGTGGGCAACCAGGTCATCATCACCACCGATGGCAAGCTGCCCGAAGGCAAGAAGCGCATCAAGAACGACCCGGACCACGGGGTGTGGGTGTACAGCATCCGCAAGTTCATGCGCTCCAACGCGGCCACTTGCATCAACCAGAAGATTCTCGTCCGCAAGGGCGACGTGATCAAAAAGGGCCAGGTCATCGCGGACGGCCCCTGCACGGCGGGTGGCGAGCTGGCCCTGGGCCGCAACGCCCTCGTCGCGTTCATGCCGTGGAACGGCTACAACTTCGAGGACTCGATCCTGATCTCCGAGCGCATCGTGCGCGACGACGTGTTCACCTCGATCCACCTCGAGGAATTCGAGGTCATGGCCCGCGACACCAAGCTGGGTCCGGAAGAAATCACCCGCGACATCCC
>CAIYYI010000282.1 GCA_903930345.1 uncultured Verrucomicrobiota bacterium
GTGAGCGTCCCCTTGCCCACCGGCCAGACGCGGAGCCTGACCTTTTACACCCGGTACGGGGATTGGTTCGCGGTCAGCGCCCTGTTGGCCACGGTGCTGCTGGTGGCGGCGGGGTGGAAAAGCAGGGGGCAAATCAGGGGGCAAATCAGACGTTGACACCCCCGTCGCTGCGCCTACGATGATCGCCATGGCTGCTGATTCCAGGCTTTCCTCTGCCAGCAGGTCGCAATCCGTTGGCTCCCCAGCCACGTCTTCCGCCTTGGAAGTGCGTTTTGTATCCAAAAAAAGCTGGGGCAGACGCGAGGCCAAAGGCGTGCGCCAGCTCGGGGAGTTCCACCGCCGCGAATATGACCTCCAGGTCAACCCACTGACCGAACACACCAAGGATGCCGGATCGATCACCACCGCCATCACCTATGGCTGCTGCGACCATGTCACCACCTGGGTCACCAAGCTGCTCACCCGGCTGGGTCTGGAGGCCCAACCCAAGCGGATTTACTTTGGCACTGTGGAACTGGCCAATCAGGAGCTGATCATGAACGGGGACATCAATTACGGCGTGGTGGGCCGGTTGCTGGAGCTGGCGGCGGCCAGAAAAATCCCCGCTGAGGAAGCGGCCCTCAAGGCGCTGCTCAATCCCATCGCCCACGATTACCTGCGACTGAATGACAAACTGCAGGAACTCGACCGGCAAAAAAAAACCTGAACTGCATTTTTTTGGTTACGAAACCGGCGGATTCCCTTATAAACCGGCATCGTCATGAAAGCACCACTCCTGTTTCTTTGTCTGCTGGCGGCCGCCAGCCTGGCCACCGCCGCAGAAACTCCAAACCCGGGGCGCGGCCCGGCTGCGACCACCAAATCCCCGGATGTGCAACCGGATCGCCGGGTCACGTTCCGGCTGCGCGCCCCCAAGGCCTCCGAGGTGTTGGTGACCGGGCAGTGGGCCAACGGCCGCGCCGCCCTCAGCCGCGAGACCAATGGCATCTGGAGCGTCACCGTGGGTCCGGTGGCGCCAGGCGTGTGGGAATACAGTCTGCAAGTGGATGGACTGAGCATGATTGATCCGGGCAACCCCGCCATCAAACCGATGCGGGAGCCGCGCACCAGCATCCTGCACGTGCCGGGGCAGCCGCCCCTGATCCACGATTTTCAACCGGTGCCGCACGGGGTGGTGCGTCAGCACAGCTATTATTCCAAGGCGCTGGACCGGCTGCGCGAGCTGGCCGTTTACACCCCGCCGGGTTACGACGAGCAAACCGCCCAACGCTACCCCACACTCTACCTGCAGCACGGCTCGGGCGACAACCAGGCCACCTGGGTCGCCCACGGCAAGGCGCACTGGATCCTGGACAACCTCATCGCCCAGGGCCGCGCCCAGCCCATGGTGGTGGTGATGATGGATGGCCACGCCAGCCCGCCGGAGAACCGCACCAACAACACCGCTCTGTTCGAACGCGATCTGCTGGAGGAAGTCCTACCCTGGGTCAACGCCAGCTACCGGGTGAAACCGGAGCCGGCCAGCCGGGCGATTGTCGGCCTGAGCATGGGCGGGGGCCAATCCCTGACCATCGGGCTCAACCACTTGGAGCAGTTCGCCTGGATAGGCGGCTTCAGCTCCGCCACCCCAAGCCGTGAGGCCATCGCCGGAGCCCTCGCGGCCCCCACCGCCACCGGTCAGAAATTAAAGCTGCTCTGGATCGCCTGCGGCAAGGAGGACTTCCTGCTGGCCCGCAACCGGGAGTTCATCGAACTGCTCAAGGAGAAGCAAATCCCCCATGAATGGCATCTGACCGAAGGCAGCCATAGCTGGCCCGTCTGGCGGGGCTACCTGGCGGATATTCTCCCCCGCTTGTTCCATTGAATCCCATTCGAGGAGCCATTTGCGGTTCAACCATAATGGTGTATCCTTTTGCTTGGCATAACTTTCTGCCCTTGGGTGCTCCTCCGGCCAGGACTCGCATTAATCGAGATTTTCCTAGGCAAATGGCTGGTTCCACCCCAAATTATCGGTCTTGAGTTTTATGGATATTAAGCTACCGCATTTGGGCGAAGGCTCCGATTCCGGAGTCGTCGTCAGCATTCTGGTTCAGCCGGGTGATGTCCTCAGCCCGGGCCAGACCATCATTGAACTGGAAAGCGGCAAAGCCGTGGCCCCGATCCCAACCGAACAGGGCGGCAAAGTCGCCAGCATCCGGGTGAAGGTGGGTGACAAAATCGGGGCGGGCGCCGTGATTCTGAGTCTGGAAGGCGGGGCGGGCGCCCCGGCGGTCGAAGCCCCCAAAGCCGCCGCCAAAACAGCCGCACCGGCCGCCCCGGTGCCGGTGGACAGCAAACCCGAAACGGAGGAACCGGCGGACTACGATGGTCCGATGGCCCCGCCCTGCTCCCCCTCCATTCGCAAGCTGTCCCGGGAACTGGGCCTGGATCTGCGCAAGATCAAAGGCAGCGAACTGGGCGGACGCATTGTGATGGGCGACCTGAAGGGCTACATCCAGCGTCTGGAACGCGCGCTGGCCCAGGCCAAGGCCGCCGCCGCCACTCCGGCCGGCGGAACGACGGCGCGCAAACCGGCCATCAGCATTGATTTCGCCCAGTGGGGTCCGATCATCAAACGCCCCATGTCCATGCTGCGGCAGACGATCGCCCAGCGCATGTTGGAGAGCACCAGCACCGTCCCGCAGGTCACGCAATTTGACGAGGCGGACATCACCAGCCTGGAAGCCCTGCGTAAAAAGCATGCGGCGGCGTACGAAGCCCGGGGGACGCGCCTCACCCTCACTTCGTTTGTGCTGAAAGCGCTGGTCTCCACGCTGAAGAAGCACCCGATTTTCAATGCCAGCATCGATGACACCACCAACGAGATCGTCAACAAAGCCTACCACCACATAGGCCTGGCGGTGGACACGGAAAACGGCCTGATGGTGCCCGTGATCCGCAATGTGGATCATCGCACCCTCCTCGAACTATCGCAGGACATCGCCACCGTCGCCGCCAAGGCGCGGGACCGCAAGCTGACGCTGGACGACATGAAGGGCGGCACCTTCACGGTCTCCAACCAGGGCGGCATCGGCGGCGGACATTTCACGCCGATCATCAACCTGCCGGAAGTGGCGATCCTCGGCCTGGGCCGCAGCGCGCTCAAGCCCGCCATCCGCGAAGGCAAAGTGGAGGCGCGCCTGCTCATGCCCGTGGCGGTCACCTATGATCACCGGCTCATTGATGGCGGCAGCGCCGCCCGTTTCATCACCGACCTCTCCGCCGCCATCACGGCTTTCACGGACAACGACGTCAAACTTTAACCGACCGCAGAGCGAATTTGTTATGGAAGCCATCAAAACCGAAATCATTGTGTTGGGCGCGGGCCCGGGCGGGTATGCCGCCGCTTTTTATGCGGCGGACAAAGGCAAGAAAGTCATCCTCGTGGAACAGGACAAACGTCCGGGAGGCGTCTGTCTGAACCGGGGCTGCATCCCATCGAAGGCCCTGTTGCACGCCACCAAGACGATCAGCGAAGCCAGGGAGTTCGGCTCCCGGGGCATCCATTTCGCCGCTCCCCGCATTGAACTGGACCAGTTGCGGGCGTGGAAGGAATCCATCCTGACGCGCCTGAGCCAGGGCATCGTGACCCTGGCCCAGCGCCGCAATGTGGAAATCGTCTATGGGCGCGGCTATTTCGAGGATTCAAACACGCTGCGCGTCGAGACCTCCGAAGGGCAGAAATTCTACACCTTCGACCACGCGATCGTGGCCGTGGGCTCCAAGCCGGCCATGCCCAAGGCGTTTGACTTGGGCAACCCGCGCATCATGACCTCCACGGAGGCCCTGGAAATCGAAGACATCCCGGACCATCTGCTGATCATCGGCGGCGGCTACATCGGGATGGAGCTGGGCACCGTCTATTCCACCCTGGGCAGCCAGGTGGTGGTGGCGGAAGCGGCGGACAACATCCTCTCCGGCGCGGATCCCGACCTGGCCCGCCCGGTCCTGGCGCATGTGCGCAAGCATTTCAAGGAGATCCGCATCAAGGCCCGCGTGCAGAAGATGTCCACCCAGGGCAAACAGATCAAGGTGGTGATGGACCACGAAGGCCAGGTGAAGGAGGATCTCTTCGACCGCGTGCTGATCTCCGTGGGCCGCGCCCCCAACTGCGACGACATCGGCCTGGAAAACACCAGGGTCCAGCTCGACGAAAAAGGTTTCATCAAGGTCAATGAGCAGCAGCAGACCGAGGATCCCAAGATTTACGCGATCGGGGACATCGCCGGCGGCCTGCTCCTGGCCCACAAGGCCTCCAAGGAGGCGCGCATCGCGGTGGAGGTGATCGCCGGTGAAGCCAGCTCCTTTGAGGATATCATCATCCCCGCCGTGGTGTTCACCGAACCGGAGCTGGCCTGGTGCGGCCTGACGGAGGGGGAGGCCCGGGCCAAGGGCATCCAGGTGACAGTTTCCAAATTCCCCTGGGCCGCCTGCGGCCGCGCCCTGACCTTTGAGAAGACCGATGGCATGACCAAGCTCATCGTGGAACCGGAAACCGAGCGCATCCTGGGCATCGGCATCGTCGGCCATGGGGCCGGGGAACTGATCGCCGAGGGCGTGGTGGCCATCGAAATGGGTGCCACAGTGAGAGACCTGGCGGAATGCGTCCATCCGCATCCCACCCTTTCGGAAACCCTCATGGAAGCGGCAGAAGCCTTCTACGGCCACGCCACCCATGTGTACACCCGCAAAAAGCCTGCGGCCGCCCCCCAGGCATGAGTCTTCCGTCGGCATTTCCGGGTCGGTTTCGCAACGCCTCCAAGGCGGTCCTCGGGACCGCCTTTTTTATTGCCGCCCTGTCCACCAGCCACCTGGGGGCGGTGGAGCCACCGCCCCCGGTGCCCCGCGAGTTCCGGGCGGCCTGGGCCGCCTCGGTTTCCAACATTGATTGGCCCTCGAAGCCGGGCCTGCCGGTGGAACAGCAGAAGGCCGAACTCCTGGCCATGCTCGACCGCGCCGCCCAGATGCGGCTCAACATCGTCATCCTCCAAGTGCGCCCGGCGTGCGATGCGCTCTATGCCTCCAAGCTGGAGCCGTGGTCCGAATACCTGACCGGCACCATGGGCAAGGCCCCGACGCCCTTTTACGATCCCCTGGACTTTGCGGTCAGGGCAGCCCATCAGCGCGGGCTGGAATTGCACGCCTGGTTCAACCCGTTCCGGGCCCGCCACCTCTCCGCCTTCAGCCCCATCAGCGCCAACCACATCAGCCACCAGCAGCCTGGCTGGTGCAAAACCTACGGCAAACACCTCTGGCTGGACCCGGGCGAAAAAGCCGCGCGTGATTACTCCGTGCGCGTGATCTGCGATGTCGTCAAACGTTACGATATCGACGGCGTCCACATTGACGATTACTTCTACCCATACCGGGAGCTGGACGGCGCGGGCAAAGAGATTGCGTTTCCGGATGCCCCCTCCTGGCAGCGTTATCAAAAGACCGGCGGCAAGCTGGCGCGGGACGACTGGCGGCGGGAAAACGTGAACCTGTTTGTCGCGCAGTTGAATCAGGCCGTCCACCGGCAAAAGCCGTGGGTCAAATTCGGGGTGAGCCCGTTCGGCATCTGGCGTCCCGGCGTCCCGGCGGGCATCCGGGGCTTTGACCCCTACGACAAGATTTTTGCCGACGCCAAAAAATGGCTGAATGACGGGTGCCTCGATTATTTTGCCCCCCAGCTCTACTGGTCCATCAACGCCCCCGGGCAGAGCTTTCCCACCCTGCTGAAATGGTGGACCGGGGAGAATCACAAGGAACGGCTGCTGGTGCCCGGCCTGAACACCATCAAAACCGCTGGTGCGTGGAAACCGGAGGAAATTGCCGCGCAGATCCAGACCGTGCGCAACACTCCCGGCGGTGCGGGTCACATCCACTGGAGCATCAAGGCGCTCACCTTCAACGCCGGCGGCGTGACGGACGCCCTGCGGGAGCAGATTTACCAGTCCCCCGCCCTGCCCCCCGCCACCCCGTGGCTGGACGCCATCGCGCCCACCCGGCCCAAGGCCTATCTGGGCGGCAACGCGCAATCGTTGGCGGTGCATTTTGAGCCGACAGGCAGGGAAAAGGCGCAATGGTGGGTGGTGCAGGCCCGACGCCAGGGGGCGTGGACCTGCGAGGCGATCCTCCCCGCCGGCCAGCCGGACCACCCATTGCGGCAACCCGCCCAGGTGGAGGCGGTGGCCGTGACCAGCGTGGACCGGTGCGGCAACACCAGCGCGCCCCTGGTGGTGGAGCGCAAAAAAAGGTGATCCTGGAACGGCTGTAAGCCGATTTCTGTCTGCCAGCCGGCGTTGCCGCCAGCCGGGAGAGAATCATTTATCTCAGCAGCCTTACCCGGGACCCGTTCCGCCGATCGGAACTGAGCGGGCCGCTCGGGGTCCCCTATTTGGCCTTGCTCCCGATGGGGTTTTCCGTGCCTCTCGGCTTGCGCCTTGAGCGGTGGGCTCTTACCCCACCTTTTCACCCTTACCCGCCGCCAGCGTGAACTGGCGAAAGGCGGTTTATTCTCTGTGGCACTCTCCGTCAACCAGGATTCACACCCTGGCTGCCCGCATCTATCCCGCCCCTGTCGGGACGGGTTACACGGCATCGCGCCCTGCGGAGTTCGGACTTTCCTCCCCCGGCTTGCGCCGGGAGCGATTCTCCGCCGTTCCAGGACCGCCCCCAACCTACGCCCCTGCCGCCAGGGTAGCAAGCCCGGCACCCTGGTATTTTGCGGGAGGCGCCCCGCAGGTCGGATTGACTTCGGTCATGCCTCAGACTCAAGGTCCGTAATCTGCGGTGCCGTAATCTGCGGTGGTTTATTGCCTTTTCCCTTTGCCTCCCTTCTTTTTGGCGTTGCCGCCGCCGGTGGATTGCGGGAAAGTGGGACCGCGATGAAGTCATCCGCCAAAACACAACCCCCTCCCCTCCCCCATGAAAACTGCTACTGGGTGGTCCCGGGGCAATTCGTGGCCGGCGAACACCCGGTGGCGACCGACTGGCCCCGGGCTCAGGCCCTCCTGAACCAGTACCTGGATTGCGGTTTGACGAGCTTCATTGACCTGACCCAGGAAGGAGAGCATGGACTGCCCCCCTACGGCAACCTGTTGCTGGAAACCGCCGCCCGGCGCGCACTGAAGGCCCGCTACCGACAACTGCCCATTCCTGATTTCGGGCTGCCACGCACCCCGGCCACCATGCGCAAGATCCTGCGGGAGATCCACCGCAGCCTGACGGCGGGCGAGCGGATTTATCTGCATTGTTTTGGCGGCATCGGGCGCACGGGCACCGTCGTGGGCTGCTACCTCGCCAGCCAGGGGCACCCGGGCGACCGGGCCTTGGAACAATTGGCGGCACGCTGGCAAACCGTGGCCAAATCCGCCTGGCATCCCCACTCGCCGGAGACGGATCAGCAACGGGAATACGTGCGCAACTGGCGCTGATGCGCCAGGATCCGCCACCGGAATCCCGGGGCAGGTCCCATGCATAAGCCCGCCGCGTGCAGCCAGGGGCCAGGATTAACAGGGTTGAAACTATCCGGGGGAGGCTTGCCGACCTTCCCCAGTGATGCTACTGTGATCCAGAATTGAATATAATGGCTATGCATAAAACATTCGGATACGCGACGGTACTGGCGGCCGTGCTCGCCTTCCAGAGCGCCCAAGGCGCGGATATCACCGGCAAAATCACGCTCAAGGGAACGCCTCCGGCCGAGAAGGACATCACCCTTGACCCCACCTGCGGGAAGATCGGGGAGGCCCCCAAGAAAACCCGGCACTTCCTGGTGGGGGGCGGCGGCGAACTGGCGGATGTGTTTGTCCATATCAAACAGGGTCTGGAAGGCAAAACCTTTGAGCCAGCCACCACTCCGGTGACATTGGACCAGCATA
>CAIYYI010000283.1 GCA_903930345.1 uncultured Verrucomicrobiota bacterium
ATTCACCTTCCGGTTCAACCGGCGCAACAGCCGTGTGCGAGGCAAACTGTTCTACCGCCTGCTGCAACAGGCAGTGGAAGTCGAACCCGCGCCTTATCGAGCCTTGGTGGGCGGCAAATCAGACCGCCCACCACTACCTACAGGGGGTACTGGAGTCATCTGAATAGGCAGGTTATATATTATTGGACCGACCCTTTCAGGACTCGAGTGTCCGACCCCGAAGAAGAGCTATCCATCTTCAAATGGTTGCGGGTACGCTTCCACCACCCCAGGCAAATCGGGCAAACGAATCTTGATGCGGGCACAGATGTCGGTGGCATAAGGATTTTGAACCACGATGCGCCGGCAGTTGACGGCCGCCTGCAGCAGGGATGACCATGCCGGGAAATCCGGTTCAGGGCAGGAATACCCCACGATCCATATTTCTTTTGCCTGGGCGGCCATAGACCTGGCGGCAGTCCAGACAGCGGGAATATAGTGGCGGTATCCAAGAGCGTTTCTGGGGTGATCTCCTAGAAAATCCTTCTCATGAGGGAAAACGAGGAGTGCGGGCTTTGGCTTGTTTGAATAAAAGTCGCAGCGGGAGTCGTTGGGGATAAAAAAGGACTCATCAGTCATTGGCACAGGTATCTGTGGATCTGGGACTTCCTGAATGTGCTTGGTTTGGCCGTATTCCTCGTAGCTGCAGATTCCCACTGAGCCATGGAGTTTCAGAAAAGAAAAGCGGTCGGGCGTAATTTCAAGTTTTTCCGGCATCGCCTGGAAAAGGCCGGAATTCAAAACATCCGGGCCATAAAAGGAGGTGGTGCCGTCATAGGGGAAATACTGGCGGTAGGCCAACTCAAACAGGCGATCGTAGTTGAAAGTTAGGACCCGATAGGGTGTCCTCTTCCAAGCCAAATGGGGGGTGGTGCCGAAATTACTCGCGAAAATGCGCTTCATCCAGTTGCGATAGCCGGGAAGGCCGGTTTTGACCGCGCCGGCCTCCAGAGACATGAAGAAAGCGGCGACTGCCAGTTTCGCCTCCTCCACCATGAAATGGGACTGAGGATAGGGGTAGAGCACCTTTTGGTGCATGTGCCAGGCTAATTCGTCCAGAGTATCTGCCTGAATGCCTTTGGCCTGAAGCTGAGCAAACAGCCCCACCGTCTGCGCTACTAATTGCGAAAGGCGCGGGGCCGTAGAGACCACGGACAACCCAAATGCCCCAAGTTGCTGTCGAAAATCGCTAGCCAGCGGATAGCCATAAGGCTTTGAACAGCCAGCCCCAAATATGACCAGGTTTGTTTCCATTTCAATTCTTGCGTGGATTAATGCCGGGCCTCCTTCACGAGTTTAATATCGACCGGCGTGAAGCCGTAAAGGCGGTAATCGGGCGGCAAATCGTCGTGTCTAACGTCGGTTGGCATCTTCTGAGGATTTGTTCAGTGGGTGGTGAGTTCGGCGACGAGGGCGGAGAGGATGTTCGCGGCGGTGACGCGGGAGGCGGTGAGCTGCGTTTCCAACGCGCCCACCAAGGCCATCAGTTGCCCCACTTTGGCCACGATCCGGCGTTGTTCGGCGAGGGGGGGAAGCTGCATCATCATTTGGGCTACCCGATTAGGAGCGATATATGGCACTCCGCTGCTGGGCACGACGTGTGCATCTCGGTAAAAGTGCGGTGCGTTACACCAGAGATAGAGGTATTTCGCGAGCAATCGCTCAGGGTCTGGTCGTAAACAGACAATCCTCTGCACAAGCAGGCACGGACAATCTGCATCTGTACCTGACTTCCCCCTGGATTTTGTACACTAGGATTTCACGAGGTCCGGGTCGATGGTTTTGAGAATCTGTTCCTGGACTTTGGTCAGCATGACGACGCGGGAAAGCTGGAAGCGGTTTTTGGCATCGCGCAGATAGACTTTATACACGGTGCCCAGCTCGGCCAAAGCGCGTTCAGCCGAGAAATCGGTGTCCCGCAGGCGGTATTGCAGCACTGACAACAGCAGGTAGGACAGGTAGCAAATGAACACATGGGCCTGCACGCGGTTGGCGAGCCAGCACCGCACGGGGCGCAACTGGGTGACCCCTTTGAGGCTGCGGAAGGCTTTTTCCACCACGTCCTTGTCAAAATAGAGTTTGAGCCGTTGCGCCACCGGCAGGGTGGCGGGACTGAACAGGCACGAGCACCCATCCCAGGCCTGCGCCTCGCTGAGCACCTCCTGCTTCAAGCGGCCCCGGCGGTCAAAGAAACGCTCCAAGCCTGGTTTGATGACTTTGCCTTGAGCCAACTGCTGCTCGGCCTCGGTGACTTCGTCGTAGCGAGACTCCCTCGAGAGGCGTTGCCTGGCTTCGTTGAGGCAGAGCGTCAATTCCCCTTTGACCCCATCGAGCGTATAAGGTGCCGTCTGAGTGTAGAAGACGCTGGACCCTACCCGGTGGCGGTGCTCCAGACTGATCAATGGGGTGGCTTTCAACTTTGGACGCCAAAAGGCCTTGAGGGGATCCCGCAAGGGAATGCCGCACAGGGTGTTCCATCCCAACATATTTGTGTCACGCACGTTACGTCCGGAGACAATGCCCCGGTCATAAATGAACAACCCCGGGGGCAAGTCGTAAGTGCCAAACAGGTTGACCAGGTCTTGCAAGGTGCGGGCGTCATGCACGTTGCCGTCAAAGACCTTGTGGAACAGGGGGAAACCCTCGTCCTGCGTGACGCTCAAGCCCACCTGAATAAGCGGGCGTCCACGCACCCCGTCCTTGTCATGACCCGGTTTGGCCAGGGGGCAGCTGTGACCATAGAGGTAGGTGTTGGTCACATCATAAATGACCCCGCCCGGTTTGATGGGATGGCGACGGCAGAGCCGCTCGAAGAGCTTGCGTTGCAAGGCCTCGGCATCCAGCCCTTCCAGGGAGTCGAGGGCTGCTTGCAGCCGCTTTTCGGTTAACCCCTCCATCTTCAAAAGCAGATTCAGATCCGTGCGCTCAAACCATTGGGGCATCCGGTTGAGGCTCTCGTAATCAAGGCAGTGCGCATAGACCAGGCTGAGGATTTCCTGGCTGTATTGGCCGAGAGCATCAGGGAGGCCGATGTCGCCAGCCAGATGGTGAAGCAATAAAAGAGGCCCATAAACCTTGACCTGTGTGACTTGGGCTTCGGACAGGGAGGCGGCGACGACCGTCTGGCCATCAGCCTCGCGCCCGACGTAGCGGAGGTGTCGCTGGACGACCTTGCCGTTGACCCAGCGGTTTTCGACTTCGGCGAGGTAAACCCGGCCGTTGCGTTTGATGCGGCGGACAAAGCTCATAGTGTATATGATATACACTATGAGACCATGCAGGCAAGAAATATTTTACCGGGGGTAACGATTGAAATAGCGCGGCTGGCTTTTGCCAAAACCACCATTCGCAACGCCGGAAGAAACCTAGTGTATAAAAGTCAGGGCGAAGTCAGGCACGGTCTTGAATCCGCTCCCATCGGCGAGCATCGGCGCACTCACCCGGTTGAACTCCACCGGTATCGGCCCGCGCATCTCGATCGAGACCTCCTCCAGCATCACCAGTTTTTCCAGCGTGCCGATGATGGCAGCCATCGCCGCCAGCTCGTGCTCGGCCTGAGTGCTCGTGATCCTGCCCTTGCCGACCCAGACAGGATAGACCGAGTGCCGCAGGGCCAGCTCGCGCCGTGCGCAGTCCAGTTGTTTCTTCAACGTGATCATGGCGCTTTCTCCGTCTTCACTTCCGAGTTCCGCGTTCCGAGTTCCGAGTTCGGCAGCCCCGTTTTCTTCCGCCCCTCCCAGGTCCCCTTGGCCATCATCTCCAGCTTGCGCCTCCGCCACGCCAGCTTGTACGCCGGCCAGCCCATCGCCTTGGGGCTCATCCCGGTTTTGCTCTTATGCCGCATCCGTTTGCCCCTGGGCCGCGCAGCTTTCCGCACCCGCACCCGCACCGGCGCCGGGCCCGGTGGCTTTTCCTTCACAGCTACCGGTTCCGGCCACCGCGCCCGCCCTTCGGCGATCATCCTGGCCAAATATCTTTTGGCCATATCCAGCTCCGCCGTACTCATCATACATTCCCCCCCGTATAAAATTTGCTCGCCTCATCCGAGACCCACACCCCGCGCGGCCACTCCTTCAGGTAAAGCCCCGCCAGCGTGCGCACCCGGCTCAGCGCCACGTAGGCCTGCCCCGGCTCCCTCGCCGCGCGAATGTCGATATACGCCGCGTCCATCGTCATCCCCTGCGATTTGTGGATGGTCACCGCATAAGCCAGCCGCAGCGGAAACTGCTTGAACGTCGCCGTGTCCCGCGCCGATGGATCGAAATTCCACACCGCCCGCTCCAGCCCCACCGTGCGCCCGTCCTGTGTCGCCACCTGGATCATGTTGCAATTCATGTCCTCAACCACGCCCGTCAAACCGTTCACGTACTGGCCCGCCGGGTCGTTGCGCGTAAACATCACCTTCGCCCCCACCTTCACTTGGAGCAGCGCGGGCGTGAGCAGGTTCTTTTTCAAGAACTCCAACTGCCTGGCATCGCCGCTTTCCTCCGCCCGGTACTCCGCCAGTGGGTTTTCAATCTCGGACAGTTTCACGAGGTTCCATTTGTCCACCGCCAGGTTCGTGGTCAACAACCTCGTGATATCCCCCGGCGGGAACAGGCACACCCGCCGCCCCAGCACCGGCGCACACTCCGCAATCCGCCCAAGGCGGAACTGCCCCAGTGCCGAGGCAAACCGCGCATCCGCCTGCCGCCGTACCGTCGTCAGCACCACCGTCACGAAACCCGCAGCGGCCCAGGCCGCGGCTTGAAACGCCCAATCGTAAGGTGCCGCCGTCGTGCGCACCGGCGGCAACTGCATGAAATCCCCAATCACGATCAGTTGCACCCCGCCGAACGGCACCGCCGCAGCGTCCCGAACCTGCCGCATCCAGTAATCGAGAAATTCCAGATGCCGACCGCTCAGCATCGAGATTTCATCAATCACCAGCGTCTGGCACCGCTCGATCCGCCGCCGAGCCGCCAGTTGCGATGGGCGCCGCTCCTCCCGCAACTGGCGTGCGAAATCCGCATTGCTCTGCCCCGCCGCTGGGCCGATCCCGATCCCGGCCCAGCGGTGCACCGTCATCCCGCCGATGTTCAACGCCGCGATGCCCGTGGGGGCCGTGACATCCGTTTGCCGCACCCCGTCAAACAGGATCAGTTTGCCATTCACCGCCGAGGCCCGTTGCTCCTGCAGAAGCTGCCGGAGCAAATGGCTTTTGCCCGTCCCGGCCATGCCGGTCAGGAAAACATTTTTCCCAGCGTGGGCAGCCTCCAGAAATGTTTGTTCAGGTGTCATTGTCGATCCTTCGTACCGTTGCCGGTGGGGTCCCGCACGCGGGACTGAGCCGTCCCCGTATTCGGCCTTTCAATATTGCGGCATCAGCCGGTCACACAGCCGCGCCGTCATCTCCACATCGTTGCGAGCGTAGGCCAGCGCGGCCTCGCGATCCTCCGCCAGCACCTTGTAAAACAGTGCCCCGTTCCCGTTTTTCTGCCCGAGGCCCAGCGCACGGCAAATGGCATCGAGACTGCCGCCAGCCTGATAATCCCCCAGTTGCCACACCTCCCGCAGGTCAATGCAGTGGCTCGACCAGTACCGGCCATTGCGCAGGTCGTAGGGCCACCCGATGCCCAGCGCCCACGACCGCCGGATCAGGAACGGCAGATCAAACCGGGCCGAGTTAAACCCGATGACCTTCGGCGCGTGCCGGTGCCCGGTTGTCTTCAGATCCTCGTATAGCCCCCAAAAGGCATCGAGTATCTGCCGCTCGTTGGTGACTTCATGCGACTCGCCGGCCACGATGATTTTCGTCGGCATCTCATCCACTTTGTAGCCCACCGCCAGCACCTCCCCCGTGATTGGCGAGAGTGCCGCCGTGTTGATGAAGTCCCCCAGGTGGTTCTTTTCCGCCTGCTGGATC
>CAIYYI010000284.1 GCA_903930345.1 uncultured Verrucomicrobiota bacterium
CTTTGAAAGGTTATTGCATGAAAAAACGCGTCCTCAATCCGGAGCGACTCCGGAAAGTCCCCTCGCAGTTCAGTTGGATTCAGCACGTCCAGTTTGCCCAAACAAGGATTGGCAAGCAACGGAGCGATCTGATCTCGAGCATTGCAACCCAAACTCAGGGCTGTGAAATCGTTGAAATTGGTCTTTTCCCGTCGGGTGCGAATCTTTTCCGGCAGAATACCTTGCATGGCTTGGCGCAATATCCATTTTGTGAATCCATTCTTCAAATGCTGTTCGGGTGGAATGGCCACCACGAACTCAATCAAACGACGGTCCATTAACGGATGGCGGGATTCAAGGCCGAATCGAGCTGCAACCGAATCCAAGCAATGCACCCCGGCAGGCACCGAACCCATTCTTGTTGCTAATTGGTAAATGGCCTGGCGGGCCGGGCGCTTAAACTTCTTTGCTAATTCCTTATTTATAAGTTTTTCCAGCAGATTTCGATTCACAAACTCAGTCGATAGCCAGGGTGGAATCTGCGTGGTTTTGCGTCGCAGTCTGAACCCTCGCAATATTTTAGCAATGGATTCCGGCAGTAAGGGTCTCAAAAGGAGTTTATAAATAGCCTTACCCGGGGACATTCTGCGGCGTTGTGCCATCTGCCAGACGTCTCGTACCGCGCCCAGTTGTCCGCGCATCAGCCGGTCACTGTAAATGAAATGGTTGCCGCCCAGAACATCACCACCATGACCGGTCAACACTACGCGTGCGCCCTGTGCCTGGAAACGGCGCAACAATTCTCGATCAGCGGCATCATTCCAGAGGCAAGTGGTTTCGAGATGCGGGCGGAAATGCAGGGGTTCACTCAGAAACCAATATTTATCCGCTGGCAGGTATTCGATGTCCAATCCCAGTTCATCGGCCAGGGTGCGGGTGTATTCCCGCTCATCACAGTTCGGCAAGGTGTCGAAGACCAATGACCTACAAACCAAGCGCGCTGAACCCTTCGAACTCTGGAGGATTTGGTGGCCCACCGCCGCCACGGAGGTCGAATCCATGCCCCCGCTCACGGTGGCCCCGATTATCGGGACGTTGGTGCGCAGGCGGTCCCCCACCGCCTGGCGAAACAGTTCCAGAAAATGTGCCGCATAATCCGCGTCCGTGCGGTGACGGATGGAGTGTTTTGGATTCACATCCCAGTACCGTTCCACTTGAACGTGCCCGTCTGAAGCCAGAAGACGCCCGGCCAAGGGGATTTTGCGGATGTCTTGGAACAGGGTGAGCATGTTGTCCCCAAACCGGCCCAACAGCAGGTCGGCCAGCGCCAATTCATCCAACCGGCGCGGCACGGCCGGCCATTCCAGGATTTGGAGCACTTCCGTGGCCAGGCAAAGGAGATTGCCCACCCGCGCAAAATGCAGCGGTTTCACCCCAAAGGGATCACGCGCGGCCAGCAACTCCCGCGTCCGTCCATCCCAAATGATGATGGCAAAATCACCGAGCAAATGGCCGAAGCAATCCTTCCCCCAACAGAGGTAGGCGGCCATGATCAGATCGGCGTCCGTTGGAGTGGCGTCCATCCGATGGCCCTGGGCTCGCACCAGGTCGTGCATCAATCCCTGGCGGTTGTCGATGCGCGCGTCGGCCACCAGGCAAACCTGTCCGTCAGGGCTGAGCAGCGGCTGTTTTTCCCGGCAGGCTTCCGGTGTGGTGTGCATGGCCAGATGCACCATGGCCACGTGACCGCCATTCCAGAAATGGATGCCGTCCGGACCGCGAAAAGCCACGCAGTCGGCCATGCGGTGCAGCAACTCGGTATCCACCGGTACCCCCTCGAAATTCACCAGACAGGCGATCGCACTCATGATTTGGACATCCTTTTCAACTCCAGGGGATGAAACTGGCCCAGGGCGTCAGCCGATGACCCTATTTCGCGGCCCTGATATTCGAGCCAGGCATGCGCCTGCAACGTGCCCAGCTCCTTTCGGACGCCAAACCGGATCTCGGCATGAACCTGCCGTTTGGCCAGCAGACTTTGCAGCACCAGCGCCCGACGCAGGCAGGTCATGGGGTAAAGATGATTGCGGGCCGCCATATCGACCATCCGTTTCAGGTGGGCAATGGTGGCCAGAACGTCTGCTGGCTGGCGGCTGCTTTTTTGCCCCAGGCATCGCCGTTGGATCGCCTTGAAAGGAAGGACGCGCAACATCAGATCCACCCCCAACAGACCCATCCAAGCCCGCACCAAAAGCCGCCGGTCAGGCCCGGCCAGGGCAAAAAAAACTCGCAACTTTCGGCGCATGGTCAATAGGCAACCAGGCTGGCTGGTTCAATGGGGAGGTTCGATGCCCAACAACCCCTGTTTCACCAACTGATCAATCAACGCGAGCAAATCCTTTTCAAGTTGCTCGGGGCTGACCTCAAATTCATCCAAGAGAGCATTGAAGGCCGGCCTGACATGCTGGTGTTGGGCCAACACGTTCCACATGCGGGTGCCGGTGGAATCGAGGCCGTAATACTTGCCGGTGACGAGGTTGAGAATGACAGCCTCCCCGTCCAACTCCCTGAGGAGGACGTCTTTGGGAACCGTGATTACCGAGTCAATGTGTGCCATACTCAACGACTATGTTGGGTGGCATTTGAGCAGGAAAAACCCTATGCGACAAATGAAATCCAAAACAAACCGGGGATTTCAACCTCAGAGGGTGGGGGAAGCGGAAGTTAAAAGAATTTCTCTGGCTCCCGCCGCGCCGGATGGCTATTCATACCGCATGTCATTTTCCTCCTCATCGGGATGGGCGCTGGTTTGCGCGTTCGGTTTGCTGACGGTTGCCGCCCCGGCCGCCCCGGAAAACCGTCCCGCGCCGCTCCCCATTCCGTCCGGCCCCGAGATCCTCACCCGGCTTCAGCCAGGTCATCCTCGGCTCCTGGCCAGACCGGCGGATTTTGCCCGGCTCCGGCAGGAGACGGCCACCGATCCGCAATTGAAGGAATGGCGTGCGAAATTGGTGTCCAGCGGTCAGAAGATTCTGCGTGAGCCAGCCTCCAAATATGAGATTCCGGATGGTTTGCGGCTGCTCAGCACCAGCCGCCGGGTGGTGGATCGCATGCAGGTGTTGGGCCTGCTCTATCAGTTGGACCAAAACCGGCAATGGGTGGACCGCGCCTGGGTGGAGCTGAGCGCCGCCGCCGCCTTCACCAACTGGAACCCGCGCCACTTTCTGGACACCGCCGAAATGACCCACGGTTTTGCCATCGGGTACGATTGGATGTACGACGCCTGGACCCCGCAACAGCGCCAGATTCTCCGCCGGGCCATGGTGGAGAAGGGGATATCGCTCGCGATGGATATCCACCGCAAAAACAGCGGCTGGGCCCGCGTCCGCCACAACTGGAACCAGGTTTGCAACGGCGGCATCGGCACCGGGGCGCTTGCCATCGCTGATGAGGAGCCGGCCTTGTGCGGCGAATTTCTCTCCGCCGCCCTGAAATCAATCCAGCTTCCCATGGCGGAGTTTTATCCGGACGGCGCGTGGAACGAGGGGCCTGGCTATTGGGGGTATGCCACCGCCTACAACTGCGTCTTACTGGCCGCGCTTGATTCCGCCTTGGGGACGGATTACGGGCTCTCCCGCATCCCGGGTTTTTCCGAGGCTGGCACTTTTCCCCTGCACTGTTCGGCTCCTTCCGGGCAAAGCTACAACTATGCGGATGCCCATGCGGGCGTGATGCGCTCGCCGCAGATGTTCTGGCTGGCCCGCAAATTCAATCGCCCCTCCTTTGCCTGGTTCCAGCAGCGCATCGCCTCCGGCGCACCCCTGGATCTGCTGTGGTACCTGCCCAACGCGGCCGAACCCTCCGTCCAGGAGCGCCCTCTGGATAAGTATTTCCGCAGTGCGGAAGTCGTGACCATGCGGGGGTCGTGGGCCGACAATCAGACCACCTTCGTCGGCTTCAAGGCGGGGGACAACCAGGCCAACCATTCCAACCTGGACCTGGGCAGTTTCGTCTTGGAGGCACTGGGGGTCCGGTGGGGGGTGGATTTGGGGTCGGACAATTACAACCTGCCCGGCTACTTTGGCAAGCAACGCTGGACCTATTACCGTCTGCGTGCCGAGGGGCACAATGCGTTGGTGATTAACCCTGGACTGGAGCCGGATCAGGATCCGAAGGCGGCCGCCAAGGTGGTTAAATTCCAATCCCAGCCAAAGCAATCCTACGCGGTGGCTGATCTGACCCCAGCCTACGCCAGCCAAGCCACCCGGGTTCAGCGTGGCATTGCCTTGGCGAATGGCCGACAAGTGCTGGTGCAGGACGAGTGGCAGTTGTCCAAGGCGTCGGATGTCTGGTGGTTTTTCCACACGGCTGCCCAGGTGAGCCTGGATGGCCAAACGGCTCTCCTCATGGAAAAGGGCAAAACCATGAAGGTGCGTATTCTGGCGCCGGCCACCGCCCGGTTTTCTGTCATGAATGCCCAACCCCTGCCGGATTGCCCATCCCCGGAGGGGCAGAACAAAAACTCCAGGATCCGCAAGTTGGTCATCTACCTTTCGGGAGTGACGGGGGAGCGCTTAAGCGTTCTGTTCACTCCGGAGGGGACTGAAACGGCTGAAATGCCGGCCTTATTCCGGTCGCCTTTGAATCAGTGGTGATTGGTGTAGTGTGTTGTCCTGCAATTTATTAAGAAAATAGTGTGGTGGCAGACGACGGCGTTAATCCTTGGTTTCTCAATTTAACGCTTGTCAACCGGCGGTCGGCTGCTACCTTCTCGAACTCTTGACTTTGTATGAAAGCTGACATTCATCCGAAATATATGGAATCTGAAATGCGTTGCGCCTGTGGCAACGTCATTAAGACCCGTTCCACCAAACCGTCGATTGTCGTCGGTATTTGCAACGCCTGCCACCCCTTCTATACCGGCCAACAGAAGTTTGTGGATACCGCTGGCCGCGTGGATAAATTCCAGCAACGCATGGCCAAGACCCAGGCTGCCCAGGCGGCCATGGCGGCGAGCAAGACCAAGAAGAAGAAATAGCCCCTTTCCCCACACCGCCCGCGCGTTGCCTTTGCAGCGCGCGGGCGGTTTGCTTTTTTGTGTGGCCTGTTGGTGCCCGTTTTGTCCGTTAAGCTGTCCATGGAACTGCGCCCCCACATTGACCGGTTTGCCCGGCGTCTCGCCGAGGTGGAAGCCTTGTTGAGCGATGCCCAGGTCTTCGCCAACCCGATGAAGGCCCAGGAACTTGC